>JBGGME010000180.1:0-17585 GCA_041288195.1 Hyphomicrobiaceae bacterium
AGGCACAGGTGGCAAGACTCCTTCCAACTGCTATGACTAACCGCGTCCGAGTGGAGCTCGGCGCGCCGGCCGGCCGTGGATCCCTGGGGGTCTGAAATGCTGCAACTGCTTGGATCTGGTCTGGTGGGGCGCGTCCTCGCCTGCCTCGGTCTGGCATCCCTACTGCTGTTGACGATCCCGGCATCGGCCCAAGCAAACGACTTCGACCTGCAGAAGGTGGAGGCGAGCGTCTACAAGATCTTCGCCACCCCCAAGGGCTCCACCGGGACGGGCTTCCTGGTCAGCGGGCAGCGCACCGTCGTCACCAACTTCCACGTCATCGAGAAGAACACCGAGTTCATGGTGATCTATCGCGACGGGCGGGAAGTGCAGGTGGCCGCCGCCCGGGTCATCGGCTTCAAGCCCGGCCTCGATCTGGCGATCCTTCGGGTCGACAAGGACCTGCCCGGCAAGCCGCTTGCGATCGGCGACTACGAGCCCGAGAAGCTCTCCAATGTCGTGACCGTGGGTTTTCCGGCAGCCGCCGACGATGCGGTCAAGGGCAGGCCGCTGACGGTGCCCGAGGTGCTGCGGCGGCTGAAGGACCCGGCCGCCCTCGATCCCACCGTCACCTCGGGCGTGGTCTCTCGCATGACCTCGGCCGAGAGCCCGACGCTCAACGCCCGCACCGTCCAGCACAACGCCGCCATCAATCCCGGCAACAGCGGCGGGCCGCTGTTCGACAAGTGCGGCAACGTCATGGGGGTCAACACGCTGGTGGCCCTCAACTCGCAGGGCCTGTTCTTTTCGATCCACGCCAGCGAGGTGGTCCGGATTCTTCGCGAATACGGTATCGACTACGCCTGGGTGCAACGTCCCTGCGTGGCCACCAGTGCCACCGGAGGTGCAATGATGATGATTCCCCTTGTGATCGGCATGAGTGCCGCGCTGGCCCTGGCCGCGCTGGTGTTCGCGTTGAAAAGCGGCGCCAACCTCGGCGGCCTCAGCCAGTACGTGAGCAGATTGAGCGGACGCGCACCCTCGCCGCGAAGACACGACGATCGCGACCGGGAACCGCCGGCGACGCCGAGATCGGCACGCCAGCAGGTCGACTGGGCCAAGAGCGGAGCCAATTTCGCCCTGCAATCGACGACAGGGGGGAACAGCTTCGCGATCGAGGGCGGCCGGGTTCTCGTGGTCGGCCGGGGGCACAAGGCCCAGATCGTCATCGATGACGACACGGTGTCGTCCATGCACGCACGCCTGCAGCTGAGCTCGGCGGGCGATCGTCTCACCATCAGCGATCTCGGCTCCTCCAACGGCACCTATGTCAACGCCAGCCGCATCACCACGGCGCAGGCGCAACTGGGGGATGTGATCCGGTTCGGCACGGCGGAGTTCAAGCTGATGTCGGGCGGCTCCGGCTCGTCGGCCGACGCCGGCCCGCGCCGCTCGGGCGTCCCCGACAACGGCTGGATGCTGTCGGGCTTCGACCCGGCCGGCCGCGCGGTGCAGTTCGAGTTGCGACCCATGGTCGAGAACGGGAGTGCCGGCGAGGCAACGACCAGCTGGGTGTTCGGCCGCGACCGCAACCGGGCGCAGTTCGTCATCGACGACAGCAGCGTGTCCGGCGCCCATGCCGAGATCACCTACGTGCCGAACCAGGGGCTCACCTTGCGCGACCTCGGCTCCACCAACGGCACGCGCGTCGACGGCGAGGTGCTCGGCAACCGCACGGTCTCTCTCAACGAGATGGGCCAGGAGATCACTTTTGGCGCAGCCAAGCTGCGGCTTTCGCGCCTGGTGTGAAAATCGGCTGCGCGGAAGGGCATTCCGCGCGGGCCGCCCGCTCGGCAAAGCGGCATTCGCCTGTGGCCGGGCTGTCAGAATCGGCTGCGCGTCGTCACGCGCAAGCACAAAAAATCATCGATTGCCTTGATCTAGGTCGCATCCCGGGTGCGGCACCGTTTGATGTTGAAAGCGGTGCGGGGAGCGATTAATTGCGTGCTGCCGGCCGTGCCGCCAAGGCGCTTAACGGCAACGCGACAAGTCGATACCAAGCAAAGGGGCATGGCATCGCGCGCACAGAACGCGAGATGACCGGGCCGAGGGATCATGAGCGCCTACACGACCGAGACCGTGCTGTCCGTGCGCCATTGGACGGACAGCCTCTTCAGTTTTACGACCACGCGCAGCCCCTCGTTCCGCTTCACCAGCGGGCAGTTCACGATGATGGGTCTCGAGACGGCGGACCGTCCCCTTGTCAGGGCTTACAGCCTGGTGAGTCCGCCGTACGAGGAAACCCTCGAGTTCCTCTCCATCAAGGTGCCGGACGGGCCGCTCACCTCGCGGCTGCAGCACATCAGGGAATCGGACCGCATCCTGGTGAGCCGCAAGCCCACGGGCACACTCGTCATCCACAACCTGCTGCCCGGCCGCACGCTCTATCTCCTAGCCACAGGCACCGGGCTTGCACCCTTCATGAGCATCATCCGCGATCCCGAGACCTACGAGCGCTTCGAGAAGATCGTGCTGGTGCACGGCTGCCGGCAGGTGGCGGAGCTGGCCTACGGCGAGCGCATCGTCGACCTGCGGGAGGACGAGCTTATCGGCGAATATGCAGCACGCCGGCTCGTCTACTACCCGACGGTGACGCGCGAGCCCTTCCAGAACCGCGGGCGAGTCACCGACCTCATCACCTCGGGGCAAATCTTCCGCGACCTGGAGCTGCCCGGACTCGACGCCGAGCTCGATCGCGCCATGCTGTGCGGCAGCCCGCAGATGCTCGCCGACATGCGCCCGATCCTGGAGGGTCTCCATTTCCACGAAGGCTCGAGCAGCGAGCCCGGCCAGTTCGTCATCGAGAAGGCGTTCGTGGAGAAGTGATGGCGTCCGCAGAGCCGGAGTGTCAGCTTCAATACCGGTTGGCCACCCGCAGCGTCTCGACCTCGTAGAGCTCGAGTGAGAGCTTCTGGGCGAGCATGATGTCGCCCGCCACCAGGCTGCCCTGCGGGAAGAAGCACCAGCCGCACACCCGCCTGCCGTTCTTGTCGAGCTGGTCGATATTCATCTGCCGGCCGTGGCGGATGCGGTAGCGCTTGCCGGTGTTGCCGCCCAGCACGTCGAAATAGCCGTACTTCTCGTACTGCTGGCGCTGGAGCGGTGTCAGATTCTCCCGCAGCAGCTTGAGGCCGCGCTCCTGGGCGCGCTTGCTGCCGACGTCGCCGGCCACGCGCAGGAAGGAGAACGAGCCGACCAGCTGCTCGCGTCGCTGCGCCCACCATTGCAGCAGCCTGCGTCCGGTCTCGGACCTTGTCTCCGATCCGCCCTCGGCGCGCGGCTCGACGGCCCTTGCCGCGCCGAAGGGAAACTCGCCGGGCGCGCGCTGCCAGATCAGGTCCTCGTCAAATCCGTCCGTCTGCCGCCGCAGCCGCTCGAGCAGGCTGGTGTCGACGCCACCAGGCGCGATGCTGTCCTCGCGTCGCTGACGCTGGCTGCGCCGGAAGACGGCGTGGTCCTCCCGCATCTCCAGGTACATGTGCTGACCCTCGCACAACAACGCTGCGCGCAGGCTCGCCAGGTCCCAGGTGCCGTGGCTCTCGCAGAAGGCGTAGCAGTCAGCGGGGCTCAGCGGGGCCCACGCGCGATAGCCGTTCGAGAGCTGCACGCCGAGCTGAGGGGGCAGATGACTCTGTGCTCTCTCGATCAGGACGTCCGCGAGTGCCGGCGCCTGGGGCCCATGTTCGCTGAGGGCCCTCCCCAACAGGGCCCTCAGGATCTCGGCCACTCGCTCCATCAGCCGCCTTGCAGCTGCGGGATGAAGAGAGTCTGCTCGACCTCGCGATCGAACTTGCGCAGCAGCCGGCCGGAGCCGCCGTCGCGACCGAGCGCCACCGCGCGGAAACCTTTTCCTGTCAGCTGGCGGAAGCGCTCCTCAGCGAGCCCAAGAGCTTTCTGGTCAGTGCTGTCGAACTCGTGCCGGGTGTCGCCGGTGCGATCCATAACAATTTGGACAGCCATGGTTTTACGCTCCTTACTTACTTCACTGAAGCGCCAGCCTACACCAGCCCGCCGCATCAGCCAACGCCGTCGCAAGCGCCAATGTGCTCAAGTTGATGTCAAAATGGCGTGTCGTGCGCAGGCCCGTGCTGCCGACGCAATGCGCACATTACGAGGCCGTTCGGTGCGGTGTGAGCAGGCGATCCACGCTCAACGGCTGCGATTGACGTAGGCGTTGATGGCCGCAAACGTGGTGTCGCGGAAGTTACCGTCGACGCGTCCGTTGTAAACGCCGACATCGCGCAGCTTGCGCTGCAGGGCCATGCGGAAACTCCGGCTCCAGTTGTTGGAGTTGCGCGTCATCTGCTCGTAGGAGAACTGGTTGCGCAGCTCGAGCGAGCGCAGCATGAGATCGGCGGCCTGCTCGGGGTCCTTGTGGTCGAGGCCCCTGCCGCTGTCGTACATCGCCGCCAGATTGTGGATGCCGGCCGGATTGCCTTCGTTGGCCGCGCGCCGGTAGAGGTTGACCGCGGCCACCTCGTCCTTCTCGACGCCTTTGCCCTGCTGGTAGAGGAAGCCGAGATTGACCATGCCGTAGGTGTTGCCCAGGTCGGCGGCGCGCTTGTACCACATGGCCGCCTTGGTATGATCGGCCTGCACGCCTTGGCCGTTGTTGAACATCAGGCCCAGGTCCACCATGGCCGGCGAGTGGCCCGCCTCGGCCGCCTTGGTGAAGAGGCGCACGGCCTCCAGCGCGTCCTTCTCCACGGCCACGCCGCGTGCGAGCAGCCCGCCCATGCGGTAGACGGCCTCGACGTTGCCCTTGTCGCCGGCCGCCTTGAGAAGACGGACAGCCTCCTGCGGGTCCTTGCCCGTTCCCTGTCCGTCGAGGAGAGCAACCGCAAGCGCCGTCATGGCCTGCAGGTTGCCGGCATTGGCGCTTTTGCGCAGCCAGCGCACGCCCTCGGTGTCGTCCCGGGCGACGCCGTTGCCCGTCGCATACATGCGGCCCAGGCGATACATGACGTAGGCGTTGCCGCCGTCGCCCAGCCGGCGCAGCGTGTGCAGGAAGTCGCCGTCATCGGTGGTGATCCGCCACACGTCCATCATCACGAGCGTGTTGGGGCTCGTCGCCGAAACCTGCTGGCGCAGATCCTCCATGCTGGGGACGGTCCTGCCGTTGTAGCTGATGATGATGTCGCCCAAACGCAGTCCCGCCTGGCCCGCGGGGCCGCCCGCCGTCGCCTCGATGATGAGCGCGCCGTCGGCGTTGAGACGCCCGAGCGAGAGCGCGAGCGGGAGATCGACGCTCTCCATCTTCACGCCGAGCCAACCCTTCTGGCCGTCGGTCGACAGGCTGCCGATCTGCACCGGGACCTTGATAGTCTTGCCGAGCGGCTGCGCCGGCTGGACCGGCGCCGGGGCCGCCGGCGTCGGTTGCGGCTGCGCTTGCGGGGGCGGAGGGGGTGGTGGCGCCACTGGCAGGGGCGCGGGCGAGGCGGGAATGATCGCAGGCTGGCGCTCGACCGGCGGCGGCAGACCCGGCGGCATGCGGACGATGTCGATGCCGGTGTCGCTGACCCTCACGACGGGCAAGGTGGAGTTGAGCCTCGTGGCGTCGGGCATGGGCCCGAGGGCTCGGGCGGGCAGGGAGCCGACGCCCGCAGCGACCATGAGCGAGGACATGCATGCAAGTACGTGCCGCCGCATCCGATCAATCCCCCCGGCGCGACTTGCGCCCCCTCGATCGCATGCGTCCGGGATCAGGCCCCGAGCAGGCGAGCGTGCTCGCGCCCGGTGTCTGCCGAGCGCGCGGACCGCTATTCACCTCCAAACCCCCACGGTAGGCTCTGCGCCGGCCGCGGCGCGGTCGTGGGCCCCTCCTTTGCGGCGGGCGGTGCGCTCTTGATGGCGCTCTTGAGCGCCTCCTTGGAAGGCTGCTCCCTGACGTTCTCCTTGGCTTGCCGCTCCGGGCGCTTGACGCGGCGCACCGGTGCCTCGCGGTCGTCCTGCTGCTGTTTGGCCTTGCTCGGCTGGACGTCGCGCTGCTCCTGTACCTCGCCCGACTGTGCGCCGGGCGGTTGCGATGGTCCCGGCGGCTGCGCGGCAGGCGGGCCAGAGGGCGAGCCAGAGGGCGGCTGAGGACGCGCCCGCTGAGGCGCGGGAGGTTTGACCGGCACGAGCGGACCGGCATCGGGTGTTGCGGACTTCGGCTGCTCTCCGGCTGGTGGGCGGGGCCCCTTCGGGCCATCGGGCCCGGGTGTATCTGCCGTTGCGGGCTCGGGTGCGGGCGCCGTCACCGCGGCGGGCAGCGGCCGCGTTGGCGCGGCGGTACCGGACGCCGGGACGGGCGTCGGTTGCAGCGCGCGCAGCAGCACGGTCGCCGCGAAGATCAGGAAGAATATCGCCGCCGCCACCAGCCATACGGCGGACCGCACGGACCGTGCAGCCGACCGTTTCGGCGGCGACGTCTTGCTGCGACCGGTAATGCCGATGCGACGCGAGCGCAGCTCCTGCTCCTCGCCGGGACGACGCATGACGCGTGTGGTCACGGCATCCGAGGCGTCCGACGCTTCATCGACACGCACGGCCACGACCGTCGTGTTGTCCTGTCCGGCCACAGCCTTCTTCACGACGGCGGCGATCAGGCCATCGGCCATCTGGGCGGGCGAGGACTCGCGGAAATTGTAGACGACGTCGGCGATCTCGTCGCCTTCCAGCGAGCAGATGCCGTCGCTGGCAAGCAGGATCCAATCGCCCGCGCGCAGCTCGAGCGGTTCGCCTCTCAGATCCACCAGGTCGATCTTGGAGCCCGTCAGTGCCGAGCGCAGCGCGTTGCGGTTGTGGTGTTGCTTGGCCTCGCTGAACGTGATGCGGTTCTGCCGCGCCTGCTCATCCAGGAACGAGCCCAGCGAGTGGTCGGCATTGAGGCGCATCACGTCGGGAAAGCGATAGAGCAGCAACAGCGAGTCGCCGACGCTCGTCCAGCGCAGGCCGACCTCGTCCATCCAGGCGCCGATCAGCGTGCAGCCCATGCCCTTGAGCGCGGCGTTCTGCTCCACGCCCTTGGCGAGCGCCTCGTTGCTGGCATTCAGCGCCGACTGCAGGCGCGCCTCGTAGGGCGTCGTGGCGGAGGAGAACGCCTCCGCGAACGTCGAGCAGGCGGTTTGCCCGGCGACCGCACCGCCGGTGTGTCCGCCCATGCCGTCGGCAAGCACCGCCAGCAGGCCGCCGCCCTTGCCGTTCGGCCGCGCGACGCCTTCGGCCGGCCATAGACGGAAGGCGTCCTCCTGGCCTGCCCGCGCCCCAGTGGTCGCCCGGGCGGCACTTGCCAGCACGAAGCTCATGCGCTCTGGACCTCGTCAGTCCATGAGAAGTCCGGGCCGCAGCACGGCACGAACAGCAGCGTCGTCCTGCCGATGCGGATGAGGTCGTTGGGTTTGAGCTCGGCAGGCGTCAGCACCGGCTCGGAGCCGAGCCGCACGAGATTCGATTTGCCGCCATGCTGCAGATAGAAGCAGCGCGTCTCGTCGTCGTAGGTGATGTAGGCGTGCTCCTCGCGCGAGATCGACTCGTCGCCGAAGTTGAGAGCAACGCGCTGGCTCTGATCGCGGCCGAGCGAGTTCATGCCGACATAGACCGCGGCGAAGCTGCCGCGACCCGGGCCCTTGACCACGACCAGCCACCCCGCCACGGGGTCCATCTCGGCGTCGGAATCCCCGCCGCGGATCAGTTGCGTCTTGGCGCCAATTGCCATTCTCTTTGCCGGCGTGGTTTCTTGCACGCCGCCTCCTGCTGGTGACTCTCCTTCGCGCATGAGCCGGGTCTTACCGATCACCGGTCCAGGCGCCGACTGCTGCGTATCCGCACCGAGATCCGGGCCCGGGTCCGCCGATGGCGGGGGTGCGGGCTTGTGCAGATCCGGGCGCGGCACGAAACGCGTCTTCTTCTCCTCGATGTCGTCGGGGCCACCGCCGCCGGGATCGTCGCTGCCTGAATTGCTGCTCATGCCAGATTCCCTTCTGCTCTTCTCGGTCCGGCTCCGCTCCGATGCCGCCCGCAAACGCCACGCTCGTCACGCACCGGATTGACGACCGGGTGCAGGCAGCCGGCTATGCGCGTTCCATGTTGACGCGGAAGCGCAGCCGTACCTCGCCGAGCTCCACTAGGTCTCCATCGTTCAACTCATGCGTCTGCTGCTTGATGTTGTTGACGACGACGCCGTTGTCACCGCCCAGGTCCCTGATCACGAAGCGACGGTTGTCGGCATTGAAGTGAAGCAGCGCGTGCCGTCGCGAGATCGAGTCGTTGTGCAGGCAGATGTCGTTGTCGCGGTGGCGGCCGATGCGCACGTTGGTCGTCTTCAACGGATAGCGCGAGGCGTTGCCGTCGAGCATCTCGAGCCAGCCGTATGCGACTTTGGACTCCTCCTCCGGCGGAGGCGGAGGTGCCTTGGAGCCCATCAGGAGGAGCATGAGCCCGACCACGCCCGAGGCCGCGGCGATGCCGATGACGCCTGCCAGCACGACGTGGTTCTTGGCCCAGGTGATCAGGCGCTGATGCCAGGCGGCGGGCTCGCTGGGACTCAGCGGGGTGGTCGGGGTGGAGCTTTCGCTCGGCCGAGAGGGTGTGGGTCTCGTCGGCGCGGCTGGCATGGTCAGCGTATAGTTGGTGCTCTCGACGCGCCCGTTGCCGAGGTCGGCCGATATGGTGACGGTGACCGGCCCGGGCGGCTCCTTGAGCACGAACTTCACCGTGCCGCCGTTCTCGAGCACCTCCGGCACGAACTGCTTGCCGACCGTGTATTTCTGCACGCCCGCCACGCGCACTTCCTTGCGGTAGCCGCCGGTGTCGTCGGCAAGCCGCTGCAGGGTTTGGAACTTGGGCAGGTCACCGGCTTCCGCAAGATAGCCGAGCGCGTGGATCGTGACGCCCGCATCCTTGGCCGCCTTCAGCACCTGGTCGTGGTCGTAGCTGGTGTCGTCGGACTCGCCATCGCCCAGAATGATCAAGGCCTTACGGTCAGCGGTCTCCCGCGACAGCTTGCCGATCGCCTCCAGTGCCGCCTTGTAGAGCTGCGAGGGCAGGGCCGCAGGTCGGATCGCCCGCACCTGCTTGTCGAAGTCGGCCTTGGAGGCGGTAAAATCCGCCGCCAGGTTCAGATCGTTGGCAAACGTGTAGGCCGCGAAGCGCCGGTTGCCCTCGCGCGCATCCGCCATCTTGGTGACGGCATCGGCCATCAGCACGACATTGCCGCGGCGATTCGGATCGGAGATTTGCACGAGGAACAGGGCCGCCAGCGGCCGCTTGGCCGGATCGAAGCCGAAGAAGCTGGTCTCGAGCGCGTCGCCGCCCTTTACGGCGACCTTGACGCTCTTGAAGGTCATGGGGCCCGACCCCCGCACCTCGCAGGTGACGTTGGCGGTTGCGTTGCTGGCGCCTGTGGAGCCGGCCCCGCCCGCCGATGTGTCCGCCGGAGCCAGCTGCGGCGCCGAGCAAGTGGCCAGCAGCTTGCCCTCCTGGGCGTGGCCGATGCCCGCCCCGAAGCCCGAGAGCAACACGACAATCGTGCCGGCCATGAACCGATGGCGACGGGCACCAAGCATCCGGGCGACCCTCATTTCGCTGGAAAACGCTTGCATATTATGCTGATGGAGGAGACCGTTCAACCTGAGCCCAGGCTATCGAGGCGGCTCCATCTGGCTAATGCACAAGCACAAGCAGATATACCCTCTGTATCTCAATGGTCACGGCTTGGGTGTTACCCTTGTTACTGACAGGCTTGGTAAAGGCTGGCCCGGTAGGCGAGACAAGGACCGCACGCCGATTCGCGCTGGGGGCTGCGAGCAATGAACTACCAGGACCCATCGATCCTGCCGTCTGGCACCAAGGTCGATCAATACCTGATCAGCAAGGTGCTGGGGCGGGGCGGCTTCGGAATCACCTATCTGGTGCGTGACGAGGGCCTGGAGAAAGACTTCGCGCTCAAGGAGTTCTTCCCCGAGGACCTGGTCCGGCGCGAAGGCACCAGCATCCGCTTTGCGGCCAAGCCCAACAGCGAGGCGGACTACCGCTGGGGCCTCAAGAAGTTCTACGATGAAGCGCGGTTGCTGGCGCAATTCAACCACTCCAACATCGTCAATGTTCGGCGTGTGTTCGAGGCCAACAACTCGGCCTACATGCTGCTCGACTTCGTCAACGGGTCGACGCTGGAGCATTGGCTCCAGGGGCTCGACAGCCCGCCCACGCAGGAGGAACTGGACCTGATCACGGCGCCGCTGCTCAACGCGCTGGAGCTGGTGCATGCCAACAAGACGTGGCATCTCGACTTTTCGCCCGAGAACGTGATGATCCGCGCCAGCGACGGCGCCCCCATCCTGCTTGACTTCGGCGCCTCGCGATTCGAGATCAAGCAGCACTCCACGCTCGTTTCCGCCCTCGTCTTCAAGAGCGGCTACTCGGCGCCCGAGCAGTACACCTCCAACGCCAACCGCTACGGGCCCTGGACCGACATCTACGCCTTCGGCTGCACCCTCTACCGCGCCATCTCGGGCAGCCGGCCGATGGAGGCCACCTCGCGCCAGCTCAAGGACGAGGTGTTGCCGGTCGCTCAGGTCGCCAAGACGCGCTACCGCGACAATTTCCTCAAGGCCATCGACTGGTCGATGAGGCTGCCGCCGGACGAGCGGCCGAAGTCGATTGGCGAGTGGCGCAGGACGCTCCTCGAATCAGGCCCGCAGCGTTCGAGCGCCGCGCGCATGACGCGCGTGATGACCGGCGTCACCACGCTGGTCCCGTCGCGCGACGAGCCGCGAGCCGAGCCGCAGCAGCAGGAGGGCTCCAAGGCCGGGCGCATCGGCATTGCCGTCGCCGCCATCGTGGCGCTGCTCTTTGCGGGCGCGTTTGCCACCAAGCGCTTCCTGCCGGACACCTGGGCCACGCTTGCGGGCCTGGTCAAGCCCGGCGGCAACGTCGCAAACGTCGGCGCACCCGGGGATTGCGGCAGCGGTCCGTGCTGGGGCGTGATCGTGGAGAAGAACGGCGCCGTGTTCGCCCGTGTCAAGGAGAGGAGCAAGGACCAGGCCGAGACGGCGGCCTTGAACCTCTGCGCCCAGCGAGTCGGGGCCTCCGGATGCCGCGTGCTCGGCGTCGTCTCGAAGGCGGAATGCTGGGCGCTGTCAGAGAGTCCCACCAACCGCCACAACTGGCGGGCCGCGCGCGGCGACACGGTCGAGGAGGCCAGGTCCCGCGCCACCCGCGACTGCGAGCGCGATTTCGGCCTCTGTCGCGTCGACGTCACGTTCTGCGCCGACGGCAGCCAACGCGTCGGCGGTATGGACTGACGTCGACTTTCCCCGCTTTCGTTGCGGCTGGACCACAGGCAGGACGCGTATCCGGCGGGGATGCGCTTGTGTCCGTCACGCCCTGTCGATAGCCTGCATAGCAACGGCTGGCGGTGCGCAGCGGAACCGATCGGCTCGGGTTTCTTGGGTGCCTGACATGCGTGCGTGGGCGTACGGGAGCACACCATGGCGAGAACTGCGGGCTATCTGTTGATCTTGGCAGGTGTCGGGGTTGCGTCGACATTGCTGCCGTTCGGATCGGATGCCGATTCAGCGCTTCGCATCCCCGATGTCTTCAGTCGCTGGGTCGGCGATGACGTCCCTGTCGTCACAATTGTCCCGGTCGAGGCGCCGGCTGTCCGCGTCGCCGGGCCGGCACCCGCCAGGCCGCAAGCTGTCGCTGCCCCGCTGCCTGTGTCGCCGACGCATGTCATCGTCACCCTGCCGCCGCGGAGCGAGCCCTCGGCGATGGTCCCGCACGCCGCGGTCGGGCCCGGCACCGATCCCGCCGCGCTGGCGCGCGAGCTGCAGCGTGAGCTCAGGCGCGTCGGCTGCTACAGCGGCGATCTCAACGGCGTGTGGACCGGAGCGTCGCGCCGGGCCATGAAGGCTTTCACCGATCGCGTCAACGCGGCGCTTCCCGTCGACACGCCCGATGCGATCCTGCTCTCGCTCGTCAGGGCGCATCAGGGGGATGCCTGCGGCAAGCCCTGTCCTGCGCACGAGGCGCTGGCCGAGGACGGGCGCTGCCTGCCGACCGCGGTCCTGGCCCACCTCAACAGGAAGGCCGCTCCGCCTGGCGCGCAATCGAAGGGCAAGGAACCGGCCGGGCGGCCCGCGGGCGTGATCAGCGGCTGGACGACCACCGTGTCGGTGCTGCCGCCGCCGCCTCCTGCCGCGGTACCGCCGCAGGGACGCATGGCGCTGGCGGGTCCTCAGGCCGAGCCTCCGCCCGCGGCCGCAGGCGAGGCGGCTCCCGGGTCATCTCCCGCCGCGCGGACCGGCAAGGCGAAGGCGCCGCGTGCGGCGCGCGTGCGCAGGGAGGATCGGCGCATGGCGCAGCGGCCCGCTCCGCGCAGCCGCTTCGTTGAGACCTTCTTCCGCAATCTGGTGTTGAACTGAGACGCCCTATGGGCAGCCCGGCCGGCCGCCGGCACCCCTGCTCTTGAGGTGCGCTGCGCACTGCGCGCGAATCTCCTTGAGCTCGCGCAGCGTGCGGTCGAGGTCGGCACGCTTGGTCTGGAGGTCGTCGATCGCCGTCTCGACGCGGGCGAACAGCATCTGCGTCTGCGCCATTTGCGTGGGGTCGGCATCGTAGAGTGTCAGGTATTGCGCGATCTCCTCCAGCGTGAACCCCAGGTTCTTGCCGCGCAGGATCAGCCTCAGTCGCGCCCGGTCGCGGCGCGAATAGGATCGGGCAACACCGCGGCGCGCCGGCGCAATCAGACCCTTGGCCTCGTAGAAGCGGATGGCGCGCGTCGTCACCTTCAGCTCGTCGGCCAGCTCGCCGATGCTGTAGAGTCGCTCGGGCGGCTCGCCGGGAGGGGAGGCGGCAGGCTGCTTGGGTCGCGACTGCTGTTGCCTGGCGCTCATTTGCCCTTGGCTTTTTGGCGCGCGGCTTCCTCGGCTTTCAGCTCCTTCTTGGAGAGCTTACCGATCATGGTCTTGGGCAATGCGTCGCGGAACTCGATCTCGGCGGGCATCTCGATCTTGGAGATCTTGGGCTCCAGGTGCTTGAAGATGTCCGCCTTGGTGGCCTGGGCCCCGGCCTTGAGCTTGACGAAGGCCTTGGGCGCCTCGCCGCGATACTCGTCCTTGATGCCGATCACCGTCACTTCCTCGACCGCGGGATGCTCGTAGATGGCTTCCTCGATGCGGCGCGGATAGACGTTGTAGCCAGAGCAGATGATCAGGTCCTTGATGCGGTCGACGATGAAGATGAAGCCTTCGTCGTCCATGATGCCGACGTCGCCCGTGCGCAGGTATTCACCCACGAACTGGTTGGCGGTCTCCTCGGGGCGCTTCCAATAGCCCTTCATGACCTGCGGGCCCTTGATGCAGATCTCGCCCTTCTCGCCAAGCACCACCTCCTTGGTCGGGTCGGCGAGATCGCGCAGGGAGACGATGGTTCCGGGCAGCGGCTGGCCGATCGAGCCCTCCTTCACAGGACCGTCGACGGGATTGCAGGTGACGCTGGGGCTCGCCTCCGACAGGCCGTAGCCCTCCACCACCTTGCAGCCTGTCAGCCTCTCGAACTTCTCCTTCACCTCGACGGGAAGAGGTGCACCGCCCGACAGGCAGAACTTGAGGGAGGAGAGGTCGAAGCTCTGCAGCTTGGGATGATTGAGCATGGCGATGAACATGGTGGGCACGCCCGGCATCACGGTCGGCTTGGCCTTGGTGATGAGCGCCATGGCGTCGTCGAGCACGAAGCGCGGCATGATGATGAGCTCGGCCCCCTGCGCCAGGGCGAAGTTCATGACCGCCGTCATCGCGAACACGTGGAAGAAGGGCAGGGCCGCCAGCGCTCGCTCCTGCCCGGGGACCAGGTTGGGCGCCCAGGCCCCGCCCTGCTGGCAATTCACCGACACGTTGGCGTGGGTGAGCATCGCGCCCTTGGGCGTCCCGGTCGTGCCGCCCGTGTATTGCAGCACCGCGATGTCCTCGAGGGGATTGATCGCCGTCTTCTGATAGACGCCGCTGTTCTTCACCACGTCGGCATCGGCGATGATGTTGGCAGCCATCGAGGACTTGCTCGGGTGCGCCAGATCCTTGCCCTTGAAGAGCTTGAACAGGACGGACTTGGCGCCGGGCAGCAGGGCGGGGAAGGAGGCCACCACCGCGCGCTTGAGCACGCCCTGCTTCATCAGCCCTTCGACCTTGTCGAACAGCAGCTTGAGGTCGAGGGTGACCATCAGCTCGGTCTCGCTGTCGCGGACCTGGAAGGCGAGCTCCTCGAGGGTGTAGAGCGGATTGTAGTTAACGACCGTGCCGCCGGCCTTCAGCGTCGCAAAATAGTAGACGATGAACGTCGGGCAGTTCGGCATGAAAAGGCCGACCTTGGTGCCCTTGCGCACCCCGAGCTTCTGCAGGCCGGAGGTGGCCCGATCGACCTGCCGGGCGATGTCACCGTAGGTCAGCACCTTGCCCAGGAAGTTGGTGCAGGGCCGGGCGCCGTACTTTGCGGCCGTCTGGTCGAGCAGCTCGTAAAGCGGAGCCGGCGTCAGCTTCATTTGCCAGTCCACCGCCTTGGGATAGCGGTTCAACCACTGGTAGGAGGCACCTTGGCGCGCGTTCGCAGGGGCGGCGTCTAGGGCTGTCACGGCTGGTCTCCTCCCGGGGCTGGAAGCCAGAGGCGCCAGGGCGGGCGCGGCGTCCTCAAGGCTCTCAATTTTCGTTGACAACGACAGCGCGCAGGTCACTTCGCATGCCCGCAACAGCCATAAAACACGCTTTCTTGCTGGCTGACCAGAGCGGACAAAGCAGTCACAGGCCAAGCCATCATGTTAGGCATGGGTTTTGTTTGCAGGGGCAATCCGCTAGACTAAGCGATCATTTGCGTATATGTGACGGGCTAATTCGCCTTCGGGCTCGACCCCGAAGCGCCAGAGTGTGTCGACAACACCAGTCCCGACATGCCCGCTCGGCACGGTGGGAGAGCTCTATGGACGATGTAGCAACCAAGATCATCGACATTCTGAAGAAGCACATGAAAGAGCCCCGAGACGACATCGGGCTCGATACGCAGCTGACCGATCTCAAGATCGAATCGCTCGACTTGGCGATGATCGTGTTCGACATCGAGGACACCTTCGGGATCGAGATCCCATACAACGCGAACGAGGAAGCGGCCGACTTCAAGACCGTCGGCTCCGTCGTCGACCGCGTACGCGCCCTCATCGAGAGCTCGGGCGCGGCGGCAGCGAAAGCCTGAACGCCGATCACCGGCGCCGCTTGCCGGCGCCGGGATTCGTCCAAGACGGGATACCAGCATAGATGTCAGCGTCTGGCTCGAGCCGCCGCGTCGTCGTCACCGGCTTGGGGGCCGTCACCTCCATTGGCACGACGGTCCCCGAGATGTGGGCCGGCTGCAAGCAGGGCAAGCTCGGCGTCTCTCCGCTCGACGGTTTCCCTATCGGGGACCTCAAGATCCTGATCGGGGCGCAGATCCGGGACTTCGATCCCAAGGTCCGCCTCAAGCACTTCAAGCGCGACAAGATCATCCTGCACGCCGACCGCTACTCGTGGTTTGCGGCCGCGTCTGCCGATGAGGCCATCAAGCAGTCCGGTCTCGAGGTGCCGTTCACCAATCCCTACCGCGTGGCGGCCATCGTCGGCTCCGGTGCCGGCGGTCTCAACACCATGGAGACCTGCTACCGCGACCTCTTCATCAACATGAAGAAGGCAACCCATCCGCTGACGCTGCTGCGCTTCATCGGCTCCTCGGCCGCGGCGCATGTCGGCATCGAGTTCGGCGTCAAGGGTCCCACGTTCGCCACCTGCAGCGCCTGCTCGACGGCGGCGCACGCCATCGGCATCGGCCGCGACTACATCCGGCATGGCATCTGCGACGTGGCCGTCGTCGGCGCCTCCGAGAGCGTGATCAACTACGGCGTCATGCGCGCCTGGCAGGCCATGCACGTGCTCTCGCCCGAGGGCTGCTTCCCCTTCGCCAAGAGGCGCAACGGTACGGTGCTCGGCGAAGGTGCGGGCATGCTGGTGCTGGAATCGGAGGAGCACGCGAGAGCCCGCGGCGCCAAGATGCTGGTCGAGCTCAAGGGCTTCGGCATGACCTCCGACAGCAGGGACATGGTCAACCCCGATATCGACGGGCCGAGCGAGGCTATGCGCTTCGCGCTCGAGGACGCCAAGCTGGGGCCGGGCGATATCGACTACCTGAATGCCCACGGCACTGCGACCACCATCAACGACCGCAACGAGACTAACGCCATCAAACGCGTCTTCGGCGAGCACGCCAAGAACCTGGCGATCTCCTCCACCAAGTCGATGCATGGCCACCCGCTGGGTGCCGGCGGCGGCATCGAGGCCGTGATCTGCATCAAGGCCATGGAGGACAACTGGGTCCCGCCGACCATCGGTCTCGACGAGGCGGACCCGGAGTGCGACCTCGACTACATCCCCAACACCGGCCGCGACAAGAAGATCACCTATACGATGTCGAACTCGTTCGCGTTCGGCGGCCTCAACGCCGTGCTCGTGTTCGGCCCTCCGCCGGCTTGATCCGTTCCAGCCAGCTCTGACTGTCCCCGTCTTGCAATTCGTTGCGCCGGTCAGCTGCGCTCCGGCGGCACCACATCGCGCCCCGTCCCAAATGCAATTGCGGGCAGTCGGGCGGCGATGGCCGAGGCGAGCTCGTCGCGGGCGCTCGTGGTGCGCGGAGTGATCTCCTCGAGGGCCGCGAGCAGCGATTCGGCCGTCAGGCTCGCGATCGGCAGCTGGCGATACCACCCGTGGGTCGCGAGGTGCTTGCGGAATTCGGCTTCCCGCGGCTCGAGCCTGCTCGACTGCGGAGTCACTGCCACGAGGGGCATGCAGGCGCCGACCGTCTCGGCGATCATGGTGGTGGAGTCGTCGGTGCAGATGACGGCATCGGCGGCCGCGAGAATGCGCTCGAGCGTCCCCGGGCCCGCGGTGCGGAAGTCGATGAAGGTCTCGAGCGGACCGCCCGGCTCCGCCGCCATGGCAGCCAGCGAATCGCCGACGCCGGTTGGCGAGCGCCGTGAGGTGGTGGCGAGGAAGCGTACGCCGTACTTGCCGCGGGCCTCGCGCAGGAACCGGGTGAGCGCCAGCCAGTCCCCTTCCCGATAGCGATATGCGCCTGAGTCGCCGCCGATCAGCAGGCCGACACGGGCCGGCGGCGCGTCCCGCCCGAAGCGCCGCGCGCCGCGGGCCGCCGCCACGGCTCCTGCCACGTCCATAGGCGAGGGCGGCAGGCAGACCAGGTAGTTGGGCGCCAGCGCCAGGCTGTCGAGGGTCACCAACACGAGCCCCACGTGCTCGGGTGCCAGTCTGCGCAACCGTCCGCAGAAGATGTTCGCCGCGCCCAGCACCTTGGCCGCAGCTGCGTTGGCGGCGAGCGTCTCGCCGCCCGCGGATACCACGATATCGGCAGGCGGCAGTTCGCTCGCGCGGATGCCGTAGCCGAAGCGCAGGAGGCGCGCTGCGGCTACCCCTGCGTTCGTGAGCTGCAGCAGCGTCCGCGTCGGGACCAGGAGCCGCCGCTGCACCGCCAGCCGGGTCGTG
>JBGGME010000181.1:0-19090 GCA_041288195.1 Hyphomicrobiaceae bacterium
ACGCCGGCGGCGGCACCACGATGTCCTCGTAGGCGTGGCGCTTGGTGATCAGCCCGGCGTGCAGGAAGATATCGACCGTTGCCTCGAACGCCGGCTTGGTGATCTCCACGTGCGGCGTCCAGTTGCCGAGCTTCTGGTAGGTCGCGATCGTCTGGGTGAGCACGGGCTGGTCGATGTCCTTGAAGAAAGACGCCTCCGCCTTGGCGACCTCGGCGGCGGGGGTGGCGATGAGCCAGGCGCGCGACTTGCGATAGGCGCGCATGAAGGCCTTGGCCATGTCTCCCTTGAGCCAGTCGCGCGTGGCGGCGAGGCTCGAGAAGGCGCAGACGCCGCTCGCATCGGCGAGCGCGGCAACGATGTGGCCAACGCGATCGTGCTCGAGCTGCTGGGGTCCGGGACCCTGCAGGTGCACATAATCGCCCTCGCCCTTGCGGAAGGCGGCGATCATGTTCTCGGTGGAGCCGACGTCGATCAGCGACAGGCTCTTCACATCCACGCCCTTCTTGAAGCAGGCGTACTTGAACATCGCCATGGGCTGGCCGCCGTGGTCGACAATCACCTTCCTGCCCTTGAGCTTGTCCCAGGTGAAGGCCTTGTCGGCCTGGCGCCACGCTATGAAGAAGCCGTCCTTCTCATTGATCTGGGCGAAGTGGACCGCCGGCGGCTTCTGGCCCTTCTCGAGCGGCGCGAAGCCCTGCGAGGGCGCGGACTGCGTGACATGGACGGAGCCGTCGACCACGCTGGCGATGCCCGATTTGCCGGGAGGCGATACCGAATGCTTGCCGACGAGCCCTTCCTCTTTCAGGAACCCGCCGGCCATGGTGGCGATCAGCGGCGAATAGAATGCCGAGAAGCGGGTGAACTCGATCTTGATTTCCTCAGCCAATGCGGCCTCCCTGGGCGAACGGTCTTGTGATCAAAGCATTTTTCCACCCTTGGGACGTCAACGCCAAGGGGAAATCCCGCAGCAGCCATGCAATCGTGCAGGCCTGCCCGGGGGTCAGCGCGGCTGGGCCTCCTCGAACATCTGCGCCAGAGCCGACGATATCTGGGCGGCAAAGCGGCTCACGGCTACCGGAAGCGTGCGCCCGCGCAGCTGCCCCAGGTACAGGATGCCCGGAGGCACGTCGCGATCATCGATGGGGCAGCTCACGTCATCGCTGGCCTTTCGTCCCGACGCGATCCCGATCGGGATCTGAAAGCAGATGGTCCTGTCCTGGCGCGCGTAGTGGCGCAGGAACTCGAAGCTGTCGGACTCGATGACCGGCTGCAGCTTCATCGACGAGCGCAGGACAGCTTTGTCGAGAACGTTGCGGACGCCGTAGAGATGGGTCGGCATGGCGATCGGGTAGCGCAGGCAATCGCGAAGCCTTACCGATCCGGACTTGGCGAGCGGGTGCCCGCGGGACATGAGCGCGTGGATGGGCTGGCGCACGGCCAGCAGCGTCTCGAACTCCGATAGACGCACGGGCTCGAACACCAGGGCCAGATCGGCCGTGTGGTCCACCAGCGCCATCTCCGCCACCTCCCGGTCCCTCCGGTAGACGCGGAAGGTCACGCCAGGGTGCTCGCGGCGATAGAGGGCGATCTGCTCGGGGAGGAACACGGGCAGCACGGCCTGCGAGCAGGCGATCGAGATATGGCCGCGCCGCACGCCCGACAGGTCGGCAATCTGCGATCTCACCCTCTCCATGTCGGAGAGCTGCGAGCGCACGTGCTGGATCAGGATCTCGCCGGCCGTGGACAGGCGCACGCCTCTCGGCAGCCTCTCGAAGATCGCCACGCCGAGCTCCTGCTCCATCGACAGGATGCGGCGGTTGAGGGCGGTCGACGTGATCGACAGCGCCTCGGCGGCCTTGCGGATGGACCCCGCGCGTACCACGGCGTCGACATATCGCAAGGGCATCAGATGGCGCACGGCATGCAATTCCCGACTGCTGCAATTTTTGCAGCGGCTTGCTGCATTAGTAGCAGAAGACAATGACGCTCGCACGCGCACAATGACCTCGAGCGGGGCGGCCCAGGGGCCAGCAGGGCGTGTTTGGGGCCCCGCGAACCGAGACTTCTGCAGTCCAGTTAAGGCCGGCTCATGAACCGCAATGACCTCCCTTCACGTCGCAATCCGAAGTCTGCGGCGCGCCTGAAGCGTCGCGATTTCCTCAAGTCTGCTTCCGCCGTGGCGGCCGCTGCCGCGCTCCCCGTGCCGGCCGTCTGGTCCCCCGCCAAGGCCCAATCCCGCCAGGAGACGCTGCTGGTCGTCAGCGAGTACAGCCCAAACAACTTCGACATCCACGGCGTCGGCACCAACCGCCCGGGCTACGAGGTGTCGTGGAACTGCTACGACCGGCTGATGTCGCACGGCGAGAAGACGCTCCCCGACGGCAGCAAGTCCTACGACCGCGACAAGTTCACCCCCGAGCTCGCAGAGGACTGGAACGCCACCGACACGGCGGTGACTTTCAAGCTGCGCAAGGATGCCAAGTTCCACGACGGCACGCCGATCACCGCCAAGGACGTCAAGTGGTCCTTCGACCGCGCCGTCTCGGTCGGCGGCTTTCCGACCTTCCAGATGAAGGCCGGCTCGCTCGAGAAGCCCGAGCAGTTCGTTGCCGTCGACGACCACACCTTCCGCGTCGACTTCATCCGCAAGGACAAGCTGACGATGCCGGACCTCGCGGTCATCGTGCCGGGGGTCTATCACTCCGAGCTCATCAAGAAGAGCGTCACCGAGAAGGACCCCTGGGGCCTCGAGTACACCAAGACCAACATCGCCGGCGGCGGCGCCTACAAGGTATCGCGCTGGCAGGCCGGCACCGAGGTCGTGTTCGACCGCAACGACGATTGGAAGAGCGGGCCGCTGCCGAAGGTGAAGCGCGTAGTCTGGCGCACCGTGCCCTCGGCCGGCAACCGGCGCGCGCTCATCGAGCGCGGCGATGCCGACATCTCCGTCGACATGCCCAACAAGGACTTCGCCGAGCTCAAGCAGGCCGGCAAGGTCGACGTCGTCACCAACCTGATCGGCAACGGCATTGGCTACATCGGCATGAACTGCAAGAACCCGCCCTTCAACAACGTGAAGGTGCGGCAGGCCGTGGCCTACGCCATCCCCTACCAGAAGATCATGGATGCCGTGATGTTCGGGCTCGCGGGTCCCATGTACGGCGCCAAGCCCGGCGCGCCGCTGCAGGTCGCATGGCCGCAGCCGCACCCCTACACGACAGACCTCGCCAAGGCCAAGCAGCTCCTCGCCGAGGCTGGCCATCCCAACGGCTTCGAGACGACGCTGTCGTTCGATCTGGGCTTTGCCGTCGTCAACGAGCCGCTGTGCGTGCTGGTGCAGGAGAGCCTGGCCCAGGTCGGCATCAAGACGACCATCAACAAGATCCCCGGCTCCAACTGGCGCAACGAGCTCCTGAAGAAGGAGATGCCACTGATCGCCAACTTCTTCTCGGGCTGGCTCGACTATCCGGAGTACTTCTTCTTCTGGTGCTATCACGGCCAGAACGCCGTGTTCAACACCATGAGCTACCAGGACAAGGACATGGACGCCATGATCGACGCGGCGCGCACCGCGGCGGCCAACGGCGACAAGGCGGCCTACGAAAAGAACGTCGCGGGCTTCGTCAAGAAGTCTTTCGACGAGGTGCCGCGCATCCCCCTGTTCCAGCCGACGCTGAGCCTGGCGCTGCAGAAGAACGTCACGGGCTACCGCTACTGGTTCCACCGCCAGCTCGACTACCGGCAGCTGGCCAAGGCGTGAGGGTGGTGTCGGCCTGTTCGTAGATCCCTTGTCGGGTCCTGCGCCGGCTTTCGCCGGTGCCGGCCCGATCTTCGCATTCGCAGGGAGAGGGCGGCGGCAATGCTGACGATGACGCTGAAGCGGCTGGTGGTGGCGGTGCCGAGCCTGATCGGAGTCGTCATCGTCACGTTCCTGCTGACGCGCGCGCTTCCGGGCGACCCCGCGGCCTACTTTGCGGGTCCCGCCGCCACCAAGGAGGCGATCGAGCAGATCCGCGTCAAGCTCGGCCTCGACAAGCCGCTGATCGTGCAGTTCGGCCACTATGTCTCCGAGCTCGCGCGTGGCGAGCTCGGCAACTCGCTGGGCACCGGGCAGCCGGTCTCGACCGAGATCAGGACGCGCCTGCCGGCCTCCGCCGAGCTGACGCTGCTGGGCCTTCTGCTCTCCGTCTCCATCGCCGTGCCGCTCGGCATCATCGCCGCCACACGTCCGGGCTCCCTCGTTGACCATGCCTGCCGGGTGGTCGCCACGGCCGGCGTGTCCCTGCCCGTGTTCTTCACGGGGCTGATCCTCGTCTATGTCTTCTACTATCTGCTCGGCTGGGCGCCTGCGCCACTGGGACGGCTCGACATCTTCTTCAGCCCGCCGCCGCATGTAACCGGCTTCTACCTGATCGACAGCGCCCTTGCCGGCGACTGGGAGGTGTTCCGGGCAAGCGTCAAGCAGCTCGTCCTGCCGGCGCTGACGCTCGGCATCTTCTCGCTGGCGCCCATCGCGCGCATGACGCGCGCCTCCATGCTTGCCGTGCTCGCTTCCGACTTCGTGCGCACGGCGCGCGCGAGCGGGCTGACGCCCTTCACCGTGATCGTCACCTACGCCTTCCGCAACGCTATGCTGCCCGTCGTTACCACGCTCGGCATGGTGTTCTCGTTCCTGCTCGGCGCCAACGTGCTCGTGGAGAAGGTGTTCGCCTGGCCGGGCATCGGCTCCTATGCCGTCGAGGCGCTGATCGCCTCCGACTTCGCGCCGGTGCAGGGCTTCGTGCTGACCATGGCGGTGATGTACGTCGCCATCAACCTGCTGATCGACATCCTCTACGGCCTGATCGACCCGCGCGTAAGGATCGAGGCATGAGCGACATCGCCGCCGGCAGTACGGGGAATGCCGAGGCCAGCGGCCTTGCCGCGACCCTGCGGCACGCGCGCTACGTGATCGGGGAGAACCCCGTCACCGGCTTCGCGTTCTTCCTGTTCGCCCTGATCGTGATCGCGGCCGTGTTCGGCCCGCTCGTCGTCCCTTACGACCCGCTCGCCAGCAACACGGCGCAGGCGCTGAAGGGGCCCTCGGCCGCGCACTGGTTCGGCACCGACCAGCTCGGCCGTGACGTGCTCTCGCGCGTGATCGTGGCAACCCGGCTCGACTTCATCATCGCCGTCTCTTCGGTCGTGCTCGTTTTCCTGATGGGCGGGCTTGCGGGCGTGGCAGCCGGCTTCTTCGGCGGCTGGACGGACCGCATCGTCTCGCGCATCGCCGATACCATCATGGCCTTCCCGCTTTTCGTGCTGGCGATGGGCATCGTCGCCGCGCTCGGCAACACCGTGACCAACATTGTCATCGCCACGGCGATCGTGAACTTCCCGCTCTATGCCCGCGTTGCCCGCGCCGAGGCCAATGTGCGCCGCGAGGCAGGCTTCGTGCAGGCGGCGCGGCTCTCGGGCAATGGCGAGTACCGCATCCTGCTGGGACACGTGCTCCCCAACATCATGCCGATCATGATCGTGCAGATGTCGCTTACCATGGGATACGCCATCCTCAATGCCGCGGGCCTGTCGTTCATCGGCCTTGGCGTGCGTCCGCCCACGCCCGAGTGGGGCATCATGGTTGCGGAAGGGGCGGCCTTCATGGTGTCGGGCGAGTGGTGGATCGCCTTCTTCCCCGGGCTGGCGCTGATGGTCGCCGTGTTCTGCTTCAATCTGCTGGGCGACGGCCTGCGCGACATCGTCGATCCGCAGAGGCGCACCTGAGGGCATGGAATGACCGCAGCCGCCGTCCCCCTCCTCGATGTGCGCGACCTGACGGTGGAGTTCTCCACGCGGCGCGGCCTCGTACGCGCCGTGCAGCACGTCGACATATCCGTGGCCAAGGGCGAGACGCTCGGCATCGTCGGCGAGTCGGGCTCCGGCAAATCGGTGACGTCCTACGCCGTGATGCGCATCCTCGACCGGGCGGGCCGCATCGCGGAAGGGTCGGTGAGCTTCACCGGCGTCGACCTGCGCGACGCCAGCGAGGACAAGATGCGCGACCTGCGGGGCCGGGAGATCTCCATGATCTTCCAGAACCCGCGCGCGGCGCTCAACCCCATCCGCAAGGTCGGCCACCAGATCGAGGACGTGCTGCGCCAGCACGCGCAGGCCGGCTCCGACGACGTGACCGAGAAGGCGGTCGGCATTCTCGAGCAGGTGCGGATCGCGCGGCCCAAGGAGCGCTATCACGCCTACCCCTTCGAGCTGTCGGGCGGCATGTGCCAACGTGTGGTCATTGCCCTGGCTTTGGCCTGCCGGCCGCAGCTGCTGATCGCGGATGAGCCGACCACCGGCCTCGACGTGACGACGCAAAAGACCGTGATGGACCTCGTCGTCGAGCTGACGCGCGAGCGCGGCATGTCGACTATCCTCATCACCCACGATCTGGGGCTCGCGGCGGCCTACTGCGACCGCGTGGTGGTGATGGAGAAGGGCAACGTGGTGGAGACCGCCACGTCCAAGACCATCTTCACCGCGCCCTCCCACGCCTACACTAAGAAGCTGATGCGCGCCACGCCGCGGCCTGGCGTGAGCCTGCGCGACCTGTTGCCGGAGGATGCTGCGGCTCCCGCACCGCAAGCCGCCAAGCCGCCGAAAGCCAACGGTGCGGCGAAGCCCGACGCTGGCAACCGCGAGCCGCTGCTGGTGGTCGACAAGCTCATCAAGGAATACCCGCGCAAGGACCTGGCCGGAACCTTTGCCAAGCTCTTCAAGCGCAACGGCGCGGCGGCACCGGCCGAGGCGAGCATATTCCGCGCGGTCGACGGCATCAGCTTCACCGTGCATCGGGGCGAGAGCGTGGGCCTCGTCGGAGAGTCGGGCTGCGGCAAGTCGACGACCTCGACCATAGTCATGCGCCTGATCGATGCCTCCAACGGCCACATCACATTCGACGGCCAGGACATTGGCGCCATCCCCGCCAAGCGCTTCGCCACGCTGCCCATGCGCAAGCGCATCCAGATGGTGTTCCAGGACCCCACCGACAGCCTCAATCCGCGCTTCACGGCCGAACGGGCGATCGCCGACCCCATCCTGCGTCTCGGCGACGTCAAGGGCCGCAAGGCCGTCCGCGCTCGCTGCGAGGAGCTGGCGCGGCAGGTAGGTCTCCCGATCGAGCTGCTCGGCCGTTTTCCCCACCAGCTCTCCGGCGGCCAGAAGGCACGCGTCGGCATCGCCCGGGCGATTGCGCTGAAGCCCGAGCTGGTCATCCTGGACGAGTCGACGGCGGCACTCGATGTCTCGGTGCAGGCGGTGGTGCTCAATCTGCTGCAGGAGCTCAAGGAGACGCTGGGCATGAGCTATCTCTTCGTCTCCCACGATCTCAATGTGGTGCGGCTGCTGTGCGATCGGGTTATTGTCATGCAGGCGGGCCGGATCGTCGAGGAGGGGCCGACCGAGCGTGTTCTGTTCGCGCCCGAGGCGCAGTACACGCGCGACCTCCTCGCCGCGATCCCGCACCCGCCGGTGTAGGTTGGGTTAGCGCGCAGCGCGTAACCCAACAATTGTGGAACGCAATGGTTGTTGGGTTACGGGCTTCGCCCTAACCCAACCTACAAGGGGTTGCGCATGCCGTCTGAACAGGACACCTCTCTCGATGTCTACATCGACGCGGTAGCCGCGGCACTCGGGCTCGCGGTCGAGCCGGAGTGGAAGCCCGGGATCAAGGCCAACCTGCAGGTGACGCTGCGGCTCGCGTCGCTGGTGGCGGACTTCGAGCTCCCCGACGAGGCGGAGCCGGCACCCGTGTTCGAGGCTTGAGCGCCATGGGTCCCTGGGCATCCGCTGCCGAGATTGCCGCCGCCGTTGCCTCTGGCAAGATCAATGCCCTCGCCGTGACGGAGGCGGCACTGGCGCGCATTGCCGACCGCAACAAGGCCCTGAATGCGTTCACGGCCGTCACGGCCGAGCGTGCGCGCGCCAAGGCCCGCGCAATCGACGCGGATCGTGCCGCGGGCAGGCCACTTGGGCCGCTCGCGGGCGTGCCGTTCGCGGTCAAGAACCTGTTCGACGTAGCGGGCCTGCCGACGCTTGCCGGCTCCAGGATCAACCGCGATCGCCCGGCCGCCATCGCCGACGCCACGCTCATTGCCCGACTTGAGGCCGCCGGCGCCGTTCTCGTCGGCGCCCTCAACATGGGCGAGTACGCCTACGACTTCACCGGCGAGAACGCGCACGATGGCCCCTCGCGCAACCCGCACAACACGGGACACATGACAGGCGGCTCCTCCGGCGGCACGGGCGGGGCGGTGGCCGGCGGCCTCGTGCCCTTCGCCCTCGGCTCCGACACCAACGGCTCGATCCGCGTGCCGTCCTCGTTCTGCGGCGTATTCGGCCTTAAGCCGACATACGGCCGCCTTTCGCGTGCCCGCACGTTCCCGTTCGTTTCGAGTCTCGACCACCTGGGCCCGCTCGCACGCACCACCGAGGACCTCGCCGTCACCTACGATGTCATGCAGGGCGCCGACGCGGAGGACCCCGCGTGCGCGACGCGGCTCGTTGAGCCGGTGCTCAACGGCCTCGGTCGCGGCACGGGCGGCCTGCGCATCGCGGTTGCGGGCGGCTATTTCAAGCGCGGTGCCTCCCCGGAGGCGCTTGCCGCGGTCGATCGCGTGGCCAAGGCGCTCGACGCGACGCGAATAGTCGAGATTCCCGAGGCCGGGCGGGCGCGCGCTGCCGCCTTCGTCATCACGACCACGGAGGGCGCGGCCCTGCACCTCGATCGCCTGCGACAAAGGGCCAAGGACTTCGAGCCTGTCGTGCGCGACCGCCTGATCTCGGGCGCCATGGTGCCGGCGCCGCTGGCGGTCAAGGCGCAGAAGTTCCGGCGCTGGTATCGCGAGCAGGTGCTGGAGCTCTTCCAGTCGGTCGATGCCATCATTGCGCCGGCCACCCCGTCGCCCGCCCCGCGCATCGGCCTGCAGACCATGATGCTGGACGGCGCCGAAGTGCCGCTCAGGCCCAACATCGGCATTTTCACGCAGCCCATCTCCTTCATCGGCCTTCCTGTGGTAGCAGTCCCGGTGCCGCTCGCGCCGCTGCCGATCGGCGTGCAGATCATTGCCGCGCCCTGGCGCGAGGACGTGGCGCTGCGCATCGCGCACGCGCTCGAGAAGAGCAAAGTCGTCGCCGCGCCACGGCCAGCCGAATAGGGAGGAGAAGCATGGAGGTCGACCTGCCGGACGTTATGGCGGAGGTGCGCGAGGTGTTCGAGCGCTACGAGAAGGCGCTGGTGACGAACGACGTGGCCACGCTCGATACGATGTTTCGCAAGGACGAGCGCACCATCCGCTATGGCGTCGCCGAGAACCTCTACGGCCACAGCGAGGTGGCCGCCTTTCGCGCTGGGCGCTCGCCCATCAACCTGGCGCGCACGCGCGAGCGCGTCGTCATCACCACCTTCGGCCGCGACTTCGCCGTGGCCTCCACGCATTTCCGCCGCGACGGCATGCCCGGCAAGATCGGCCGGCAGATGCAGACCTGGGTGCGCTTTCCGGACGGCTGGCAGGTGGTCGCGGCGCACGTCAGCCTCATCGATGCGCCCAAGAGCTGACACCGATCGGCGCCGATGACGCGACACGACATCCCCATCGACATCCGCGGTCTGCACGAGGCCTACGCGCGGGGGCTCGACCCCGTGGCGGTGATGGAGTCCGTGTTCGACGCCATCGACAAGGCGGCCGACCCCGGCATCTTCATCTCGCTCGTCGACCGGAAGGCTGCGCGCCGCGCCGTCGGCAAGCTCGGGCCCTTCGATGCCGCCTCCAAGCCGCTCTGGGGCATCCCGTTCGCCGTCAAGGACAACATCGACGTGGCGGGGCTGCCGACCACGGCGGCCTGCCCCGCGTTCGCCTATACGCCCAAGACCAACGCGACTGCGGTCGAGCGGCTCGTCGCCGCCGGCGCGATACCCATCGGCAAGACCAACCTCGACCAGTTCGCGACCGGCCTCGTCGGCGTGCGCACGCCCTATCCGGTGCCGCGCAACGCCTTCGATCCGACGATCGTGCCGGGCGGCTCGAGCTCGGGCTCGGCCATCGCCGTAGCGCGGGGGATCGTGCCGTTCGCGCTCGGCACCGACACGGCCGGATCGGGGCGCGTGCCAGCCGGCCTCAACAACATCGTCGGGCTCAAGCCGTCGGTGGGTGCGGTCTCGACCCGCGGCGTGGTGCCCGCCTGCAGCACGCTCGACTGCGTGTCGGTGTTCGCCGGCACCGTCGACGATGCCTGGGCCGTCTACGCTGTCATGGCGGGCGAGGACGCGGCCGATCCCTTCTCGCGGCCCATCGCGCTGGGCGCCCTGACGCCCGCGCCGCCGGCGCCCGTGATCGGAATTCCGCGCCCCGCGGACCAGGAATTCTTCGGTGACGCGGCGGCGAGGGCGGCGTGGCGGGCGAGCCTCAAGGTGCTGAAGGAGCAGGGCGCCACGTTCGTCGAGATCGACATGACGCCCTTCAACGAGACCGCCGCGCTTCTCTACGAGGGGCCGTGGGTGGCGGAGCGCTTTGCGGCCGTTGCACCGTTCCTTGCCAAGCATCGGCGCGATATGCACCCCGTGACGCGCGGAATCGTGGAGAAGGCCAAGGGTTTCTCCGCGGCCGATGCTTTCACGGGCATCTACCGGCTGGAGGCGCTCAAGCGCGCGACGGAGCCCGTCTGGCGCCGCATCGATGCGCTCGCGGTGCCGACAGCCCCCTGCGCGCCGACGCTGGCCCAGGTGGCCGCCGATCCGATCGGCCCCAACGCGCGGCTCGGCACCTACACCAATTTCGTCAACCTGCTCGGGCTTGCCGCCATCGCCGCACCGGGCCCCATGCGCAAGGACGGACGCGCCGCCGGCATCACCCTGATCGGGCCGCGCGGACGCGATGCGGCCCTTGCCAGCCTGGCGCGCGGCTTCCATGCGACCGCCGCTACAACAATCGGGGCCACCGGCAGGTCCCTGCCCCCGCCGACGTCACTATCGGCCAAGGCGCCCGCCGGCACTATCGAGCTCGTGGCCGTGGGAGCGCACCTGTCGGGCCTTGCTCTCAACCACGAACTCCGCTCGGCAGGCGGCGCGTTCCTGCGGGCCGTTGCTACCGAGCCCTGCTACGAGCTCTACGCCCTGCCCGGCGGTCCGCCGGAGCGGCCGGGGCTGTTGCGCATTGCGACGGGCAGCGGCCATGCCATCGCCGCCGAGGTCTGGGCGCTGCCGGCGGAGGGCTTCGCGCGCTTCGTGGCAGGCATCCCGGCGCCGCTCGGGATCGGCACGCTGCTGCTGGCCGACGGCACCCGGCCCAAGGGTTTCCTGTGCGAGGCCGAGGCCATCCGCGGCGCCCGCAACATCTCCTCGTTCGGCGGCTGGCGCGCCTATCTGGCGGCCAAGGGCTGATCCTCTCCTGGCTCTCGAAGACCGGCGCAAGGCCGGCTACGATGCTCAGCCGACGTCTGTCCGCGCAACGAGGGGGAGTTGGGGGAATGGAGGGGGCTGCCGATGCCTTGTCGCTCGAGGTCGCTGGCCTGAGGGCCGCCTTCGCCGACATCGACGGCGCCATCGAGAAGCGCCGGCCGATCGTCGTATTCGCCCGCAAGCCCTCCGACGACGCCGACGCTTTGAGACGGTTCCTGGCACCGCTGCTGGCCCGGGGCGATGACCGCTCCGACTGGCAGGCCATGCGCGATTCCTGGCGGCTGCGCCACTTCTCCACCTGCTTCGGCCTGGTCGACAAGTCGGGCTATCGTTGGCGCATCGAGGAGACCGAGGCGCATATCAGCGTGACATTCGAGCCGGGTGATCAACCGGCATAAGGCCGCCGGCGCTGCCCGGCGCTTTGGCACTCGATGCCCCATCGTTATGACGAGGCGGTGTATGTGAGCGGCATGGGCCGAGGCGCCCGAGGCAACCCGACGGAAGGAGGCGCTCATGTGGTGGCGATCGGCGGCGGTGTTCGTGGCGGGGGGCGTGCTCGGCACGGCCTTCGGCGTGGCACTCGGCTTCTTCATGTTCCCGTACGTGTTCCCACCGCCCCCCGCAGCCGAGCGGCTGAGCGAAATCGAGCGGACGAGCCCCGTCGTCGCTGATGGCCGGTTCATGCATGCCAACCCGAGCGATCCCATCCACTGGGGCAAGGGCGGCGTGACCGTGCGCCAGGACAGCGTATTCCTGGGCGAGGATTTCGAGGTCGGGCCGGGCCCCAAGTTCCACGTCTATCTGGTGCCGAAGGCGCCGATCAGGGCGTCGGGCGACCTTGCCGGGCAGATGTTTGTCGATCTCGGCCGCCTGCGCGCCTTCAAGGGCAGCCAGCGCTACCAGATCCCTGCGGGGGTCGATCTCGAGAAGTACCGGAGCGTCATCATCTGGTGCGAGCAGTTCTCGGTGCTGATCTCGCCCGCGGACCTGTCGTCCCGGCCAAGCGCGCGAGCGCGCAAAGCCGGGACCAAGGGTGGCTGAGCTCCGGCTGGGTCCCGATGGTCGCTGATGCGACCTCCGGGATGACAGTTACGCCCAGCGGCTGAGGTCCGGCCGCAGCAATCCGTCGCGGCCGTGCCGGCAGGCATGGGCGATCTGGTCGCGCTCGACGCCGATGTCGCGCAGCATGCGCTCGTCCAGGTCGGCGAGGGTCTGCATAGCGTGCCGGGCTTTGAACTCCGCCAGGATAGCCAACCCGAGGCGGCCGGGGGCGGAGAGCAGGGTCCACAAGAGGGAGCGCGGCCGTCCCGAGCCGGATGGCTTTCCCGATTCCGGCAGCGGCCAGAAGGCCGCATCGCTCCTGAATGTTGCAAGTTTGAACATGGCAATCTCCTTCGGGCGGCGCGGCAAGGCGCGCCCAATTCGAGGTTCATCGGTTTGAAAAGCAAAAGCCGCCGCTGCGGCGGCTCGTCATCCGCCGCGCGACATCCAAAGAGATCGCGGAAGGGCGGAGCGCAGCCTACAAGGCGTGCTTGGTGACTCGTCGCATGATCATCGCTCCATATTCGTTTTTTGCTTTGCGCGGACGAGTTCGCCTGCTGACGCGGTCTATTTATGGCACGCGCGGCAAAGCACCAGTCACGTTTGCTTGAATTTTCCGTGGCCTTGCAGACAAGCCACAGGACCTGCCTGCCTCGGCGGCACGCAGGTTGCCGGCAATTTGGGCAGGAATTTCGCGTGCTCTCGCAGTAGTCATCCGCAATTGCCGCCTTTATCCTCTGACGCCAGGGTTTGCCCGATCCTTGCACAACCCGAAGCGTGAGGGACCTATTGACAGCCTCGTTCGACGAAATGCGCGGCAGCGGCGACAGTGGGGTGCGGGAGCCCTATCTGTCTGTGCACCAATGGCTTGCCACGCAGAAGATCGAGGACCTCAAGCGCAAGCGCGAGGACGCCGAGGCCCTATTCCGCCGCACCGGCATCACCTTCGCGGTCTACGGCGACGATGCGGCCACTGAGCGCCTGATCCCCTTCGACATCATCCCGAGCATCCTGAGCGCGGCCGAGTGGCGCCGCCTGTCCGCCGGCATCGAGCAGCGCGTGCGCGCGCTCAACGCCTTCATGTACGACATCTACCACCGCCAGGAGATCATCCGCGCCGGCCGGGTGCCGGAAGACCTGATCATTCAGAACCCGGCCTTCGTGCCGGAGATGATGTGCGTGGAACCCGCGCGCGGGATCTACTCGCATGTCATCGGCATCGATCTGGTGCGCACCTCCGAGAGCGAGTTCTTCGTGCTCGAGGACAACACGCGCACGCCCTCGGGCGTCTCCTACATGCTGGAGAACCGGGAAGCGATGATGCACATGTTCCCCGAGCTGTTCTCGCGCAATCGCGTGCGGGCGGTGGAGGACTATCCCGACAATCTGCGCCTGACTTTGGAGAGCGTCGCGCCCGAGGGCCTCGACCGCGAGCCGACCGTCGTCGTCCTCACCCCGGGCATCCACAACAGCGCCTACTTCGAGCACTCCTTCCTCGCCGATCAGATGGGCGCCGAGCTGGTCGAGGGCCAGGACCTCGTGGTGGTGGACGGCGCGCTGATGATGAAGACCACGCTGGGCCTGAAGCAGGTCGACGTCGTCTACCGGCGCATCGACGACGCGTTTCTCGATCCGCTCGTTTTTCGTCGCGACTCGGTGCTCGGCGTGCCCGGCATCTTCGACGTCTATCGGGCGGGGCGGCTCACCATCGTCAACGCGCCGGGCGCCGGCATTGCCGACGACAAGTCGATCTACACCTACATGCCGGACATCGTGGAGTTCTATACGGGCCGCCCGGCAATCCTGAAGAACGTGCCGACCTACGTCTGCCGCAAGGCCGACGACCTGGCCTACGTGCTCGAGCATCTCGCCGAGCTGGTGGTGAAGCAGGTGCACGGCTCGGGGGGCTACGGCATGCTCGTCGGGCCAACCGCGAGCCGCGACGAGATCGAGATGTTCCGGATGATGGTGAAGGCGCGGCCCGACCGCTACATCGCCCAGCCGACGCTGGCGCTCTCGACCTGCCCGACGCTGGTGGAGCAGGGGATTGCGCCGCGCCACCTCGATCTGCGCCCCTACGTGCTGGTGGGCGATCGCGTGCGCTTGACGCCCGGCGGACTCACCCGCGTCGCCTTGCGCGAAGGGTCGCTGGTGGTCAACTCCAGCCAGGGCGGCGGCACCAAGGACACCTGGGTTCTGCAGGATTAGCGCGATGGGCCGGAAGCGGGGTTATTGGGTATCATCCCGGGCCTTGTGCCCGGGATCCACCTGTCCATGTGCACCTGAGCAAGCGGTGGGGTGGATCCCGGCGACAAGCGCCGGGATGACGGTTGGAACCTAGAGGCACCATGCTCGGCCGCACCGCCAACGACCTGTTCTGGATGTCGCGCTACATCGAGCGGGCGGAGAACATGGCGCGCCTGCTGGAGGTCGGCTATCGCATCGCGCTGCTGCCGCGCGAGGGCGGCGGCCAGGACGAGGAGTGGCTGTCGACGTTGCGCAGCGCCGGCTGCGAGAAGCGCTACCTCGCCAAGTACGGCGCCTACGACACGCGCGATGTCGTGAACTTCATGCTGTTCGATGCCGACAACCCATCAAGCGTCTTCTCGAGCCTCGCCACGGCGCGGCGCAACGCGCGCGCACAGCGCACGGCGCTGACGCGGGAGATGTGGGAGAGCCTCAACTCCGCCTGGATCGAATTCTCGGCCATCGATCCCGAGACGCTCTCCTCCAACGAGCTGCCGCCTCTGTTCGACTGGATCAAGGAACGCTCGGCGCTGTTCCGCGGCTCGCTCCTCAACACCATCCTGCGCAACGATACCTTCTACTTCAACCAGCTCGGCACGTTCCTGGAGCGCGCGGACAACACGGTGCGCATCCTCGACGTCAAGTATTACGTCCTTCTGCCCCACAGCGAGATCGTCGGCGGCGAGATCGACAGCGTGCAGTGGGCGGCGATCCTGCGCTCCGTGTCGGCACACCGCAGCTACCGCTGGGTCTACAAGGACAGTTTCAAGCCCTGGCAGATCGCGGACTACCTGATCCTCAACCGCCAGATGCCGCGCTCGCTCAGGTCCTGCTACGAGGAGCTGGTGCCGGCCCTCGACGAGCTTGGCGGCTTCTACGGCAACCGCAACGGGTGCCAAAGCCTCGCGCACGAGACGCGGCGACTGCTGGCGGAGGGCGACATGAACGCCATCTTCCAATCCGGCCTGCACGAGTTCCTGAGCGAGTTCATCGCCCGCAACAACCGACTCGCCTCAGAGATCTCCACCACATACCACTTCACGGACTGACGACCTCGCCGAGGACCGGGCGCGCCATGCTGATCTCGATCCGCCACGTCACGCGCTACAGCTACGCGGAGCCCGCGACCTACACCATACAGAGCCTGCGGCTCACACCTGCCACATTCCGAGGCCAGCGCGTGCGCGATTGGCAGGTGAGCGTCCCCGATGCCGGCCCGCCGCTCATTTTCAAGGATGGCTTCGGCAATGTCGTGCATCTCGTCACCATCAACGCACGGCACGACGGATTGACCATCGAAGCCAACGGCACGGTCGAGACCGAGGACTGCAACGGTGTCGTCGCCGGGCTACCCAAGATCACGCCGCCGCGCGTATTCCTCAAGGAGACACCGCAGACCAAGCCCGACGGCGCCATCCGGGCGCTTGCTGCCTCCGTCGAGGGAAAGGAGCCGCTCGAGCGGCTGCACGCGCTGCTCGGCCTCGTCCGCGATCGGGTCGACTACGTGACGGGCGTGACCGACGCTCACACGGGCGCTGCCGAGGCTCTCGCCGACGGCAAGGGCGTGTGCCAGGACCACGCGCATATCTTCATCTCCGCGGCGCGGACGCTCGGCGTCCCAGCCCGCTACGTAACGGGCTACCTGGTGCTGGCGGAGACGAGGGTGTCGGAGGCGCACCACGCCTGGGCCGAGGCCTGGGTGGAGAGCCTGGGCTGGGTCGCCTTCGACGTCGCCAACCGCATCTGCCCGACCGACCGCTACGTGCGCCTGGCCGCCGGTCTCGATGCCGGCTATGCCGCCCCCATCATCGGAGCGCGTCGCGGCGGGGCCGACGAGAAGCTCGATGTCTCGGTCGAGGTGCAGCAGCAGAGCGCCCAGCAGTGACTGCCGGGGTCCAGCGATGACCTACTGCGTGGCGCTTCGACTCAATCGCGGGCTGGTGTTCGCCGCCGACACGCGCACCAGCGCCGGCAACGACAATGTGGCGATCTTCCGCAAGCTCCACTTCTGGCGCAAGATGGGCGAGCGCGTCGTTGTGCTGGCCTCGGCCGGCAACCTGGCGGTGACCCAGTCCGTCATCTCCATTATCAACGAGCAGCTGGTGGCCGAGCTATCTCCCGAAGCCGAGAGCCTGTTCACGGTGCCGACGATGTACCGCGCCGCGCGGCTGGTGGGAGAGGCGGTGCGCGAGGTGCATCGTGTCGACGGGCCCCCGCTCGAGGCCAGCGGCGGCAGCTTCAACGCCAACTTCATCCTCGGCGGCCAGATCGGCTCGGAAGTGCCCCGCCTCTTTCATATCTACCCCGAGGGCAATTTCATCGAGGCGACCGACGACACTCCCTATTTCCAGATCGGCGAGCACAAGGACGGCAAGCCCATCATCGACCGGGTGGCGCAGCCCACCATGCGGCTCGGCGAGGCGGCGAAGCTGGCGCTCCTGTCGTTCGATTCCACGCTGCGCTCGAATTTGTCGGTCGGCCTACCGATCCATCTGCTGATCTACGAGCGCGACTCGCTCGACGTGCGGCGCCAGAAGCGCATCGAGCAGGAGGACGAGTATTTCCGCAAGCTCTCGGCCGCCTGGTCGGAGGCCCTGCGCTCCGCCTTCGCCGGGATCGAGGAGTTCAAGGTCTAGCGGCTTAGAGGTACGCAGCGGCGGCCGCAGCCTCCTCATCGGCGTCGTAGTTCCAGATCCAGGCGCGCTCTTGGTGCTGGGCGCCGAGCGCCCGGTCTCGCTCCGCTCCGGGTTGGTAGTAGCGCGCGAGGTTGAGCCGAGAGCGCTGCTGCACGCTGGCCGTCCGCTCGCGCCGCAGCTTCTCGTAGATCGCGAGTGCGCGCGGCGCCGATAGCCTGTCGGCGCGGGCCAGCACGGCGGCCAGCGCCACGCCGTCCTCGATAGCCTGGTTGGCGCCCTGGCCGGCGTGCGGCAGCATCGGGTGGGCGGCATCTCCGAGCAGCGTGAGGCGCCCGCTGGTCCATTTCGGCAGCGGTTCGCGGTCGTAGAGCCCCCAGCGAAAGGTGTTCTTCGCCTCGCGCAGGATCGCCTCCACCATCGGGTCCCAGCCCGCGAACTCGCGCGCCAACGCGTCCGGGTCGCCGGGCGCCGACCAAGACTCGCGCGTCTGCTCTTCGGTGCTGACGAACCCGACATAGTTGACGAGTGTGTTGGCGCGCACGGGAAACACGAGGAAGTGCTTGCCCTGTCCCAGCCAGATGCGCATGGCGCCCGGCGGCCAGGAGATGCTCGCTGCCGAGACGATGCCACGATGGGCAACCTGGCCCGAGAACCGGGGCCGCGCCGACGGCACCACGAACTGCTGCAGCGTGGAGTGAATGCCATCGGCGCCAACGACGATGTCGGCCGTTGCGCGGGCGCCGTTGGCGAAGGTGACGACGGCCTGCTCCTCATCCTGCTCAAAGCCGACGCATCTGTGGCCGGTGTGGATGATGGAAGGCGGGAGCTGATCTACGAAGAGCGAAAGCAGGTCGGCGCGGTGGAAGCCGTAGAACTCGATTCTGCTTGCTTGGTCGGGGGGCCACATCGAGGCGGCGAAAGCTCCGTCCGATCGGAGGTACTGGGGATCGACCCAGCGGGCGCCGTAGCGGGTGATGCCATCGCCGAGTCCCAGTGCCTTCAGCATGCGCACGCCGTTCGGCTGGATGGCGACGCCGGCGCCGACCTCTGAGAGCGCCGGCGCCTGCTCGTAGAGACGTACCTCCATCCCGCGCCGGATGAGCGCGGTGGCGGCGGCGACACCACCGATGCCGCCGCCGACAACCGCTATGCGCAAGGGGTTGGTGTTCATGGCAAGGCGCACTGCATCGGCTCGCTACCCACCTCAGCTTGTCGCCCTCAGGTCCAACTCGTCAAGGCGAGCCTGCGGCCCCGCGGTCACCGGAAGGCGGCGACGCGCGTGGCCTGCTCGGCGATGATGCGGGCGTTGTTGAGCTCCTCGGTGCCGGCCGGCTCGCCGTTGACGAGCACGGTCGGGCTCGACCACACCGCGACGCGCTGGCAGCCGCCGCAGTCGCCCTTGTAGCCCATGATGTCCCGCCACTTGGTGCCGTTGACAAAGCCTAGCTCATGGCGAGCGCCGATCAGGTGCCCGACCTCGTGCGCCAGGGTGTAGCTGGCGGCGGCGCATTCATGGTGCACGACCGCGAACGCCTCGTCGGCGTCGGCGCTGACGCGCGTGGCGAGCCCGCAGCCCTTGGCGTCGTCGACGATCAGGATGGCGACGTCGGCGCGGTAGCGGTCGCGCAGGGCGTGAATCTCCTCCATGGCGCCGTCGCCCTTGTCGGCAAAGCGCCACACGTGGTCGAAGTGCATGCCCTGCTCCGCGTAGCCAGTCTGGTAGGTCTGGACCAGC
>JBGGME010000182.1:0-4266 GCA_041288195.1 Hyphomicrobiaceae bacterium
GCATCTCTTTGCCAAGTTGGCTGACGCAGCGCTGGCTGCGGCTGCTGCCAGGCGCCGCTGCCAGAAAGCCTCCGCCGGCAGCGGCTGCCGAGGCCCGCCCGCGTGTCTGACGCGCGCACCACATCCCCGGCAGTGCTGGCCACCCAGGCGCTGACCCGCCGTTTCGGCGGCCTTATTGCCGTTCGCGACGTCTCGATCTCGCTCCACCAGGGCGAGCTGCACGCCGTCATCGGTCCCAACGGTGCGGGCAAGACCACGCTCGTCAACATGCTGTCGGGCGAGATCAGGCCGACGGCGGGGCGCATCGAGCTCGAAGGCTGCCAGGTGGCGGGCGAGCCGGCCTGGCGCATGACGCGGCTCGGCGTCGGCCGCTCGTTCCAGCGCACCAACATCTTCGCCTCGCTCAGCGTGCTCGAGAACGCGCGGCTGGCAGCGCAGGCGGTCGGTCCCGTGCGCCGTAACGCATCGGGGCGGCCATGGCGCGAGGCCGAGCTCGTCGATCGGGCGCAGGCGGCCCTCGCCCGCGTCGGCCTCGCGGAGCTCGCCGCGCGCGAAGCCGGCACGCTCTCGCACGGTGGGCAGCGCCAGCTCGAGATTGCCATGACGCTCGCCGGAGACCCCAAGGTTTTGCTGCTCGACGAGCCGCTCGCAGGAATGGGGCCGGAGGAATCGCAGCGCATGACGGCCCTGCTCAAAGGGCTGGCGCGCGAGCACGCCGTTCTCCTCATCGAGCACGACATGGATTTCGTGTTCGCCGTCGCCGACTGGATGACCGTGATGGCCGAAGGCGCGGTGATCGCCGAGGGCCTGCCCGACACCATTCGCGCCAACACCGCCGTGCAGGATGCCTACCTCGGGGGGCACGCGTGATGCCGACGTCTTCCTTCTCGCCACCGCTGCTGGAGGGCCGTAACCTCGACACCTACTACGGGCAGAGTCACATCCTGCGGGGCATCTCGATCGCCATCCGGCCGGGCGAGACCATCGGTCTCATGGGCCGCAACGGCATGGGCAAGACCACGCTGATCCGCACGCTGGTGGGGCTGGTGCGCGCGCGCCGGGGCCAGGTCATGCTCGACGGTCGCGATGTCACGCGCTCGCCGGCCTTCGCCATCGCTCAGCGCGGCATCGCCTACGTGCCGGAAGGGCGCGGCATCTTCGCCAGCCTCAGCGTGGCCGAGAACTTGGCGATCGCCGATCGGGCCGCCGCCGGCGCGCAGTGGACGCACGAGCGGGTGTTGAGCCTGTTCCCGCGCCTCGCGCAACGCCTGAGCAACCGCGGCAATCAGCTCTCCGGCGGCGAACAGCAGATGCTGGCGGTCGGCCGCGCGCTCCTCACCAATCCGCGCCTGCTCATCCTGGACGAGGCGACCGAGGGGCTGGCACCCATCGTCCGCGACGAGATCTGGAAGACCATTCGGCTGATTCGCGACACGGGTATCGCCACGGTGATCGTCGACAAGACCGTGGCCTCCGTGACCGAGATCGCCGACCGCATCGTCATCCTCGTCAAGGGCGAGATCGTATTCGAAGGCAGTAGGGCGGAGCTCAGGGCCAAGCCCGAGCTGATGCATCGTCATTTGGGCGTCTGAGGGCCACCAGCCCGTCGCAACGGATACGCACATGCGCACGACTCACTTCTGGACCCTCCACACGCAAGCTGATCGTACACAGCGCGTCGCATTACCGTGCCGCCATCGCTGCTCGCTCGCGCCGATGACCTGATCGAATAGGAATTCTGAAAACGTACCGTGTTGCGGCTGCTAACAGCTGCTTTTGGCACGGAACGCCAGTTCGCTGCACCGCGGCGATTCTGTCTGGAATCTGATGGACTTCTGCCGTGCCGGTGAGGCGTCCGGCATGCCTCTTCATGACCCCTTTGTATGGTCCGGCCGTGCGTCGCAAGAAGTTTCGTCGATCTGGTTTTCGGTCTTGCATCAATGTATCCGGCCTCTGATTGGAGCGGTGTGTTGCTCCGGGCCACCATGGATATCAGCGCGCGGTCGATCTCATTAGCGGACAGGCCTCGACAGGCCAAAGGGGTCACCAGGTTTCGATCGCGCCGGGAAGACCGGTCTCCATCTCTTCGTTACCTCTCGCAGACCTCGGCGGGAAAAGGGTCGAGTGCATCGCTGTTACGTCATCGGCGGCTCCTCATCGCATCAGTTCCTTGGTTCGTGCTGATGGCCGTTCCTTCATCCCGGCTCGCACCCTCGACATGCGACGCGCGCAGGCGCGGTCAAGGCCGGCCCGCCAGGGCTGCTCGCAGAGCTTGGCCTTGACGGTGCCGAGCACGGCGCCAGGATCATGCAGGTTGGGTCGAACCATCGATTGTCCTCGCCGTTTCGAATCCTCGTCCCTTGGCGAGCACTGCCCAGGCGATGCGGGCGAGCTTGTTGGCCAGTGCGATCGCCAGCACGTTGTGGTGCAGTCGTTTCTTGGCGGACTCGATCCACGACTTGAGCCCGTGACGTTCCCAGCTCACCGGCTTGATGAGAACGACCCACGCCGCTTGCACGAACAGCACGCGCAGATAGCGATTACCGCGCTTCGATATCTTGCCCAGGATCGTGCGATCCCCCGTGGAGATCTGCTTTGGCACCAACCCGAGCCAGGCGGCAAAGTCGCGCCCCTTGGAGAACACGTCGCCGGAGCCGATGGCGGCGACGACCGCGCTGGAGATGATGGGGCCGATCCCCGGCACGCTCATGAGGCGATCGCAACCGGCATCCTGGCGGGCAATTGTTTCGATCTCGCGCGAGAGGGTCTCGATGCGCTCGTCGAGCCGCCGCCAGTCGCCGGCGAGGTTTTCGATGACGAGCAGCATGCGCGGAGACAGTGCATCCGTGCGTGTGGCGAGGATGATCGGCAGCTCGGCGCGCAGGAAGCGCATGCCCTGGCGGACGGCGATGCCGCGCTCCAGCATGAAGGCACGGATCTGATTGACGATGCCGGTGCGCTGCGAAACGAGCCGCTCGCGCACCCGATGCAGAGCCTGAAGGTCGAGTTGATCGGCCGTCTTGGTGGCGACGAACTTCATCGTCGGGCGCTGCACCGCTTCGGCGATCGCTTCTGCATCGTTGAAGTCGTTCTTCTGCCCCTTCGCATAGGGCCGCACATACTTTGCCGGCATCAGCCGGGCGTCGTGCCCGAGCGCAGCGAGCTTGCGGGCGAGATGATGCGCCCCGACGCATGCCTCCATGCCAACGAGGCAAGGTGGGAGGTTGGCTAGTCGCGCCTCGATCTGACCACGCGACCACTTCTGGCGCAGCACGATCGAACCGCGCTTGTCATGGCCGACGACGTGGAACGAGTTCTTACCGATGTCGATGCCGACTACGGCGATCTGGGTGCTTGCTGATTTGGGCATGGGCGTGCTCCTTGTGATGCAGCCCCAGCCCAGCGTCGCTCGCTGGCGGGGCAGGAGCACGGCCGGACCATCCCATTAGCAGACATGGTTCGCGCCGGGCAATTGCAGCGCAACAATTACCAGGACGTTCGGCGCGCGTGTCGGCGGTCTCCTGACGCAGGGGGAATTCCGCCACCCATCCAGGAGCAGGGGTTCCCGTGACTACAGAACGAGCCAATCACTCCGCGGCTAGCAACTGCCAACTACCTGGAACGCCCTTCAAGTTGTGGGTCCCGCGCTCTTCGAATCGGAGGCCCGATCCCGCCACTAGGTCCGTGACCGTCTTTGATACCAAGACTTCATCGGGTGCAGCGATGGCTGCAATCCTGGCCCCAATATGCACCGCGATACCACCGAGCTTCTCGCCGATTACCTCACACTCCCCGGTGTGAACGCCCGCACGAACGTGAATGCCCAGCTTCCTGACCGAGTCCACAATTGCCCGTCCGCAGCGAACGGCACGGGCCGGACCATCAAACGCCGCCAAGAAGCCGTCGCCGGCAGTGTCGATCTCGCGCCCTCGGTGCCGCCCCAGTTGGTCACGAACTAGGGAGTGATGTTGAGTGAGGAGGTCTTTCCATCTTCGGTCACCGAGTTCGACAAGCCGATTTGTCGCCCCGACTATGTCCGTGAACAGTATGGTGGCGAGCACGCGGTCAATATCGGCTTCAACTTCTCGGCGACCGCCTGTCAGGAACGATTCAATCTCGCCCAGGATTGCATTTGCGTCCCCGATCCACGGATTATGATCTATTCCCGGGAACTCCACATCTTTCGCCCCCTTAATGTTTCGGCCGAGCTATCGGCCATGTTCGACAATGATGGGGAGATCACCAGTGCGATGCAGGACCAGAGTT
>JBGGME010000183.1:0-23094 GCA_041288195.1 Hyphomicrobiaceae bacterium
GGATCGCTCCAGAGCTTGTAGATCGAGCAGGCGGCGCTGAGGTTGGCGTGGCTCAGCATGGCGCCCTTGGGCTTGCCGGTCGTGCCGCCCGTGTACTGCAGCAGCGCGACGTCCTCCACGTCCACGCTCGGCCACTGCCGCGGCAGCTTGTTGGCGCCCGCGGCGCGCAGCTCCTCGAAGCGGATCACAGGGGCGTCCGCCGCGATCGGCGCGGTCGGGATGGCGGAGGGTCCGAACGCCGTGTCGTCGCCGACGATCAGATGGTCGACGAGCCCGTCGGCCTTCAGCTTCTGCGCCAGCAGGCCCATGAAGCCGATGTTGGAGGTCACCAGCACGCGCGCGCCGGAGTCCTTCAGCTTGTAGGCCAGCTCGCGCTCGGCATCGAGCGGCGAGAGGTGCACAATGCGCCCACCGGCCTTCAGGGTGCCGAAGAAGAAGAACGGGTGGAGGGGCGTGTTCGGCAGGTAGAGGGCAACGGCCTTGCCGGGGCCGACCCCCAGGTCCATGAGCCCGGAGGCTACCGCTTCGACGGCAGCGCGAAGCTCGGTGTAGCTCGTTCTATGATCACGGTATTCGAAGGCCGGCTTGTCCGCCCATTTCGCCGTGAAGGCATCGAACATCGCCGGCAAGGTCGCAGTGGCGATCGGCGCATCCCAGCGCACGCCCGGCGGGTAGCTCTTCTCCCAGAGGCGTTGCTCTCCCATCGCCGTCCTTGTCGGATTGTCGGGCCGATCGTTATGATGAACCTAGGCGCGGACAACGGCGTTGGCAACAAGTTAACGTAAGGGTCAGGGAGGCGGCCGAGAGCCATGAAAAACCCGTTCGATCTCAGCGGTCAGGTGGCCGTCATCACCGGCTCGAGCAAGGGCATCGGCCGCTCGGCAGCCGAGATCATGGCCGCGCTCGGCGCCAAGGTGGTGATCTCCAGCCGCAAGGCCGAGCCGTGCGAGGCGGTGGCAGACGGCATCCGCAAGGCCGGCGGCGAGGCGGTCGTCATTCCTTGCAACATCTCGCGTCGCGAGGACATCGAGGGCCTGGTCAAGGGCACGCTCGAGAAGTGGGGGAAAATCGACACGCTGGTGTGCAACGCGGCCGTCAATCCCTACTTCGGCCCGCTCGAGAAAATCCCCGACGACGCCTTCGACAAGATCATGGCCTCCAACATCAAGAGCAACCTGTGGCTGTGCAACCTCGCCATCCCCGGCATGGCCGAGCGGGGCGGCGGCAGCGTCATCATCGTCTCCTCGATCGGCGGCCTGCGCGGCAGCGCCAACCTCGGCGCCTACGGCATCTCCAAGGCCGCCGACATGCAGTTGACGCGCAGCTTGGCGGTGGAGTGGAGCCCGAGGAACGTGCGCGTCAACTGCGTCGCCCCGGGCCTGGTCAAGACCGATTTCGCCCGCGCCCTGTGGGAGGATCCGGACCGGCTTAAGCGCACCGTGTCGACCGCGCCGCTGCGGCGCATCGGCGAGCCCGAGGAGATCGGTGGCGTCGTCGCCTTCCTGGCATCCAAGGCGGCCTCTTTCATGACCGGCACGGTCATCGTCGCCGACGGCGGCTCGACGATCGTCTAGTGCGATTTGGCGTCATCCCGACGCAGGTCGGGACCCAGGCCACCATCGATCTGTGAACTGGGTTCCGGCCTTCGCCGGAATGACGAGTGATCGAACGCGTCGCACCGCTCGCAATCCCAACACTTGCAATTGACGGCTAAACCGGGGATCGTCTGCGAAAGTCCGGCGTGAGCGCCGCGTTGGCGCCACCTGCCTCGAGGGAGATCGAGCCTTATGAAGCGCGTTGGTTTGATATTCGTCGGTCTGCTGCTGGCAGCGTGCCTGGTGGCGGCGCCCGCGATAGCCGGCAAGAAGGACGACACGCTGGTTTGGGCCACCGATCGCGACAACCCGGTCGCCGATCCCTTCTATCTCAACACCCGCGAGCTGGTGGTCATCGGCCACCACGTCTGGGACACGCTCGTCATCATCGACCCCAACACGGCCGAGATCAAGCCGCTGCTGGCGACCAAGTGGAAGTGGGCGAGCCCGACCTCCCTCGAGATGGAGCTGCGGAAGGGCGTCAAGTTCCACTCCGGCAAGGTGCTCGACGCCGACGACGTCGTCTACACGCTGAACCACGCCGCCAACAAGGACAACGCCATCGCCAACTTCGCGCTGCTGTCCTGGATCAAGGACGCCGAGAAGATCGACGCCAGCAATGTGCGCATCAACCTGCGCAACCCATTCCCGCCGGCGCTCGCCTATCTCGCCGGCCTCGGCTTCATCATGGAGAAGGGCCACTACGACAGCGCGCCCGTGAAGCCCGACGGCAAGAAGGACTTCGGCGCGGTCAAGGCCAACGGCACGGGGCCCTACAAGGTCGTCGAGGTGAAGCCCGGCGACTCCATCCTGATGGAGAAGAACGCCGACTATTTCAAGGACGGCTTCAAGGGCAATCCCAAGATCTCCAAGATCAAGTTCCGCACCATCAAGGACGGTAACACGCGCGCGGCCGAGTTGATGACCGGCGCCATCGACTGGATGTGGGACGTGCCCAAGGACCAGGCCGAGCGCATCAAGGCCAACCCCGCGGTCGTGGTGGAGAACGCCAAGACGTTGCGCGTCTCCTATCTGCAGTTCGATATCGCCGGCCAGTCGGGGCAGAAGTTCTTCAGCGACAAGCGCGTGCGCCAGGCGCTCGCGCATGCGATCGATCGCGAATCGCTCACCAAGAACCTGGTCGGCCCGGCATCGGTGGTGGCGCACAGCCCATGCCATCCCGACCAGTTCGCGTGCTCGAGCGACGTGACGAAGTACCCGTATGATCCGGCCAAGGCCAAAGCGCTCCTGAAAGAGGCCGGCTTTCCTGACGGCTTCGAGTTCGATTTCTATGCCTATCGCGACCGCGAATACACGGAAGCCGTGATCGGCGATCTCGCCAAGATCGGCCTCAAGCCCAAGCTCAACTACATGCAATACACGGCGTTCCTGGAGAACGTGCGCAAGGGCAAGACGCCCGTGGCGCACGGCACCTGGGGCTCCAACTCGGTCCCCGACGTCTCAGCCATGACCGCACACTTCTTCTCGCATGGAGCCGACGACCTGACCAAGGACCCGGAGGTCAAGAAGCTGATCGACGAGGCCGATTCGCTCACCGATCCGGCGCAGCGCAAGGTGGTGTGGCAGAAGGCGCTCAACCGCATCGCCGCCGAGGCCTTCTGGGTGCCGCTCTTCACCTACGCCAAGTACTACGCGTTCTCCAAGGACCTCGACTTCAAGCCGACGTCCGACGAGATCCCACAGTTCTTCGCGGCGAAGTGGAAGTGAGCGGGCGCAGGATGGGGTCAGACCCCATCGCCGAGCGGCGGACTGAGGCGCGAACGTTGGGATAAGGGGTCTGACCCCGGGTCTGCCATGCTCGCCTTCACTGCCAAACGTCTGGGTGTCGCGCTGCTGGTGGCGCTGACCGTCTCGCTCATCACCTTCTCGATGATCTATGTCTCGGGCGACCCGGCCATCGCCATCGCCGGCGAGGGCGCGCGCCCAGCCGACATCGAGGCGATCCGCAAGTTCTACGGCTTCGACCGGCCGATCGCCGTGCAGTATCTCGATTGGCTGGCCGGCGCGCTGCAGGGCGATTTCGGCCGTTCCTACACGCTGCGCCAGCCGGTCGCCGATGTGATCTTCGCGCGGCTGCCGGTGACCATGATCCTCGGCGCCTCGGCCATTCTCTTCGCGCTCGTGCTCGCCATTCCGCTGGGCGTGCTGGCGGCCGTGCGACCCAACAGCCTCGCCGACCGCTTCGCGCTGACGCTCGCCGTGGTCGGGCAGGCCATGCCCACCTTCTGGTTCGCGCTGACCCTGATCCTGTGGCTCGGCGTAAACTGGCGGCTGCTCCCCATCACCGGCTCCGGCAGCTGGCAGAACTTCGTCATGCCGGCGATCGCGCTCGGCTACTACGTGACGCCCGCCGTGATGCGGCTGACGCGCGCCGGCGTGCTCGAGGTGCTCTCCGCCGACTACATCCGCACGGCGCGCGCCAAGGGCCTGCGGCCCATGACGGTGCTGTTCAAGCATGCGCTCAGGAACGCCATCATCCCCGTGGTGTCGCTCGCGGCGGTGCAGTTCGGCTTCATGCTCGGCGGCTCGATCGTCATCGAGACCATCTTCCAAATCAACGGGCTCGGCTACCTCGCCTGGGAATCGATCCAGCGCAAGGACCTGCCCACCATGCAGGCGATCGTGCTGGTGCTGTCCGTGATCTACGTCCTGCTGACGCTGCTCGCCGACCTCCTCAATGCGTTCCTCGATCCGCGGCTGAGGGTCTCCTGATGGCCGAGACCAGCCTGCCCAGTGCCATTGGACGCGCCGGGATGCTCACGGCGGGCGAGATCCTCGCGCCCTCGCCCGGCGCCCTGCTGCGGCGGCGCATCTTCCGCCACTGGGGCCTCGTCATCGGCGGCACCATCCTCACCGGCATCGTGCTGATGGCGCTGCTGGCGCCGCTGGTGGCGGCCTACGACCCCTACGACCAGCAGCTCGCGCGCAAGCTGATCCCGCCGATCTGGCACGCTAGCGCCAAGGCCACCTGGGCGCATCCGCTGGGCACCGATCACTTGGGACGCGACTACCTCACGCGCCTGCTCTACGGCGCCCAGATCTCGCTGTTGATCGGCTTCTCGGCCATGCTGATCTCGGGCGTCATCGGCACCACCATGGGCGTGCTCGCCGGCTACTTCGGCGGCCGCCTCGACATGGTCGTCAACTTCATCATCACCACGCGCCTTTCCATGCCCGTGGTGCTGGTGGCGCTGGCGGTCGTGTCCATCATCGGCTCGTCGCTCACCGTGGTCATCTGGGTGCTGGGCCTGCTGATCTGGGACCGCTTCGCCGTGGTGATGCGCAGTGCCACGCAGCAGGTGCGCTCGCGCGAGTTCATCACCGCGGCACAGGCCGTGGGCTGCTCGACCGCGCGCATCCTCCTGACCGAGATCGCGCCCAACGTCGCCAACCACCTGATCGTCGTCGCCACGCTGGAGATGGCGCACGCCATCCTGCTCGAAGCTGCGCTGTCGTTCCTGGGGCTGGGCGTGCAGCCGCCCACGCCCTCCTGGGGCCTCATGATCTCGGAGGCCAAGGGGCTGATGTTCTTCGACCCCTGGCTGATCTCGATCCCCGGCATCGCCCTATTCCTGCTGGTGCTCGCCATCAACCTCCTGGGCGACGGCCTGCGCGACGTCACCGCCCCCGAGAACCGCGGGTGAGGGCGATGATTGTGGTGGAACGCGCGCGCCGCACACTCCCCCTCCCCCTCGAGGGGGGAGGACGGAACGTCACGGGCTTAGTGCGCCGAGCGGCAGAGGAACGACTGGCTGCGACCGGCGCACTAAGTCCGATGGCGTTCCCGGTGGGGGTGAAGGCGGGCTGGCTCGAGACACCCCCACCTGACGCGCCGAACGAGTTAGCGCCTCAGGGCTCAGCCTGGTTCAACCATTGGAGCAAAGAGACGGCGCCAACTCGTGGCGCGTCTTCCTCCCCCCTCCAGGGGGAGGCGGAGCGAGCCGCTCGGGTCCACGTGCCATGAGCGAGCGCATCCTGACCGTCGAGGACCTGCGCGTGGCGCTGCCGGTGCCGGCGGGGACGCTTCACGCGGTGCAGGGCGTGTCGTTTCACGTCGATCGCGGCGAGACGCTGTGCATCGTCGGCGAGTCGGGCTGCGGCAAGACGCTGACGGCGCTCGCCGTCATGGACCTGCTACCGCAACGCGCCTTGCGGACGGCGGCGCGGCTGGAGCTCGAGGGCCGCGACCTCGCGCGCGCCAGCGAGCGCGCCATGGCCGACATCCGCGGCAACCGCATGGCCATGATCTTCCAGGAGCCGATGACCTCGCTAAACCCCGCCTACACCATCGGCAACCAGCTCGAGGAGGCGCTGCTGCGCCATCGCCGGACCTCGCGCCACGAGGCCCGCGACCGCGCCGTGCACCTGCTCGAGCGGGTCGGCATCACGGCGGCGGCGAGCCGGCTCAAGCAGTACCCCCACCAGCTCTCCGGCGGCTTGCGCCAGCGCGTCATGATTGCCATGGCGCTGATGTGCTCGCCTTCGCTGCTGCTGGCGGACGAGCCCACCACGGCGCTCGACGTCACCATCCAGGCGCAGATCCTGCACCTGCTCGCCGAGCTGCAGCGTGAGCTCGCCATGGGCCTCGTGCTCATCACCCACGACCTGGGCATCGTCGCCCGCATCGCCACCCGCGTGGTCGTCATGTACGCCGGCCAGGTGGTGGAGACCGGACCCGCCGACGCCATCTTCCGCGCCCCCGCGCATCCCTACACGCAGGGGCTGCTCGCCTGCATACCCGTGCCCGGGCGCACGCGGCGCGGTGACCCCCTCGGCACCATCCCCGGCATGGTGCCCTCGCTGATCGGCGAGACGCGCGGCTGCGCCTTCGCCGGCCGCTGCCCGCATGCGATCGACGTTTGCCGCGCCTCCGCCATCCCGCTCGAGGCCGGCAGCGGCGATCAGCATCTCGTGCGCTGCGTGCGCCACGCCGAGATCGGCGCGGCGGCCGGCCGGCGGCTCGCGGAGGCGACATTGTGAGCGTGTCGCCGTCCGTCGTTGCGCAGGTCGCCGGGCAGGCTCCCCTGCTCGAGGCGAGGAGCGTATCGCGCACGTTCCAGGTGTCGGCCGGCCTGTTTCGCGCCAAGCGCACGCTGACTGCGGTGGAGAGCGTGAGTCTCACGGTGCAGCCCGGCGAGGTGGTGGCGCTCGTCGGTGAATCCGGCTGCGGCAAGACTACGCTCGCGCGTATGCTGCTGGGGCTGCTGGCGCCTTCTGCCGGCGAGATGCGGATTGCCGGCCGGCCGGCCCATGCGCTCGCCCGCCGTGAGATCGCCCGGCTGGTGCAGCCCGTGTTCCAGGACCCCTACTCCTCGCTCAATCCGAGGAAGCCGGTCGGCGCCATCATCACCCTGCCGCTGCGCGTGCAGGGCGACCCCAAGCCCGAGACCTGGCGCGCCCGCGTCGAGGACATGATGGAGCGCGTGGGACTCGCGCGCCGCCTCTACGACAACTACCCGAGCCAGCTTTCGGGCGGCCAGCGCCAGCGCGTCGCCATCGCCCGCGCGCTCATCAACGGGCCGCGCATGGTGATCTGCGACGAGCCGACCTCTGCGCTCGACGTGTCGGTGCAATCGCAAATCCTCAACCTGCTGCAGGACCTGCGCCGCGACCTGGGCCTCACCTACCTCCTGATCAGCCACAACCTTGCCGTGGTCGAGCACATGGCGACGCGCGTCGCCGTCATGTATCTGGGCCGCATCGTCGAGGAGGCGGACACGGATACCTTCTACGCCGCGCCCAAGCATCCCTACAGCGAGGCGCTGCTGGCCTCCGTGCTGACGCCGGAGCCGGGGCTCGGCGTGCCCGACACGCACCTTGGCGCCGCCTATCCCAACCCGCTGGAGGTGCCGCCGGGGTGCCGCTTCCACCCGCGCTGCGCCTATGTGCGCGATGAGTGCCGCAGTGTCGCGCCGAAGCCGATTGCCCAGCGCGCCGGCTTCGTCGAATGTCATCTCTACGACCCGATCACCCTGCAGGGACAATCCGCATGACCGACGGCAAGAGCAATAGTTCGCGCGCGGGTGCCATCTCCCGCGCACGCGCCTATATCGACGAGGGTGCCTTCGAGGCCGAACTGGCGCGCCGCGTCGCTTTCAAGACCGAGAGCCAGCTGCTGCCCGCCAGCCAGCCCGAGCTCTATCGCTACCTGAACGAGGAGATGGCCCCCTCTTTCGCGCGCATGGGGTTCACAACCCGCATCTACGACAACCCGCTGCCGGGCCAGGGGCCGGTGCTGCTCGCCACCCGCATCGAGGATGCCAAGCTGCCCACCGTGCTCGGCTACGGCCACGGCGACGTGATCCACGGCCTCGAGGACCAGTGGACCAAGGGCAAGGGTCCCTGGGTGACCGCGCGCGACGGCGATCGCGTCTATGGCCGCGGCACCGCCGACAACAAGGGCCAGCACACCCTCAACATGGCGATCCTCGAGCGCGTGCGCGAGGAGCGCGGCGGCAAGCTCGGCTTCAACGTCAAGTTCATCATCGAGACGGGCGAGGAGGCGGGCTCCAAGGGCCTCGCCGAGCTGGTGGCGGCGCACAAGGCCGACTTCGCCGCCGACGTTCTGATCGCCTCCGACGGCCCGCGCGTGCGCCCGGAGCGCCCAACCATCACACTCGGCTGCCGCGGCGCCATCAACTTCGATCTCGTGTGCGACCTGCGCGAGGGCGGCCATCACTCCGGCAACTGGGGCGGGCTGATCGCCAATCCGGGCGTGATCCTCGCGCACGCGCTCGCCACCATTGTCGGGCCCACCGGCGAGCTGCTCGTGCCCGCCCTCAAGGCGCCGCCGATGACAAAGGCCGTCAAGGATTCCCTTGCCGACGTCGACGTCGACGGCGGCGAGTCTGGCCCGGATGTGGATGCGTGGTGGGGAGATGCGGGATTGACGCCGGCCGAGCGGGTCTACGCCTCCAACGTCTTCAATATCCTGGCCTTCACGACGGGAACGCCTGGCCGGCCGGTGAACGCAATCCCGCCCAAGGCCGTCGCCAATTGCCAGCTGCGCTTCGTCGCCGGCACCTCGGTCGACGCCGTCGTGCCTGCTCTGCAGCGCCATCTCGACGAGAAAGGCTTCACCACCGTCAAGGTCATGCCGCCGCCCGCCGTCAACGACGGACGCTTCGCGGCAACGCGCACGGAGCCCGATCACCCCTGGGCGGCGTTCGCCGCGCAATCGCTGCAGCGCTCGGCCAACGCCAAGCCGGCGGTGGTGCCGCAGACGGGCGGCTCGATCTGCAACGACATCTTCACGGATATCCTGGGCATCCCCACCATCTGGGTGCCGCACTCCTACCAGGCCTGCTCGCAGCACGCGCCCGACGAGCACATCCTGCTCAGCGTCTTCCGTTCCGCCGCGGCGGTCATGGCTGGGCTCTACTGGGACATCGGCGAGGGCAAGGCGCCGGCTGTCCGATCCTGAGGCCTCGACGCCTCAGCGGTCGTTGGCGATGCAATCCCTGATGTCGCCGAAGGCCGTCCACAGCGATGCCGACGTCACGATGATCTGGCGCGGACGCCGGGCATCGACGATGAAGTCGACGTTCTCGCCGACGAGGTCGCGGGCGCTGCTGACGACCTCCGACTTGGTGAACCGATAGTTGCGCCCGTCCTCGGCCGCGATGACGCCGATGCCGAGATCGGCCCGAAACTTGATGATCTCTCCATACATCGCACGCTCCGTTGCGTCCTCTCCCGCAGGCGCGACGCGATCCGCTGCTCGCCTGCTGATCCAGTGGCTCGAGTTTGTGACAGGCGCGACGCGAGCGCTGTAACCGGCGAAACAAACTGCGCGGGGACCCGCAAAGCAGCGGGCGCAGGGCTTTGTTTCACGTGAAACAGCGTGCGGCGAGCGTGCCGCCTATACACGCGACACCGAGCCAGCGCGCCCGCATCCCTTGTGCTGCGGAGCCCAGCCCCATAAAATGAGGTTTGAGCCATGCAATCGACAGGCGGCCATGCGATGACAGCTGACCATCTGGCAAACGGACAGCGGGGAGGCGGAATGGCCAGAAAGCTTGCCATCTTTACGGGTCTCGCGTCGCTGGGCCTTGCGGGCTTTGCCGTGGCCCTGATCATGACGCCGGGCAACCCCATCCAGATCAAGTTCAACACGCCGGCGGCCTCGTCGACCTCGACATCGGGGGCCGCGAACGTATCGGGCCAGCTGCCCTGGGTCGCGGCCGCCCCGGGACGCGTCGAGCCGCGCTCGGGCCAGATCCGCATCAGCGCCGGCATCGGCGGCCGGGTGGAGAAGGTGGCCGTCAAGATGAACGACCGCGTCGCCGAGGGCGAGGTCCTGATCCGGCTCGAGGACAAGGAGGCTCGCGCCCGCCTTTCCGCCGCGGAGGCCGAGGCGTCGGTGCGCAAGCGCGAGCGCGACGGCCAGACCGCGACGGCCGGCCGCGACAGCATCAACAAGGCCGAGGACGCCGTCTACACGGCAGAACGCGCCGTCATGTCGGCGCGCTTCGAGCTCGACGATGCCATCGCCACCGATCGCAACAACGCCAACAGCCAGAACCTTTCCAGCGCCCGCCGGCGCCACGCCGATGCCATCGACCGCCTGCGGCAGGAGCAGTCGGCGCTCGCCTCGGCGATCTCGAGGTCCGGCACACCCGCCCCCAACCGGCTGGAGGCCGGGCTGATCGCCGCCCGCTCCGAGGTGACGCTGGCGGAGTCCGTCCTCGACAAGACGCGCATCCGTACGCCGATCGCCGGCAAGGTGTTGCAGATCCATGCCAAGGTCGGCGAGATGGTCGGGCCTGCCATGGAGATCCCGCTGGCAGTCATGGGCGACACCGCCGTGCGCGTGCGGGCGGAAGTCGACGAGCACGACGTGGCCAAGATCAAGGTCGGCCAGCGGGTGTTCGTGAAGAACACCGCCTATCAGGGCCAGGAATTCGACGGCAAGGTCGCGGAGCTTGCCCCCTCGCTCGCGCTGCCCCGCATGGGCTCGCGCGGCGCGCGCCGGGCAACCGATGTGGAGGTCATGGAAGTGCTGATCGACCTCGACGGCAATGTGCCCCTGCTGCCGGGGATGCGCGTCGACGCCTTCTTCCGCCGCTAGGCCGTCGACGGCAGACCCGTCGCTCAGCCGAGACACCAGATTGGGGACCGCAGATCGGCAACGATCTGCGGTCTTTGTTTGTCGGTGCGCTTGTTCGCCCCGCGCAGAAAGCAGTTGGCCCGCCGATTGGACCGGGGGGGAGGGTCCAATCGACGGGCCTGGGGGCCGAGGCGGGGGGTAACGAGCCGGGAGCGCTTCGGCCTACTCGCTGTAGGATATGCGCCGCATTGCGGGGGTGCGCAGCCAGGCGATGCGCTCGCACTTGGTCGTGGCGCAGTCGGCAGCGGCGGTGTCATTCGCGCGGGCGCCGGGGAGGCCGGTTTGCAGGAGCCCGAGGCCCAACCCGAGGAGGGCGCTGGCGAGCACGACATCGACGAGGCGCATGGCATTTCTCCAGTGTCTGTCATCTTCGGCGGCGTGGCCGCCCGTGTTGAAGCCACTTTCGCCGGAATCGCCCGCGGGCGCTGTTTCGACTGGAACACTGCCTGCGCTCGAGGTCGTCTGCCGCAGGCCGCGGCAGACGACGGCATCCCGGACGCCAGCTGCCGAGCCCAGGCTTGCGTTTACAAACGGTTGGGGAGGCTCGATTTCTGCCCTCGACACGAGGCCCGCGTCGCCTGCATGATCAGCCCAAGTCATGCGAGAGCAAGAGGTCGAGGTCATGGAGCCGCAGGCGATCGTCGAGTTGCTCGGAAAGACCGCCTTGTTCGGCACGCTGGCCGACGTGGACCGTGCAGCCATCGCCGGCCGCATGCGGCGCGTGCAGTTCGACGGCGACCAGATGATCTTCTCGCGCGGGGACCCCGGCCGCGACATCTACCTGGTGCTGGAGGGCCGCATCCGGCTGTCGATCCTCTCCAGCGACGGCCGTGAGCTGTCCTTCGCCCATGCGGGTCCCGGCAGCATCTTCGGCGAGATCGCCACCCTCGACGGAGGCGAGCGCACGGCGGGGGCCACCGCCATCTCCCGCGTCACGGCGATGGCGCTGCCGCAGCGGGCGATGATGGAGCTGATCGAGAACAATCCCAAGGTGGCGCTCGCCGCGATTCGCTTCCTCTGCACGCGGCTGCGGGAGACCGACCAGCGTCTGGAGGCGATCGCGCTGCACCGCATCGAGGTCAGGCTCGCCCGGCTGCTGCTCTCGGCGCTGAAGCTGCAGTCGCCGAGTGCGGAGGGCGAGGAGGTGCCGCTCGACCTCGGCATGTCGCAGGGCGAGCTGGCGCTGCTGATCGGCGCCAGCCGGCCCAAGGTCAACATCGCGCTGACCATGCTTGGGGACATGGGCGCGATCTCGCGCAAGGGCTCCAAGCTGCTGTGCAACACCGAGGTGTTGCAGGAAATCGCCGAGACGGAGTGATCGCTGCTCCCGGCACTGTTCAACGGTCCGGACCGATCCTAACCTGGGGAGAGTTCGAAGAGCCGATTCGGCGAAGCTGCATGAGGTAACTGCGGAGGATCGAACGATGACGTGGATGCGGCGAGCTTTCTCGGGTCTTCGTCGTCTCTTTATCGTGCTGGCGCTGATCCTGTGCCTGCCGGCCGCCTACGGCCTCATAACCTGGCTGTCCCTGGGCCGGGCGCCCCCGACGCAGGTCTACATCTTCCTCGCCGCCGGCCTTGGCGCCTATGTGCTTGCAACCTCGCTCGGGTGGATTTTCGTCGGCTTCAAGGGCGAGGACGACTCGAGCTGAGAGCAGCCGGGCGTATCAAACAAAAGAGTAGGGGGGAGTAGCATGCGCCTGCAGGACAAGGTCGCCATCGTCACCGGTGCGGCATCGGGCATGGGCGCCGCCACCGCGCGGCTGTTCGCGAGCGAGGGCGCCAAGGTCGTCGTCGCCGACATGCTGGAGGCGGAAGGCGAGGCCGTCGCGCAGTCCATCAAGTCGAACCGCGGCGAGGCGCGCTTCCAGCGCCTCGACGTCGCGAGCGAGAAGGACTGGGATGCGCTGGTCGCGGCAACGCTCGCCGCCTACGGCAGAATCGACATCCTCATCAACAATGCCGGCGTCAGCGGCAGCGATCCCGACCGCTTCAGCCTGGAGACCTGGGACCGGCAGATGAGCATCAATGCCAAGGGCGTGTTCCTCGGCATGCGCGCGGTGATCCCCGAGATGCAGAAGGCCAAGAGCGGGTCGATCGTCAACATCTCCTCGATCTCGGGCGTCGTCGGCCAGACCTTCGTGCACATGGGCTACAACGCGTCCAAGGGCGCGGTGCGCACCATGAGCAAGGCGGCGGCGGTGCAGTTCGCCCGCGACGGCATCCGCGTCAACTCGGTGCATCCCGGGCTGATGCCGGCGATGCGCACGTCCAAGCTCTCGGCCGATCCCACGATCCGGGCGGGCATGCTCAAGGCCATCCCGATGCGGCGGGAGGGCCGCATCGAGGAGGTGGCCAACGCCAACCTGTTCCTCGCCTCCGACGAGGCCTCCTACATCACGGGCATAGAGGTGCCCGTCGACGGCGGCTACCTGGCGATGTAGCTCAAATGTAGACCGCCTGCATGCCGCCTGCCGGATAGCGGGTGCCGGCCGCGGCGCCGGCGGGCACGGCGGCGGAGATGCGCGCTACCTCCTCGGGCGTCAGAGCGACATCGAGCGCACGCAGATTCTCCTCCAGCCGCTTCACGTAGCGCGTGCCGGGAATGGCAACGACGTCGGGTCCCTGCGCCAGGAGCCAGGCCAGGGTCAGCTGGGCCGGCGTGCAGCCCTTGTCCCTGGCGAAGGCTTCGATCTTCGCCACCAGCTCGCGGTTGCGGGCAAAATTTTCGGCCTGGAAGCGGGGGTGGGCCGAGCGACGTCCATCGACATCCGCCAGCGATTGAATGGCTCCGGTCAAGAATCCGCGTCCCAGCGGCGAATAGGCGACGAAGCCGATGCCGAGCTGCCGGGTGGTCTCGCGCGTCTCCTCGGCCTCCTTGCGATAGAGCAGAGAGTATTCAGTCTGCACCGCCGAGATCGGGTGAACCTTGTGGGCGCGGCGGACGGTGCTCGGATGGGCCTCCGACAGCCCGAGGAAGCGCACCTTGCCCTGCTCCACGAGGCGGGCCATGGCGCCGACCGTCTCCTCGATGGGCACGTTGGGATCGACACGATGCTGGTAGTAGAGGTCGATGACGTCCACCCCCAGCCGCTTCAGGCTCGCCTCGCACGCCTGCATGACGTATTGGGGGCTGCCGTCGACGCCGGTGGCTCCCCCCTCGCGTCGGACATTGCCGAACTTCGTCGCCAGCACCACCCGATCGCGACGACCCTTGATGGCACGGCCGAGCAGCTCCTCGTTGTGGCCCCAGCCGTAGAAGTCGGATGAGTCGAGGTGGTCGACGCCCAGATCGATGGCGCCGCGGATCAGGTCCTCCGACTGGGCGTCGTCGGCAGTGCCGTAGACGCCCGACAAGCCCATGCAGCCGAGACCGACCGTGGAGACGGCGAGGCCCTGCGTGCCGAGCTTGCGATGCGCGATCTTTTCCATCTGTGTTGCTATCCTTGCTGCGGAAGCGTTATCGCGGCCGAAGACGCTACCCCTACGACTTGAGCAGCCCGCGCAGGAACTCGGCGCGCTTCGTGGCGGCGTCGAGCAGCAGGTTGTGGTCGGCGCCGGCGAGGATCAGGCGGGCGCCCATGCCGATGTAGCGGCTCGCCACCTCCTGGTCGTAGACGCCGCCCATGCCGAGCACCTTCTTGTGTCGCCGGCAGGCGTCGGCGACCTTCTGGTAGGCCGTGCCGATGCGCTCGTGGCCGACCTGGCCGGCGATGCCCATCTCCAGCGCCAGGTCGTTGGTGCCGATCAGAAGCGCGTCGATGCCTTCGAGGGCCGCAATTCTGTCCGCGTTCTCCACCGCCTGCGGCGTCTCGATCATGGGGATCACGAGGATCTCGGCGTTGAGCGTCCTCTGCAGCTCGGCCGCGCCCGGCGGCCGGAAGCCGAACTGCGCCGGAGGGCCGCCGGAGCTGCGATGCCCCATAGGGCTGAAGCGGAACGCGTCGACCAGGCGCTTGGCCTGCTCGACCGTGTCGACATGGGGCACGACGATGCCGAGCGCCCCGTTGTCGAGCGCGCGCGTGCCTTCGTCGATGGCGTCGGCGCACACCCGGACGATGGGCGCGATGCCGTTGGGGAGCGCCGCGAGGCAGATCTGCGAGATCTCCTGCGTCGTGATCACGCCGTGCTCGGAATCGATGAACAGCCAGTCGTAGCCGGCGGCCTTCGCCAGCATCGGCACGGCCGCGCCGCGCAACTGGTGCACGCCGAAGCCGAGCGACATCGCTCCGCCCCGGATCTTCTTCAGGACGTCGCTACACAGCACGGGCATCTTGTCTCCCCAATCTCGCTCAAGGGCTCATCGATAGCACCGGCGGGCTGCGACCGAAAGTAGGGCGCAATAAGCGCAGCGCATTGCGCCGCTGCGAGGCCTACGCGGCGCAATACGCCCCCGATCAAGTCGGGGGCTATTGCGCCCTACCAACAACGGGGCGAGGATGCGCCCCATCTGAAGCGAACAGAAAACTCGGGGCAGCCATGCTGAAGGTTTGGGGACGCGTCAACTCGATCAACGTGCAGAAGGTGCTGTGGGCGCTCGAGGAGCTGAAGGTGCCCTACGAGCGCGTCGAGGCCGGCATGGCGTTCGGCGTCGTCAACGAGCCCTTCTACAAGAAGATGAACCCCAACAGCCGCGTGCCCACCATCGAGGACGACGGGTTCGTGCTGTGGGAGTCCAACGCCATCGTCCGCTACCTGGCGGCCAAGCACGGCATGGGCACGCTATGCCCGACCGACCTCAAGCAGCGGGCCGACTCCGACCGGTGGATGGACTGGACCTCGAACCATCTCAATCCGCCGATCACACCTGTATTCTGGGGCCTCATCCGCTCCCCGCCGGAGACGCGCGACATGAAGCTGATCGCGTCGGAAGCCGAGAAGGTCGGCCAGCAGCTGCAGGTGCTGGAGCAGGGCCTCGAGGGCAAGGACTACGCCGCGGGCAAGGCCTTCACGATGGGCGATATCGTCGTCGGCGTGTTCGTCTGGCGCTGGTATGCGCTGCCCGTGCAGCACCCGAAGATGCCCCGCATCGAAGCCTACCACGAGCGCCTGAAGCAGCGTCCCGCCTTCCAGAAGCACGTCGCCAAGCCGCTGACCTGAAGGCCGCGGAGGCTACGCCTGGGCGGCGTCATTTGCTCGGGCACGCGGCTCCGGTCTTGACCCAGGCCTCGACGAGCGCGCCGGCCTCCGCCTGCGTGCCGGGAGCCGGGGTGCGGCCGAACCCCGGCTTCCAGGCCCAGCCGACCAGCGTGTCGGTGCCGATGTGATGGATCAGCTCCTCGACCTTGCGGCCGCCGTTGCGCGCAGGGTCCTTGATCTGCCGGCAGATCTCGCCGAGCGTCTTGCCCTCCCACGCCATCTCGCGCGGGGCCAGGTGCCACTCGGAGTTGCCGGGCATGCGGCCGGGCTCGAAGTTCGCCTGCTGGTGGCAGGTCTGACAACGCAGGGCTTCGCGTCCATGCCCGTCCGGACCGCGTGCGACCGGCGGCTGGTGCAGCCGGCCCTCGTCGCCCTGGCGCGGGCGGTCGCCGGCCGGATGACAGTTGACGCAGCGCGGGTGGGTCAGGACCTTGCCGAGCTCCGTGAAGATTGCCGCCGACCGCGCCTCGGCGTCGGCGATCCCCTCGAAGCTCTCCGGCGGCACGAGCTTGGTCTGGTCGACGGTCCCCGCGTAGGCCGCGAGCACGCTCGCGGCGAGCGCCGCGACCAGCACGAAAAACTTCACCCGCATCGCGCCCGTCCTCCTACACGAGATAGCGCTTGGGATCGGCGAGGATCACGTCGCGCACGGCCTCGTGATACTTGACGTAGCCGGTGCAGCGGCACAGATGGCCGTCGAGCGCCTCGGCGATGGTGGTCTCGAGGTCGACGCGCGCCACCGGCTTCCTGGCAAGCCGCTCCAGAAGGACCTGGCCCTCGTTGAGGAAGCCGGCGGTGCAATAGCCGCACTGGAACGCGAAGTGCTCGATGAAGGCCTTCTGCAGGGCCGAGAGCTCGTTGCCCCTGGCGTGACCTTCGACGGTGCGGATCGCCTTGCCGTTGAAATTTGCCGCCGCGACCACGCACGTCGGGCTGGTGGTGCTGGTCCCGTCGGGGTTGTCGACGATGATGGCGCAGCTCAGGCATTGGGCGGCGCCGCAGCCGAACTTGGTGCCGGTGAGCCCCAGGTATTCGCGCAGGAAGTCGTTCATCGACAGCTCGTCGCGCACCTCGGTTGGACCGTAGGCGCGGCCGTTGATGGTCAATGCCAGCGTTGTCACGCGAGCGCTCCTTTGAGGATCTTCTGGGTTACCGGCAGGGACTGGAAGCGATGGCCCGTGGCGTCGAAGATGGCGTTGAGGAGCGCGGGGACGACGGGGATCATCACCACCTCCGCCATTCCCTTTGGTGGCTCGTCGGGCGTCAATGGCGGCAGCATCTCGATCTCGAGGTCGCGCAGCGGCAGGTCGGAGCCGCGCGCGATCAGGTACTGGCCGAGGTTCCACTGCCCGTTGCCGGGCCCGCCCTCGTAGGGCGGCAGCGACTCGAGGAGCGCGTAGCCGACGCCCATGGCGAAGCCGCCCTGCGCCTGCCCGCGCACGACCTCCGGCACGAGCGTGCGGCCGCATTCGAGCACGCTGTAGGCCTTGGCAATGTTGAGAGCGCCGCTGGCGCGCTCGATCTCGACGCGCACCAGCGTGCCGCACAGCGAGGTGTAGGTGGTGCCGATGCGGTTGTTGTCGGTCGGCGGGAAGGCGACGCTTGAGCGATCGAGGCGCTGGAATTTGCCATCCCCGCGACGCACGGCCAGCGCATCGATGTCGGCGGTCCAGCTGACGCCCGCGACCTGGAAACGTGCGCGCGACCAGGCCCAGCGCGAGAAGGCGTGCGTGGAGGCGCCCGTCACGAGATTGCGGGAATGCGCAGTCGCCGCGAGCCTCGCAAGCGGCAGCGGCGCGAGGTCCGGCATGGTCAGGTGCCCGTCCTTCCAGGCTGCCGTCTCCCACTGTTTCGCTCTGGGGTCGGTGGCCGGGATGCGCCACAGCTCGAGCGCCGCCGGCCACAGCCCGAACCTGAGGATGACGCGGGCGGCCTCGGCGGCCGCTTGCGTGCCGACGTGGGCTCCGATCGACGCCGTGGTGACCGTGCTGAGGGACGGCACCCAACGTGGGTTGCGCGCGGCGGCGTCCTGCGTCTTCTGGTCCATCGTATAGGGATCGCCCGATGTGACGAGCGCCAGCTCGTCGAAGGCGTCGATTTGCGCCAGCGTGATCTCGTCGGCTACGGCGCCGAGATGGAGCGCGACACGGTTGGCGACCGCCGTGCCCACGGCCGTGCCCATCTCGACATGGTCGCAGTGGATGGAGATGCGGCCCTCGCGGTCGATCTCGATCTTGCCGAACGAGCAGTCGGCTCCCGAGCCGTAATCCTTTGTGACGCAGGCGACCCCCGTGCCGACGAGCTTGCCGCCTTGCGCACCGAGCGCCTTCTCCTGCGCCCGGTCTCGCCAGATCGGGTGCTTCTCGAGCTTGTCGAGGATCTCGGGCGTGCGGACGGATACGGTGTAGGGATTGCCAGTCATGGTGCGGCCATTGGGGCCGAGCGCGTTGCGGCGCCGGAACTCGATCGGGTCGAGCGAGAGTGCAGCTGAGGTCTCGTCGATCAGCACCTCCAGCGCCGTCATCGTCTGCAAGGTGCCATAGCCGCGCATGGAGCCCGCGGTCACGCCACGCGAGTGCAGCGCCACGGTGGTAACGTCGACCTTGGGCACGTCGTAGATGCCGATGGCGGCGGCCGCGGCCACAGTGGCGACGTTGGGCGAATAGTTGGCAAGTCCGCCGCCATCCAGGACATGATCGGCGGCGAAGGCGCGGATCTTGCCCGTCGTGCGGTCAACGCCGATCTGCGAGCGCATTTTGAAGGCGTGACGCTTGATGCCGCCCTGGAACTGCTGATAGCGGTCGTGGGCGAGGCGCACCGGCCGGCCAGGGAAGAACATCCCCGCCAATGCAAGGTAGAGCATGAAAGGCGTGTGGTCGCGCCCGCCGAAGCCGCCGCCCATGTAGGCGAAGTGCGAGTTGATGCGGGCAGGCTTGAAGGGAGCACGGGCTTTGCCGAGCATGAAGGCGACGGCCTCGGCCGCGTCGTAAGGCGACTGCACGCCGAGCACGAGCTCGAGCTTGCTGCTGTCGCCGCTGAACCAGGCGAGGCCGGCTTCGGGCTCCAGGAACATCGGGTCGACCGACTGCGTCTCGAACTCGCGATCGAGCACCAGGAGCGTGGGGTCCTTGGCGGCGAGCTCAGCCCGGATCTGCTCGCCGTAGACGGCGCCCTTGGCGTAGTTGGCCGGCGTCTGCCTGGCGAGCGGCGACCACACCGGAAGCGCCGAATCCTGGATGCGCGCGGGACTGATCCAGCCTGCCTGGATCGGCGAATAGACGTCGGGTGCGTCGGGCGTCGGGCCCGCCACGCGCGTGAAGCGGAAGGCACCGTAGTTGGGACCCACGATGGGGCCGGTCTCCTCGCCGAACCTCACGAAGGTCCCGTCGCGCAAGGCGAGCCGCGCCTGATCGAACGCATCGAAATGCTCGAAGATCAGCAGCGCCACCGGCTGGCCGAGATAGAGCGGCGTCTTGCCGATGGGGCAGAGGAGGTCGCCGGCGTAGAACGCGGGCACGCGGGTGCCGATCCTCGCAAGATCGTCGGCCGTCACCACCACAGCGGGCTCGAGCGCGCCTTTCAGGCGTCCGAGGTCCATGCCCGTGTAGACGTGCGTCGCATCGGGCGCGCGGACGAGAATCGCGTGCGAGGTCGTCGCCGGCCAGCCCGGCATGTCGGCGGCGCGAAAGTCGGACGCGTACAGCTTGGCCCCGGTGACCTTGGCGACGCCGTCGATACGTCCCACGCCGGTTGCCGCCGGGTTCCAGCGCTGCCGGCCGGGGAGCGTCTGGCGCGCCGCGAAGGAGGGCTCCTCGGCCAGCGCCAGGCGCGACAGGCTGAGCGCGATGCCGCTCGCCGTCACCCACTGGACGAACTCGCGTCGCGAAGGCTGCATGCCATCTCTCCGTCGCGGCGAGATCGAAGCCGCACGAGCAAGGGCGCAATCGGGCGCCGGGGCACAGACGCTCGCCCCGAATGATTAGCTGAGGCTTTCAGTAGTCGGCGAATTGTGGGTCCGGGCGCCCGTTAATTCCGCACGGTTGAGAAAGGATGAACTCGGAAAGGCGCGCGCCGCCGCTGCGCGCGCGAAAGTCGCTCGCATTCGTCGCGTCTTGCCAAGCGCGCGCTAACCACACCCCGAGCTCGCCCGCTAGAGGATCGCCGGGCTCGGCGATCGGCGCCAGGGTTTGTTAAGGCGTTTGGCGAGGAGATGGGCTGACGCACGCGAAGAGGATTGCCATGCGCACATGCTTCCCCCTGACACGCACCGCCTCCGCTACCGCTCTTTCGTTGCTGGCGTTCGCCGCGGTCGCGCCGGCCAACGCCGATAACCTCGCCGCGAAGGGCGCCAACGGCCTGCCGGCCTACATGGAGCCGATCTCCGGGCGCACGTCGTCGAGCCCCGCCGAGGTCGCGACCAGGGACATGCTGGCGCTCAACACCGGCATGTTCGAGCTCTACGACGCCGCCGCCAAGATCTTCCAGAAGAACATCCTGAGCAAGCATCCCGTCATCCTCGGCCTGTTCACCGGCTCCGGCGGGCGTTTCATCCTCTATCGCCCGAACATGCCGCCGCTCGAGGCGCCGTCGCTGCCCATGGCCTACCAGCTGCTGAAATCGGTGAGCCACAGCACGATGGCGTTGAGCCAGGTGGTCGGGCCCTACCTCGACAATCCCTCCGACCAATCCTGGCGTGCGCCGATGCTCGCCTACCGCAGCCGCATGCAGTCGGCGCTCGACGGCCTCGATGCGACGCCCATGCCGGCGGAATGGCGGGAGAACAACCGCACCGTGCTCAAGAACAACCTCGCGTTCATGGACGAGTGCCTGGCGAAGGGCTCGATCTCGTTTGCGACGCTGGAAGCGTTCGCCAAGAAGCAGGGTCCATTCCTTGCCCACAACGTCACGTGGGCGGCCCAGGCCCAGGTCTCGCATTGGATGAACGTGCTGGCGGAGTGGAAGGCCATGCTCGGCGCCGATTGGGAGAAGACCTACGCGGCCAGCAACACGATCTACGTGACGCGCCAGAACAATGTCCTGTTCAGCGTGCTCGCCCAGTTCTTCGGGCCCGACGCGATCAACAACCGGCTGATCCTGATCGACACGGTCTCCTTCACCACCACGCCGGCCGACCTGCTGCAGTCCCTGACGCGCATCATCGCCGACCGGTCGGTCGGGTCGCTGTTCTTCGGCAACTACCACCTGATGGACTACGAGTTGATGGGCGGCGACGCGCGCGCCGCCATCATCGCCGAGAGCGCCAAGCGCGGCACGAAGGCGTTCCTGCCTCCGCCCGTGCCGTTCGGCTCCAAGCAATGGCCGACGCTGGTGACGCCGGGGCCCGGCCCCACCTCCATCTCCGAGCTGAAGTGAGCCCTGGGCCTCCGGGCCGCCTCAGCGTGCGCCGGCGCCGAGGTAGGCGACCGCCTCGATCTCGACCTTGAGGCCAGGGTCGGCCAGCGCCCTGACCTCGACCAGCGTGCTCGCCGGGAAGTTGCCGGTGAAGAACTCGCGCCGCGCGCGCCAGACCTGCTCGCGGTTCCTGATGTCGGTGACGAAGATCGTGACCTTGACGACGTCGGCCATGGCGCCGCCGGCCGCCTCCAGCAGGTTGCGGATCTTGGTGAAGATCACCTTGGATTGCTCGTACTCGCCGCCCGCGACCAGCGAGCCGTCAGCTTCGCGGGCCACCATGCCCGCCACATAGGCGATGCCGTTGACGACGAGGCAGTTCGACCAGGTGCCGGCCTGCGGCTCCTGCACGTGCGGGCTGATCGCGCGCGTGAACTTGGGCGTGGATGCGGCCATGGTCGTTCTCCTCCTCAATGGGCTGCGGACAGCTTCAGGAACTTGAGCGCGGCGGCGGCCGACGAGGGCACCAGCCGCGGCAGAAAGGCCGGCAGGTCGCGCTGCTCGACGATGAGCAGGCTGCCCTCGGTGACGTTGAGCGCATCAACCGGGATATCGCGCGCGAGGAAATGCTCGCCCCTGAGCTGGTGGCCGTCGGGGGCGATCGCCTCGTAGGGTCCGAGCCGCTCGAATCGCTCGGGTGCGAGGAGGTAGCCGATCTCCTCGTGGATCTCGCGGCTCACGCACTCGGCAAATGACTCGCCGGGCTCCCGGTGGCCGCCGAACAGGCCGATGCCGCCGGGGTTGCGGATGGTTGGGATGTTGTCGCGCTGCTGGAACAGCAGCCGGCCGCAGGTGCCGACCAGCATGGCGGAGGCGAACTCGACGAGGTTGGGCGTGCCCATGGCCGCTACACGACCGACCTGAAGCGCGCGATGCAGGTGTCGAGAACCTCCTCGGCGGGCCTCGCCCACCACGTATCGGAGAAGATCTCGACCTCCACCGGGCCGGTGTAGCCCGCCGCCTCGACCAGGCCACGCACCTTCTTCAGCTCCACGATGCCGTCGCCCATCATGCCGCGGTCGTTGAGGAGATCGCGGGTCGGCACCAGCCAATCGCAGACGTGATAGCCGAGCAGGCGCTTGGCGCCGGCGCGAGCGATTCCAACGGCGAGCTTGGGGTCCCACCAGGTATGGTAGACGTCGACCGCGACGCCGAGCGCTCCGGTCTGCGCCGGGTCAAGCGCATCGCAGATGTCGAGCGCGTGCTCCAGCGTGTTGATGCAGGCGCGGTCGGCGCCCTGCATGGGGTGCAGCGGCTCGATGGCAAGCGGCATGCCGACGCTCCTGGCATATTCCAACGTGGCGGCGATGCCGTCGAACACCTGGGCGCGGGCGAGGCCGATATCCTTGTGGGCCGGCTTGCCCGTCAGCGCACCGGGCAGCGCGCCCACCACCAGCACCAGGCACGGCGCCCCTATCGCCTTGGCCTCGTCGACGGCCTTGCGGTTGTCCTCGAGCGCGGCGCGCAAGCCGGCGGCATAGGCAGCGGGAAAGAAGCCGCCGCGGCAGTAGCCGGAGACGCCGATGCCGGTCTCCCTGATCTGGCGTGCCGTCGCATCGAGACCGGCTGCCTGCACCTGATCGCGCCACGGACAGACGGCGCCGATGCCGCGCCGCGCGCAGGCCTCGATGATGGCAGGCAGGGCGAGCTGCTTGCGCACCGTCGCCGTATTCATCGACAGGAGCGAGAGATCGCCCTCGAGCGCGCGCATCAGGCGATCCCGTGCACAGCCAGCACCGCGCTCATGCGGGCCCGCGCGAGATCGGGATCGCGCAGCAGGCCGGCGCGGTCGGCGAGGCGGAACAGCTCCGCAAGGTG
>JBGGME010000184.1:0-4486 GCA_041288195.1 Hyphomicrobiaceae bacterium
ACGAAGATGTAGTAGCCGGTGCGTCCCACCTTGGCTTCCTGGTAGGACAGGTCGGTCCACTCGTACGTGACGCCTTGGGGCAGCTTCTCGGTAGCCAGCGCGCGCATGATCTGCAGCGCCTGGCCGGAGCTGACGCCTGGCTGCGCCGTGCCGTTGACCTCTGCGGCCGGGAACAGATTGTAGCGCGGCACACGCTCGGGCCCCGCAATCTCCCGGAAGGTCACGAGGCTGCCGAGCGGCACCATCTGCCCGTCGGCGTTGCGCACGCGGATCTTGGATACGCTGCCGGGATCGAGGCGGTAGTCGCCGTCCGCCTGCGCCGTCACGCGGTAGGTGCGGCCGAACATGTTGAAGTCGTTGACGTAGGCCGAGCCCATGAACACGCGCATGGCCTCGAAGATGGCCGTCACGGGCACCTTGAGCATCTGCGCCTTGTCGCGGTCGACGTCGACATAGACCTGCGGCGTCGAGGACTGGAAGGTGGTGAAGACGTTGGCGATGCCGGGCGTGCGGTTGGCCTCGGCGACGAACTCCTGCGTGATGCGCGCAAAGTCGCTCGCGGGCATTCCGAGCGTATCCTGCAGCCGCATGGAGAAGCCGGCGGCCGCGCCCATGCCGCGCACCGGCGGCGGGATGAAGACGAACGCCTGCGCCTCCTCGATCTGGGCCAGCCCGCCGCGCACGGCGTTGGCGATCCTGTCGATGGTCAAGCCGCGAGCGTGGCGCTCCTCGAAGTCGTCGAGCACGAGGAAGATCAGGCCGGCGTTGGTGGCGGCCGTGAAGGTGGCGCCGTTGCGGCCGGTAAAGGCGTTGGAATATTTCACGCCCGGCGTCTTGAGCGTGAGGTCGATGGCCCTCTGGACCACGGCGTCGGTGCGCGACAGTGAAGCGCCGGGCGGCAGCTGCAGCGAGATGATCAGGATCGCCCGGTCGAGAGCCGGAATGAAGCCCGTCGGCAGGCGCGGCACGAACCAGCCGGCGAAGCCGATGAGCGCCACGTAGGCGATGAGCACGACGACCCATGTGCGTGCCAGGCCGCGCACGAGCCGGCCGTAGCCCCGCGCCATCGCATCGAAGCCCCGGTCGAAGATGCGGAAGAAGGCGTGCACGGGCGCCATGAGCGCGGAACCGTGACCGTCGTGTGCCTTGTGCGGCTTGAACAGCAGCGCGCACAGCGCCGGGCTCAGCGTGAGGGAGACGAACAGCGAGATGGCCGTGGCGGTGGCGATCGTCACCGCGAACTGGCGGTAGAACATGCCGGTGATGCCGCCGATGAAGGTCGTCGGAATGAACACGGCGAGCAGCACCAGCGCGATGGCGACGAGCGCGGCGCCGACCTCGTCCATGGACACCTGGGCCGCCCGCATGGGGCTCAGCCCCTCCTTCAGCTTGCGCTCGACGTTCTCCACCACGACGATGGCGTCGTCGACCACGATGCCGACCGACAGCACCAGCCCGAACAGGGTGAGCATGTTGAGCGAGAAGCCGAACGCCTGCATGACGGCGCAGGTGCCGATCAGCGAGACCGGGATGGCGACGATGGGAATGAGCGTCGCGCGCCAGGTCTTGAGGAACAGGAGCACGACCAAGACGACGAGCACCATGGCTTCCAGGATCGTCAGGTAGAGTTTCTTGATCGAGACCTCGATGAACTCGGTGGGATTGTAGGTGATGCGGTACTCGAGGCCCTTGGGGAAGGTCTTGGCCATCTCCGCCATGGTGTCCTTGATACCCTGGGTGGCGGCCACGGCGTTGCTGCCCGGCTGCTGGTCGACGACGATGATCACGGCCGGATAGCGGTCGGCGTAACCCTTGGCCAGGTAGCTGAGCGCACCGAGCTCGACGCGGGCGATGTCCTTGACGCGGACCACGCGCCCGTCGTTGCCCATCTTGACGATGATGTCCTCGAACTCGTCTGCGGTCCTCAACCGCCCTTTCATCTGCAGGGAGACCTGGAAGGCGTTTCGCGCGTCGACCGGCGGCTCGCCGAGCGCTCCGCCCGCCACCTGCACGTTCTGCGCGCGCAGCGCATCCATCACCTGCTCGGCCGTGAGCCCGCGCAGCGCGATGCGCTCGGGGTCGAGCCACACGCGCATGGAATACTCGCGCACGCCGAACAGCCACACGTCGCCGACGCCGTAGAGGCGCATCAGCTTGTCGCGAACGTTGAGCAGGCCGTAGTTGGAGATGTAGACGGAGTCGTAGGTGTTGTCCGGCGAGATCAGGTGGATCGCCAGCAGCAGGTCAGGCGAGCGCTTGCGCACGGTGAGGCCGTTGCGGCGCACCTCGTCGGGGAGGCGGCGCTCCGCGGCGCTGACGCGGTTCTGCACCAGCACCTGCGCCTTGTCGATGTCGGTGCCAACCTCTAAGGTGACGGTCAGAAACACGTTGCCGTCGGCTGTCGACTGCGAGGCCATGTAGATCATGCCCTCGACGCCGTTCACTTCCTGCTCGATCGGTGCCGCCACGGTGTCGGCAACGGTCTGCGCGCTGGCGCCGGGATAGTTGGCCGTGATGGTGATGGTGGGCGGGGTGATCTCGGGGAGCTGCGTGACGCCGAGGCCCCAGTAGCCGATCGCGCCGATGATGGTGACCACCACCGAAACGACGGCCGCGAAGATCGGGCGGACGATGAAGAATTGGCTGATGCGCATGCCGTCGTCCTATCGATATCCCCTCTCCCGCCTGCGGGGAGAGGGCCAGGGTGAGGGGCGGCCGCACACGCCGCGCGGAGTACGCCGCTGCCCCTCACCGCGACCCTCTTCCCACGCCAGACGTTAGGAGAGGGAGACGTTCTCACTCCCGTTTCTTTCCCGGCGCGGCGTCGGCCGACGCCTCCGAGACGGCGAGCGTCTCGCGCTTGGGTGTGACCTTCTGGCCGGGCCTGGCGCGATGCAGTCCCTTGGTGATCACCCATTCATCGCCCGTGATGCCTTCGCGCGCCACGCGCAGTCCGTTGGACAATGGGCCTGGCACGATGGCCTTGCGCGCCACCGTGCCGTCCTCGCCGACGGTCAGCACGTACTTGTTGGTCTGGTCGGTGCCGATCGCCTCGTCGGGAATGAGGACGGCGACGTAGGGGGCGGTACCCGTGACGCGCACACGCGCGAACAGTCCGGGGGAGAATAGCCCGGCCTTGTTGCTGATCACGGCGCGGGTGCGCAGGGTGCCGGTGCCCTGGTCGAGGCGGTTGTCCAGGAAGTCGACCTTGGCCTTGTGCGGGAAGCCGCGCTCGTCGGGCAGCGCCACCTCGACGGCTGCGCCGAGATCGGCGGCTCCCGAGCCCACGCCGCGCTCGGTCAGCCGCTTGTACTTGATGTAGTTGTTCTCGCTGACGTCGAAATAGACGTAGATCGGGTCCTCGCTGACGATGGTCGTGAGCAGCGTCGCACCGGCCACCGAGCCGGCGCTGATCCAGTTGCCGGCCGTCACCAGCGTGCGGCTGATGCGGCCGTTGATGGGCGAGGTGATGTTGGTGAAGGACAGCTCGAGCTCGGCCGTCTTGATCTTGGCCTCCGCCACCTTCTGCGCCGCCTCGGCATCGCGCACGATCGCCATGCGGTCGTCGAAGGTCTTGTCCGAGATGATCTTCTTCTCCACCAGCGGTTGGCCGCGGACAATGTCGCGGTTGGCGTTCTCCACCTTGGTCTTGGCGGCGAACAGCTCCGCCTGGGCCTGATCGAGCGCGCGCTCGATAGGACGCGGATCGATCATGAACAGGAGGTCGCCCTGCTTGACGGCCTGGCCGTCCTTGAAACGCACCTCCGCGAGATAGCCCGAAATGCGCGCACGCACCTCGACGGTCTCGACGGCGTCGAAGCGGCCCGTGTACTCGTCCCACTCGGTGATCTCTCGCGTCAGCGGCTTGGCGACCGTGACGATGGGGGGCTGCGGCGCAGCCTTCCCCTGCGGCGGCGCCGGTGTCGTGCCGCCCTGGTCGCATCCCGCGACCGCCGCAGACAGGGCCATGATGGCGAGCACGCCTGCCCGGCGACCGTCACCCCAGCTTCTCAGCATACCCAGCACCACCCCTTACGGCCCCAACCGACTTCATCGCCGGGCCGTGAAGCTTGAACGAAACCGAGCGGCGTAAGCCGTCGGACTCCTGCCGCGCCCCCGCTGCGGCGGCGATATTCGCCCGCAGGCCGGCATGAGCGCAACAGTCTCTTGGAAACAGGCTATGCAAAACAAAGGCCTAGTAGGGCCGATAGGCGGCGGGGCGGCCATTGTAGCGGCTGACGCGGGTGTCGCGGCGCTGCCCCGGTTGGCTGGAAGCCGTCTTGCGCCTGCCGTCGCCCTTGGCTGCGATAGCCGGTGCTTTGCCCCTCGAGCCGTTGTGCACGACCACCTTGGTCTGCGCGTAGCCGTGCTTGTGCACCAGCTTGAAGAGCATCGCCGCATTTGCCGGCGCCAGTCTCACGCAACCGTGGGACGCAGGGCGGCCGAGCAGGCCGACCGCGCTCGTGCCGTGAAACGCCGTGCCGCG
>JBGGME010000185.1:0-9699 GCA_041288195.1 Hyphomicrobiaceae bacterium
AGAAGCCGCGCTGCGGGCGATGGATGACCGCATGCCCCCGGCGAGTCGGTGCGCGGGGGGTGACTATCGCCCCGCATTCTTGGCGGCCATCGATGCGTGCCTCGCGGTCGATCCGAAGAAGCGACCGCAATCCGTGGCGGAGCTGCGGCCGCTGCTACTCGGGTGCCGCAGGCCCGTCAGCAAGATTGTGGACTGGGCGGCGACCGTTCGCGCACGTGCTGCGCGTTGGTCGATTGGCGCCGCCGCGAGCCTGGTAGTCGTCGCGTGCGCCTATGGTGGATGGGAATACCGGCGCGCGTGGGCCGATGCTTCGGCTCCAGCAGGCGGCGTCGTGATCGTGCAGTCCGTAGCGTCGGCGAGGGACGAGGAGAAGCAGGCGCAGGCGCGTGCGGACACGGAAGCCAAGCGGCGCGAGGAAGCGGAGTTGGCCGAGAAGAAGACGGCCGGGGATCGCGCCCGCGAGGAGGCGGAAACGAAACGTCAGGCAGAGGCTGCCAAGCCGGAGGCGGTCAAGGCGGCCAAGGGCGCATTCGACGGCGAATGGGAGGTCGTCGGCCAGGGCGGCACGCTGTGCCGCTTCAAGGATTGGAAGTATCGCATCTCCATCGAGAACAACCGCATACTCGTGCCGAAGATGCCGCCCGGGGAGGTCAAGCCGTCCGGTGAGTTCCAATACAAATACGTGGCGGTTGGTCTGCCGGGCGCCGCGCCGGGCGTGTTCACGGGCTCGCTTGCGGGAGACGCAGGCAACGGGCGCTACAATTATTCCAACATCTGCCACGGCTCCATGACGCTCAATCGCCTCTAGCGACGCGCGCCGGCACCACCGTCATGCCGGCGCCGCGAGCGAGCGAGGCGAACGAGCGGGACCAGGCGGCACCAGCCTACCTTGCCGTAAGTACCCTCGATACGCGCATGGATCCCGGCCTTCCTCCGCGAGCGCCCTGACGGACGCTCGCGGCGCCGGGAAGACGAGTGAACCTGCGCGCAGGTCTCAGCCGCCGAACAGCTTCTGCACGGTTGTGCGGTCGCGCTCCACCCTCGCCTTCATGTCGGCGCTGTTGAGGTAGGCGGGGAGCACGCCGCCGTTGAGCAGCTTCGCGTGCACGGCCTTGTCGGCCAGCAACTCCTTGAGCGCGGCGTTCCAGGTGGCGACGATGTCGGCTGGCAGCTTCGGTGGTCCGGAGATGCCGATCCAGAACTGCGCGTCGACTGAAGGCATACCTGCCTCCTTCATCGAGGGCGTATCAGGCAGGCCCGGCCAGCGCGTATCGCCGCAAACGGCGAGCACGCGCAGCTTGTCGGCGCTGAAGGGAGCGGCGACCGCGCTCCAGGTGCCCGTGCCCAGGCGCACGTGGTTGCCAGCCGTCAGCGTCACGGCCTCCGAGCCGCCCTTGAGCGCGATGGCACGTGCCTTGGTGATGTCGACCCCGGCCGCGACGAAGAACTGGCGGAACGCCAGGTCCTGGCCGCCGACGCCGCCGAGCGAGGTCCAGGTGAAGTTGGCCGTGTCGCTCTTTGCGGCATCCACGGCGTCCTTGATGGTCTTGAAGGGCGAGTCGGGATGAACGATGAACATCAACGGCGTCGTCGTCGTCATAGACACGAAGGTGCGGTCGAACACGCTGTAGGGCAGGTTCTTCACGACCGTGTCGAGCATGGCGCTCGAGGCGATGTTGTCCATGAGGAAGGTGGTGCCGTCGGCCCTCGCCGCCATCACCTCGGTGACGGCGGGCACGGTGTTGCCGCCGGGTTTGTTGACGACCTTCACCGGCACGTTCCAGCGCGCCTCCAGCAACTGGGCGATGATGCGCGCGCTGGAGTCGGTCGATGCACCCGCCGCGAACGGCACGATGATCTCGATCGGCTTGGTGGGATATTTGGCCTGCGCGTGGGCGGAAGCCCCCACCGACACGAGCGCCGTCAGTGCAAGCATGAGAGTTCGTAGCATCAGTCCTTCCTCCTCGATTTGCTTTCTAGGGAGCTCTTGCGACCGGGCGGATCGCGCCGCGGTCATGTCTCGTTGGTGCTGTCCCGGATGAGGCCCATGACCGCGCGCGAGCGGTACCTGAGCCAGATTGTCGTCACCAGGACGACGACGGCCGCGATGACGAGCGCAAGCGGAATGGGGCGCGTCAGGAAGATCATCGGCGTGCCCTGCATCGCGATCGACTGGCGCAGGGACTGCTCGAACAAGGGGCCGAGCAGGAAGCCCAGCACCAGTGGTGCGAGCGGCAGGTCCAGGCGCCGCATGACGTAGCCGACGATGCCGAAGCCGAACGCCACCCACACGTCGAACATGGTGTTGCGCGGCGCGTAGGCGCCGACCAGGCAGACCGCAAGCACGATCGGCCCCAGCACGTGGTAGGGTATCCGGCTGATGCGCGCCCACATGCCCACCAGCGGCAGGTTGAGGATGAGGAGGGCGGTATTGGCGATCAGCATCGAGCCGATCACGGTCCACACCAGCAGGCCCTGCTGCTGGAACAGCATGGGTCCGGGGGTCAGGCCGTTGATCATCAGCGTGCCGAGCAGGATGGCGAGCGCCGGCGTGGTGGGGATGCCGAGCGAGAGCAGGGGGATGAAGCCCGCCATGGCCGTGGCGTTGTTGGCGGCCTCCGGCGCAGCCACGCCCTCGATCATGCCATGGCCGAACTTCTCGGGCGTCCGCGACAAGTGGCGCTCCACGTCATAGGCGAGGTAGGCGGTGAGCGCCGGCAGCATGCCCGGCAGCAGCCCCAGCACGAAGCCGATGACGGTTCCGCGCACGGAGGCCGCCATGCCGCGCGCAAGGTTGGCGCCGCGCGGGATCATCGACAGCACGGAGCCGAGCTTGCCCGCGTAGATCTGCTCGACCTTCTGGGCCAGGCTCGCCAGCACCTCGGCGATGCCGAACAGGCCGATCAGCACCGGCACGATATCAAAGCCCTTCATCAGCTCCATGGTGCCGAAGTTGAGCCGCTGCGTGCCGGTCAGCGGGTCGGTGCCGATCGAGGCGAGCCACATGCCGAACACGCCGAGCATCAGCCCGGCGAGGATCGAGCGGCCGGCAAAGCTGACAAGCGCCGTCATCGAGAACAGCACCAGCCCGAAATATTCAGGCGGCCCGAAATGCAGCGCCAGGTCGGCCACCGCGGGGCCCAGCACGGCGATGACGAGCGTGCCCAGGATGCCCGCGACGTAGGAGCCGATGGCGGCAATGGCGAGCGCCTCGCCCGAGCGCCCCTGCTTGGTCATGGCAAAGCCGTCCTGGGCCGTGATCACCGAGGACACCTCGCCGGGGATGTTCATGAGAATGGCGGTGGTGGAGCCGCCGTACATGGCACCGTAGTAGATGCCGGCCATGATGATGATGGCGCCGGTGGGCGGCAGATAGAGTGCGATCGGCAGGAGGATCGCCATAGCCGACGCAGGCCCGAGGCCGGGCAGAATGCCGACCAGCGTGCCGAGCAGGCAGCCGACGAGCGCGAAGCCGATATTGGCCAACGTCAACGCGTTGGCTAGGCCGGATAGCAGGCCCGCATCCATGAACGCTTCCTCGTGGGGCATTGCCGGTGGGCACCGGCCCACGGAGGTGATCCATGCGGGCTGGTGGTTCCGCCGCGCGTTGTCTCGCGCGTGCCAGGCTTTGTTTGCGCGGGGTTTCTAGCACGCCGACAAGGCCTTGCGAATAGAAGCGCATGCAAATGCGCTATGCGCTGCGCGACATCGACAGCGTTGTCCGCAACCCCTAGGGTTCGCTGCGGGTCAATCAAAACCTATCATCTGTGGGCTGGCCAATATGCTCAATCGCGTGACCGGCGTGCTGTTCATTGCGCTCGGCGTCTTGTCGATGGTCGACGGCTGGCGCGTTACTGAGCAGGCGCGTCCGACTGGCAATTTCGACGCCATTGGTCCCGATCGCTATCTGATGGGGCTCGGCGCGTTAATGCTGATCGCCGGGCTCTGGCGCCTTCTGGCGCGGCTGGAGGCCGAGCCGCAGGCGCGTGCCGAGGCACATTCGGGAGAGTTGCCCACACTGGCTCTGGCCCTGGGCCTTTTCGCCGCCTTTGCCTTCGCCGTCCCCTACATCGGGTTCTCCCCGGCATGCTTCCTGTTCCTCGCCGCCCTCCTGTGGGTGCTGAGCGGCTGGGCCTGGTGGAAAGCCATCGCGGTTGCGGTCCCGATCACGCTTGCCTTCCACGTGGCTTTCGTGACCTTCGCGGACATGCCCTTTCCCAAGGGCTACTTCGGCATCTGACGCAAATACAGGCACAGGGGAGACAAGCGCCATGCGCGTGGGGTTCATCGGGCTCGGCACCATGGGTGCCAGCATGGCAGCCAACCTGCAGAAGGCCGGCCACTCACTTGTCGTGCACGATCTGCAGCGCCAGAACGCGAGCCACCTTCTGCAGGCCGGTGCGCAGTGGGCCGCCACGCCCAAGGCCGTGGCCGAGGCCTGCGAGGTCGTGCTCCTGTCGCTGCCGGGACCGCCGGAGGTCGAGGGTGTGGCGCTCGGCAAGGATGGCTTGGTCGAAGGCATGAAGCCCGGCACCGCCTGCTTCGACCTCACCACCAACTCGCCGACGCTCGTGCGCCGGATCGAGAAAATCTTCGCCGAGAAGGGCCTGCATCTGCTCGATGCGCCCGTGAGCGGCGGGCCGACGGGCGCCAAATCCGGCAAGCTCGCGATCTGGGTCGGAGGCGACAAGGCCGTGTTCGACAAGTACAAGGGCGTGCTCGACGGCTTCAGCGATGCGGCCCGCTATATCGGTCCGATCGGCGCGGGCTCCGTCGCCAAGCTCGTCCACAACTGTGCGGGTTACGCCATCCAGACGGCGCTTGCCGAGGTGTTCGCGCTCGGCATCAAGGGCGGCGTCGAGCCGCTCGCGCTGTGGGAGGCTGTACGCAGCGGCGCCAGCGGCCGCCAGCGCACCTTCGACCGTCTCTACGACCGCTTCCTGCCGGCCAAGTACGATCCCCCGAGCTTCGCCCTCAAGCTCGCGCACAAGGATATGCGGCTCGCCACCGAGCTCGGTCGCGAGCTCGGTGTGCCGATGCGTGTCGCCAACATCGCCTTCGCGGAGATGACGGAGGCGCTCAACCGCGGCTGGGAGAACCGCGACAGCCGCTCGCCCATGCTGCTGGAGCTCGAGCGCTGCGGCCTCGAGGTCAGGATCGATCCCAAGCGCATCCAGGAGGTGCTCGACCGCGACCCGCTGTTCGACGGCGGACCGCCGAAGCGCGACTGATGTCGGCCGACGCCGGCAAGCTCGGCGACGGCGCCTGCCCGGCCTGCGGCGAGCCGGCAGGGTGTGCGCTCACCACGGGTGCCGCCATCTGTTGGTGCTTCGAGCTGCCGCCTGTCATGCCGATGCCGCCCGCCGGCACCGAGGCGCTGCTACTGCCGCAAGTGCCTCGAGGTGCTGATCGCCGCCGCCGGCGGTGCGCCCGCCCCGTCCTTCCCGCGAGCGCGGAGCGCGTCAGCGGGAATCCTAGCCAAGCGCGCGACGTTGTGGGCTGTGGTTAGATTCCCGCTCTGCGCTTCGCTTGGCGGGAATTACGGCGCAGGCAGTGCACGCGTGGCCGGCGCGAAAGAAAAAAAAGGCGCCTCGACGGGGGGCGAGGCGCCTGATTGGCGCGCAGTCCCGCTGGGGAGGGGGAGGCGCGCTTGCCATCGGGAGGGAGGCCGATGGTGTGGTCACCCTAGCAATGCCAGCGGGAGCTGGATGTTCCCTAGGGCACACCTGACAAAATCTCGAAGCCCGTCGACAGCCGATATCCGATCACGTCCTGCAACATTCGGAAACAGAACGGCCACAATCGAGCCACGGTCGTAACCCCCAATGAAACCAAGGGGGAACGGGCTAGACAAGCATCGGAGGCTGGGATGCTTTCGAAGAGCCGTTGCCCCCACACGGGGGTCGTTAATTATTTCACGGCTGTAGACCCGCTGTTGGCGGTGGGCTCGGTTGCCGAAGCCAGTGCGCCCAACGGCTACGCCTGGCGCTGCTATGTCGGCGAGGAGGTCGGCGGGCTTGCTCCGGACTTGGCGCATGCCGAGGCGCATCTCAAGCGGGCTATCGCGCGCGGCACACGGCTGTCCGAGGCTGCCCCAGATTTTCGCCTCGAACTCGTACCCTCGCAGGCCAGCAGATACTGGCAGGGGCTGAACGAGGCCACCCGGCGCTAGTCTTCTCAGCGCCGTGCCGTAGGGTGCAATAAGCGCCAGCGCATTGCACCGATGCGTCGTCACTTCAATCGGTGGCACGGTGCAATACGGCTGACGCCTATTGCACCCTACGATCTTCTGCCTGTCCGGAACGAGGGCAAGGTCGCGGTGGACGGCCGTTCGCGGATTGCGTAGCCATTTGCGGCACTGCCCTTCAACTTCCCCATCACAAGGCTCCACCCGTGTCCCACCTGTTCTCTCCGCTTGCCGTCGGCCCAATCGAGGTTCCCAATCGCGTCGTCGTGGCGCCCATGTGCCAGTACTCGGCCGCCGACGGCTGCGCCACCGACTGGCACCTGCAGCACCTGATGCAGCTCGCCATCTCGCGGGCCGGCATGGTCGTGCTGGAGGCGACGGCCGTGGAGCGGCACGGACGCATCTCGCACGGCTGCCTCGGCCTCTACTCCGACGCCAACGAGGCGGCGCTCTCCCGCGTGCTCGATCCGGCGCGGCGGGTGGCGGCGCCGGGCACGCGCTTTGCGATCCAGATCGGCCACGCCGGCCGCAAGGCGTCCTCGCAGCGCCCCTGGGAGGGCGGCAAGCCGTTGACGGCCACGGAGGATGCCTGGCAGACCGTCGCGCCTTCGGCGGTCCCCTTCAACCCGGACGGGCCGCCGCCGCAGGCGCTCGACGCCAAGGGGATGGAGCACATCACGGCAGCGTTCGTGCAGGCGGCGGAGCGGGCTGTTCGCCTCGGGTTCGATGCCATCGAGCTGCATGGCGCCCACGGCTATCTGCTGCACTCGTTCGTGTCGCCGCTCTCCAACTTCCGCAAGGACAACTACGGCGACAGCCTCGAGAACCGCATGCGCTTCCCCCTCGAGGTGGCGCGCGCCGTGCGCGTCGCCGTTCCGCGCAGCATTGCCCTCGGCGCGCGCATCACCGGCACGGACTGGGCGGACGGCGGGCTCGGTGCGGAGGATGCGGTGGCCTTCGCTGCCGCGCTCAAGGGTGCAGGCCTCGACTACATCTGCGTGTCGGGCGGCGGCGCGGTTCCGAACGTCAGGATCGCATTAGGGCCAGGCTACCAGGTGCCCTATGCCGCAAAGGTGAAGGCTGCGACAGGCATCGTCACTCGCGCCGTCGGTCTGATCGCCACGCCCGAGCAGGCGGAGGCTATCGTGGCCTCGGGGCAGGCCGACTGCGTGGCGCTCGCCCGCGCCTTCCTCGACGACGCCCGCTGGGTGTGGCACGCCGCCGAGCGCCTCGGCGCCCCCGTCTGGATGCCTTCGCAGTACGCGCGTGTGTCGCGCACGCAGTGGCCCGGCGCTGCGATGGTTCGGCCCGCGTAGGGCGCAATAGCCCCCGACTCGATCGGGGGCGTATTGCGCCGGTCTGGTATCGGACGCAATCTGCCCAGAATTGGCGCAATACGCTGCGCTATTGCGCCCTACCTGCCAATCGCCGAGAGGCTGACACATGGGCTGGTCGTTCAGGCTGTTCGACGTTGGCGGCACTGCCGTGCGCGTGCATGTCACGTTCTTCCTGCTGCTCGCCTGGATCGCGGCGATCCACTGGGCGCGTGGCGGCGCGGCGGAGGCGATCGACGGCATCGTCTTCATCCTCGCCCTGTTCGCGTGCGTGGTGCTGCACGAGTTCGGCCACGTGTTCGCCGCACGCCGCTACGGCATCAAGACCTCTGACGTGACGTTGCTGCCGATCGGCGGGGTCGCCTCGCTCGAACGCATGCCCGAGAAGCCGTCCCAGGAGATCGTGGTGGCGCTGGCGGGCCCCGCGGTCAACATCGTCATCGCCCTGGTCCTGATGTTCGTGCTCGGCGCCCGCTTCGACCTCTCGCAGATGGCCCAGCTCGAGCAGGCGCAGTCGACGCTGACGGGCCGTATCGCCGCCGCCAACATGATGCTGTTCGCCTTCAACCTGATCCCCGCATTCCCCATGGACGGTGGGCGTGTGCTGCGCGCCATTCTGGCGATCTGGATGGGGTACACGCGGGCCACGCGCACTGCCGCATCGATCGGGCAGGTGCTGGCGGTGATCTTCGGCTTCCTCGGCCTGTTCGGCAATCCGCTGCTGGTGCTGGTCGCCATCTTCATATTCCTCGCCGCCAGCGGCGAGGCGGGCTACGTGCAGGCCCGCGAGTACACGCGCGGCTATCTCGCCGGCCACACCATGATCACCTCCTTCGAGTCGCTGGGGCCCTTGGCCACCGCCGACGATGCTGCCGCGCTGCTCCTGCGCACGACACAGCAGGAGATTCCCGTCGTCGACGGCGCGGGCACGCTGCGCGGCGTGGTGAGGCGCGAGGTGCTGATCGACGCGCTGCGCGAGAAGGGTGGCAGCACGCCGGTGATCGAGATCATGGACCGGGATGTGCCGACGGTGCCGGAGAACGCCTGCCTCGACAACGTCTTTCAGCAGATGCAGCAGAGCCGGGCGCGCGTCATCGCCGTCGTCGATCCGAGCAAGCGCTTCGTCGGCTATATCACGCCCGACAATCTGACCGAGCTCGTCATGATCCAGTCCTCCCGCTCGGCGCGGCGAGAGGCTGCGTCCGCGTGAGCGGGCTGGCCGTACCCCGTCATTCCCGCGAGCGCGGAGCGCGTCAGCGGGAATCCAGCGCCCGACTTCACGGTAGTGTTCGGGATTGGATTCCCGCTCTGCGCTTCGCTTGGCGGGAATGACGAGGTGGGCCGATTGCCAGCGGCCCCGCGCTCGTCCACTTTGTCGCCGAAACTGATAGCCCAACACGCAGGCACGGCACAGGCACGGCACATGAGCGACTTCGACTACGACCTGTTCGTCATCGGCGGCGGCTCGGGCGGCGTGCGCGCGGCGCGCATCTCGGCAAACCATGGCGCCAAGGTCGCGGTCGCCGAGGAATATCGCTTAGGCGGCACCTGCGTGATCCGCGGCTGCGTGCCCAAGAAGCTGTTCGTCTATGCCAGCCGCTTCCGCGACGAGTTCGAGGATGCGGCAGGCTTCGGTTGGAGCGTGGAGGAGCCTACCTTCGACTGGCCGACGCTGGTTGCCAACAAGGATGCCGAGATCACGCGGCTGGAGGGTCTCTACCGCACCGGCCTCGAGCGCGCCGGGGTGACGATCCTGCAGGCCCGCGCCGAGCTCATCGACCCGCACACGGTCATCGTGCAGCCCGGCAGCCGCAAGATCACGGCGCGCCATATCCTGGTGGCGACCGGCGGGCGCCCGGCAGTGCCCGACGTTCCGGGAGCCGGCCACGCCATCACCTCCAACGAGGCGTTCCACCTCGACAGCCTGCCGAAGTCGATCGTGATCGTGGGCGGCGGCTACATCGCCGTGGAGTTCGCAGGCATCTTCGCCGGCCTCGGGGTCGAGACCACGCTGCTCTACCGGCGCGAGAAGATCCTGCGCGGCTTCGACGAGGAGCTGCGCGACAACCTCACGCAAGCGCTCTTCAAGCGCGAGATCGACGTGCGGTGCAACGCCGAGATCGCCTCGATCGAGAAGGCGCGCTCGCGCTTCAGGGTGACGCTCAAGGACGGCGACAC
>JBGGME010000186.1:0-6189 GCA_041288195.1 Hyphomicrobiaceae bacterium
GGGCTCTCGCCCTCGCCGCGGTTGACCGGATTGGGCGGGCGTGCACCATCCGCTCGAAGACGGCCCGGCCGCCGCCAACCTCGAGCGAGGCGCACCCATGGCAGATGCAGCGCACGACCCCATCGTCATCGTCGGCACGGCACGGACGGCCATCGGCGGCTTCCAGGGCGCGTTCGCGCCGCTGACCGCGCCGCAGCTCGGCAGCGTCGCCATCGAGGCCGCGGTCGAGCGCGCGGGGCTCGGCGCGCGGCAGGCGGCGCTCGGCGCCGGGCTCCCCGACTCGGGGCCGTGCACCACCGTCAACAAGATGTGCGGCTCGGGCATGAAGACGGTCATGATGGCCTACGAGGCGCTGCACGCGCGGCCGAAGGATATCCTCGTCGCCGGCGGCATGGAGAGCATGACGACCAGGGGCGTGGCAGCGCTGTGCATCGGCGGCGGCGAGGCGACCGCGGTGGCGGTCGAGCGGCCGACGTGAGGACCATCCACACCGAGGTCGACGTCGGCGCGCCGGCGGCGCGGGTGTGGGCGATTCTGGCGGATTTCGACGGCTGGGCGCAGTGGAATCCGTTCGCGCGGGTCAAGGGCCGGCTCGGCATCGGCGAGCGCCTCGAGGTCGAGATCAGCCTGCCGGACAAGCCGCCGATGACGTTCCGACCACGGATCGTGACGCTCGAGCCGGGCCGCGAGCTTCGCTGGCTGGGCACGCTCGGCATGCGCGGGGTGTTCGACGGCGAGCATGGCTTCCGCGTCGTCCCTGGGGACGCCAGCCGCTGCCGCTTCGAGCAGTTCGAGAGCTTCCGCGGCCTGCTGGTTGCCCCGATCCTGTGGAAGATCGAGGCGACGACCCGCACCGGCTTCCGGGTCATGAACCGCGCCCTCAAGGCCAAGGCCGAGACCGGGTAGTCGGGCGTAGCCCGTTGGCGGGCCGGCTTGGTCGCGAAGGGTCTCCCGTTGTTCTTCTACCTGGCCAAGATCGTCTGGTTTGCGGCGCAGCCCTCCTCGCTGATCGCAATCGCCATGATTGCCGGCGTCGTCCTGATGCGCACGCGCTGGCAGCGCCTCGGTCGCCGCCTGCTGATCGGCGGGCTTGCTGCCCTCATCGTGCTCGGCCTCTCCCCCGTCAGCGAGGCGCTGATCGTGCCGCTCGAGAACCGCTTCCCGCGCGCAGATCTGAGCCGCGGGCCGCCCGTTACGGGGATCATCGTCCTGGGCGGCGCCGAGGATGGGCGCGCCGACCCGCCGCGCGAGCTTGCCGGCCTAAACGAGGCGGCCGAGCGCATCACGGAAGCCGTCGCGCTGGCCCGCCGCTATCCGCAGGTGCGCGTCGTGTTCACCGGCGGCTCGGCGGCGCTGATGACCGACAGCCCGCCCGAATCGCTTGCCATGGGGCGGCTGCTGGAGGCGCTGGGCGTGCCCAGGGATCGGCTCACGCTGGAAAGCCGCTCGCGCGACACCTACGAGAACGCCGTATTCACCAGGCGCCTGATCAATCCAGCGCCCGGCGAGCGCTGGCTGCTCGTCACCTCGGGATGGCACATGCCGCGCGCCATCGGCTGCTTCCGCAAGGCCGGCTTTCCCGTCGAGCCCTGGACCGTCGACTACCGCACCAGCGGCCGCATCGACCTGTGGCCCAACTCCAACCTCACGGTCGGCCTGCGCCAGATCGATTTTGCGACGCGGGAATACGTCGGGCTGCTCATGTACTATCTGAGCGGCCGCACCAGCGCCCTGTTCCCGGGCCCGTGAGCTCTGGCCGGCGCGGAGGAGCAAAGTCCCCATGACCACGAGCCGATCCGCCAAGTCGGGACGGCAACCGCCGATGCTCGTGGCGACGCCGGATGGTCCTCGCGTGGTCGTGCACGAGTGGGGCAACCCGCGTGGGCCGGAGCTCCTGCTGATCCACGGCGTGGCGCAGAGCCACCTGTGCTTCGAGCGCCAGTTCACGAGCGAGCTCGCGCGCGAGCATCGCATCGTCGCCTACGACGTGCGCGGCCACGGCTGCTCCGACAAGCCGCTCGGAGCGGAGCACTATACCGACGGCAAGCGCTGGGCCGACGAGGTGGGGGCCGTGATCGACGCCAAGGCGCTGCGCCGGCCGGTGCTGGTGGGCTGGTCGCTCGGCGGTCGCATCGCCGCGCAATATCTGCTGCACCATGGGGACGAGCGCCTGAGCGGCGTCAATTTCGTCGCCTCGCGCGTGATCCCCGACAAGCGCTACTCGGGGCCCGCTAGCCTCGCCCTGCCGCAAGCCGACCCTCGCGATCTTGCCGGCCACGTCGCCATGGCGACGGTGTTCCTGCGCGCCTGCTACCACAGGCAGCCGGAGGAAAAGGACTTCGGCAGGCAGCTCGCCTACAACATGCTGGCGCCCATCGAGGTGCGCACCGCCATCCGCGCCTGGCCGGCCGACCTCGCCAAGACCAATGCGGCGCTCGAGGCCATGCGCGTGCCCGTGCTCATCACCCATGGGCGACAGGATGCGATCGTGCTGCCGGAGGTCGCCGAGCTTGCGGCCAGGTTGATCCCGCGCTCCCGGCTCTCCTGGTACGACGATTGCGGGCACTCCCCATTCTGGGAGGACACGCCGCGCTTCAATCGCGAGCTAGCGGGGTTCGTGGCCGAGGTCTGGAAGCCGGCCGCCTAGCTCGCGCACTTCGTGGCGTGCCGGGCAATGGCGGAATGCGAATACGGCGCGATGCCTGACGTCTGCAGCTCCCAATCGCGACATTCAACTGACCCGTGGTTGGGTGACCTTGGGGCCGCAAACAAGGAGTCACACCGGCACCCAAGCTGGCACCTTGCGGCCCTGAGATTTGAGAAATGCCACCATGGGCGCAAGCACTGCCGAGACGGACGGACGGGAGGCGACACGCGCTCGCCAGTCAGTCAGAGCCGGGAAATGCGGACCAATCGGCACGCCCATACGATCACCGAAGAACTGCGCCATGAAGAACGCGATATCGGCGAAGCTGTAGGTGCCGGCCACGTAGCCAGGTCTTCCGATCCGCGCCTCCATGCGATCGTAAAATGCCGATGCAGCATTCCGTGCGGCAACAGCCACAGGGTCATCGGGACGATCCTGCAAGCCCATGAGGCGGATGATGTGGGGAAAATATACTTCGTCCGACTGCAATTCGGTGAGGCGCGCCAAGGCGCGTGCCTCGCGCTCGGCAGGCCACAGCCGAGGCAGCGGCGCGAGATCCTCAAGATACTCGAAGATCTGTGTCGAATCGAAAATCTCGACAGCCGCGTGGATGAGCACAGGCACCTGGCGCTTCGGATTGACGCGCAAAACCTCGGGATGCTTCGGCTCGTACAGGCGAGCCATGTCGAACGGCACCATGACCAGCTCGAACGGCAAGCCCTTCTCGAGCATGGCGATCTGGGCCTTGGCTCCGAACATGCTCAGGGGGCCGGAGTAGAGGCGGATTTGGCTGGCACTTTCAGAGTCGGTTTGTTTGGACATGGCATTCACCTCACCAGGAAACACGCCGTCGCCATGAGATGGCTCACATCGGGCTCTCCAACAAGCTGATCAGCAATTTCTGCCTCGTCGGCCGCCGCTGCCAGCACGCGCCCTCGGACTGCCGAGCGCGGAAAGCTGAGGCAACAGATTGCGTGCAGTGATGTCGAGGAACATTCCTCCGCGGCCTGCTCGAGATGGTCGTTCGTCATTGCGAAGAAACCGGGAGGGGACGGGCTATCGCTGAGTTCAGGCCGGAGATGGCCACCAAGCGGCGGAGCATCGACCTTTGCCGACGCTGGTGGCGGGCGCCGGAGGGCGGCTAGTATCGAGCACGCGGCCCTGGACTCGTCGCTGCCCGGTGGAGAAGGCTCATGCGCATCGCGGAATGGTCGCTGCACTTCTGCCGGCTGGCCTACTCGCGGCCGGTCAAGTGGTTCAATTCCATCGAGGACGGCGCCGTGCTCGCCCTCCTCAGGGTCGTTGCCGATGACGGCGCCGTCGGCGTGGCCGAGGCGCCACTGCGGCCGACCTGGTCGGGCGTCTCGCCCCGGTCGCTCGCCGCGGTGCTCGAGGACCTGCTGCTGCCGGCGGTGCAGGAGATCGACGCCGGCGACGCGGCGGCGGTCAGCCGCCAGCTCGCGCGCTTCCCCGAGAGCTTCCTCGCCAAGATGCTGATCGACAATGCGTGCTGGACGCTGCGCGCGGCAGCAGCCGGCAAGCCGCTGTGGCAGCTGCTCGGCGGGCAGGCCAGCGTCGAGGTGAGCTGGTGCGTGACCCGGCAGCCGCCCGAGGCGATGGCGCGCGAGGCGGCCGAGATCGTGGCGGCGCACGGCTTCCGCGCCCTCAAGATCAAGGGCGGTCAGGGCATCGAGACGGACGTCGCCGCACTGCGCCAGATCAGGGCCGCGGTCGGCGACGCAATCGACTTCTACGTCGATGCCAACAGCGCCTACCCGCGCGCCGAGGCGGCGGACTACGTCCGCGTCATCGCCGCCGAAGGCGCCAGGGTCGCCGAGGACCCCTGCCCGCTGCAGCCCGACCGGCAGTTCGCCGAGCTGATCGGCAACAGCGCCATTCCCGTGCTCGTCGACTCGAGCTGCGCCTCGCTCAAGGATGCCGCGCAGTATCTGGAGCGCGGCGCCAAGGCGCTCAGCGTCAAGCCCGGCAGGATCGGCATCAGCGAGGCGCGCCGCATCGCCGACCTTGCCCGCGAGAAAGGCGCCAACGTGTGCTCGGGCATGTACGCCGAGAGCGCGCTCGGCACGCTGATCAGCTTGCAGTTCTCAGGCGCGCTGACGGCGCCGCTCGTGCCGGCCGAGCAGAGCTTCTACCTGATGATGCGCGACCAGCTCCTGCGCGAGCCGCTGGAGGTCAGCGGTGGGCGCGTCCACCTGCCGGCCGCAAGCGATACGGTGCAGCTGGTCGACTGGGACAAGGTCGAGCGGTACGGCATCAAGCCGTGAGAGGCCGACCTCGTTGCGTCAGCGCTTGGCGAATTCGGCACCTGAAAATGCCGGTGGAAAGTCGGACGTTTACGGGCTCGGAAATCGAGTTGTGAACAGTCTGTGAAGCCCATTACAACATTTCCCGACCCCTGCGACCCATAAGACACAGGTGTGCGGGGACGACTGTCACGAATCGCGTCAGACTGCCTCGCGTATAGGAGTAGAGGCTCCAACTGGGAGATGGGGAAATGATACCCATTCGCCTGATGCTGGAGATCGGACGGCTCGTCGTTCGCATCTCCGTCAAGAGGAAGGGCCGGCCCTAGAAAGGCCAGCCCCTCGACCGAGAATCGTATGCCATGCGTGGAAAGGGGCGGCTGCAACCGTCCCTTTCTGTTTCACAGCGTAGTTTCACGTGAAACATCGACTCAGAGTAACCACTGATTCGGATTGGATGCAAGATTCCACAAGCATCAAAAAGGAAGTTGAATCAACGTTGTAGCTCGAATCCAGCACAACGCTTCGTTGTGGTTAGAGCGTTGAAGTTTCACGTGAAACATCGCCTAGCTCAATCACCAATCCGGGTGAGCGTGGAAAACCTGTCCCCCCGAACGCTAGCTGCGTCAGGTATCGGTGGATGAGAGCTAGCCGTCGCCATCATGGTTCATGAGCGCGGCAAACCACAGTCTACAACCCGCATCGCACAAGCAAAAGGGCGGCAACGTGGGGGAGCCCCATCCTTACCGTCCATCGCCATGCCGGATAGGAGGTAACACACCGGCAAGAATAGAAACACCAGTGAATGAAACTAAACTGGTGCTCTTTCGGATTTGGATTCAATGGGAACGAACCAAAATCCAGAAACTGAAAAGTCGAAACCGCAGTTATGTAATGGTTTACCTATTCTACTGCCTCGACCTTCATTTCAGCCGTCTTCGAACTTCGGCTTGGTGTCCGTTAGGTGCCGACTTAGCGCTTGGAGAACTGGAAGCTGCGGCGGGCTTTCATCTTGCCGTACTTCTTGCGCTCGACCACGCGGCTGTCGCGCGTCAGGAAGCCGCCCTTCTTGAGCACGGGCCGCAGCTCGGGCTCGAAGTAGGTGAGCGCCTTCGAGATGCCGTGCCGCACGGCACCCGCCTGCCCCGACAGTCCGCCGCCCGAGACGGTGGCCGTGACATCGAACTGGCTGAGCCGGTTGGCCGCCTGCAGGGGCTGCTTGAGCAGCATCTGCAGCACGGGGCGCGCAAAATACTGGGAGAAATCCTTGGCGTTGAC
>JBGGME010000187.1:0-21570 GCA_041288195.1 Hyphomicrobiaceae bacterium
GGCGCAGCCCGCGCCGTCCAACCGGGCAGCGCCGTTCCCACCGGCAGATCGGAAGTCCCCATCGTTCCACTCCCAAAACAAAGGCGCCTCGCACTCCGCAAGGAGTAGCGAGGCGCCGGCAAATGGTCCAGGCAGACGAGCCGCGCCGCCTAGTTCTTGCCCGTGCTCATCGAGGTGAAGAACTCGCCGTTGCTCTTGGTCGAGCGCAGCTTGTCGATGAGGAACTCGATGGCGTCCATCGTGCCCATCGGGTTGAGGATGCGCCGCAGCACGTACATCTTCTTGAGCTGATCGGGCGGCACCAGCAGCTCTTCCTTGCGCGTGCCCGAGCGGGCGATGTCGATGGCCGGGAACACCCGCTTGTCCGACACCTTGCGGTCGAGCACGATCTCGGAGTTGCCGGTTCCCTTGAACTCCTCGAAGATCACCTCGTCCATGCGGCTGCCGGTATCGATCAGCGCCGTGGCGATGATGGTGAGCGAGCCGCCCTCCTCGATGTTGCGCGCGGCGCCGAAGAAGCGCTTCGGCCGCTGCAGGGCGTTGGAGTCGACGCCGCCCGTCAGCACCTTGCCCGAGCTCGGCACCACCGTGTTATAGGCGCGACCCAGGCGCGTGATGGAGTCCAGCAGGATCACCACGTCGCGCTTGTGCTCGACCAGGCGCTTGGCCTTTTCGATCACCATCTCCGATACCTGCACGTGGCGCGTCGCCGGCTCGTCGAAAGTCGAGGAGATCACCTCGCCCTTCACCGACCGCTGCATGTCCGTGACCTCTTCGGGCCGCTCGTCGATCAGCAGCACGATCAGGTAGCACTCGGGGTGATTGGCGGTGATCGAGTGGGCGATATTCTGCAGCAGCACCGTCTTGCCGGTACGCGGCTGCGCCACGATCAGGGCGCGCTGCCCCTTGCCGAGCGGCGAGACGATGTCGATCACGCGCGGCGAAAGATCCTTGATCGTAGGGTCTTCCGTCTCCAGCTTCATCCACTGGGTCGGATAGAGCGGCGTCAGGTTGTCGAAATGCACCTTGTGGCGCTGCTTCTCCGGGTCCTCGAAGTTGATCATGTTGACCTTGAGCAGGGCGAAGTAGCGCTCGCCCTCCTTGGGCCCGCGGATCTGGCCTTCGACCGTATCGCCGGACCTCAGCGCGAAGCGCCGGATCTGGGAGGGTGACACGTAGATGTCATCTGGCCCCGGCAGGTAGTTGGCGTCGGGCGAGCGCAGGAAGCCGAAGCCGTCCTGCAGCACCTCGACCACGCCCGTGCCGATGATGTCGGTTTCCTTGGCGGCCAGCTGCTTGAGAATCGCGAACATCAGCTCCTGCTTGCGCATGGCGCTGGCGTTCTCGACGCCGACCTCTTCCGCGAAGCTCGTGAGCTCCGTCGGGTTCTTGGCCTTGAGGTCTTGGAGTTTCATCTCCTTGACAACGTCTTGCATAAGAAACTCTCCGGATGGGCTCGGGCGCTTTGGAGGTGGGACGGTGAATTGCGCGGAGCCGGAAGGAAGGTGGGATGCCGAATGGCGTTCCGGATATGTCACGGCTCTCGCGGCACGCAGGTTTCGGCGGTACGGGAGAGCCACGCCCGCTTGCCTATCCTCGGCCGCAGGCGTCGACGCAGCATATATAGCATACTTCGCGGAAAAACAAAGAGCCCGCAACGAGTTCTCCTCAGAGCGGCGACAAGCACCGTCTCGGAGCCCCCGCTAGAACGGCTTGACGACCACCAGGATCACGATCCCGATCATCAGCACCGTCGGCACCTCGTTGGCGATCCGGTAGAACCGTGCGTCCTGCACATTGCGGTCTTCGGCAAAGTCCTTCCGCCAGTAGCCGAGAGCATGGTGGAAGATCGTCAGCAGCACGACCAGGCCGAGCTTGGCGATGAACCATCCGTCCTTGTGGACGCCGAGCTGCCAAGCCAGCACCGGCCCCGTGATCCACACCACGATCATCGCGGGGTTCATGATGAAGCGCAGCAGGCGATGCTCCATCACCTTGAAGGTCTCGGATTGCCTGGAGCCCTTCTCGGCTGCGCAGTGGTAGACAAAAAGTCGCGGCAGATAGAGCAGCCCCGCCATCCATGAGATGACGGCAATCACGTGCAGCGCCTTCAGCCAAAGCAGCATGCCCAGTCATACCGGGGCTTGTCCCCGGTATCCACCCTCAGCGGATTCCGCCGCCGCGCACCAGTTCCACCAGCCGCCCCACGTGCTCCGGCGGCGTCTCCGGCACGATGCCGTGGCCGAGGTTGAAGATATACGGCACGCCGGCTAGCTCCTTCAGTAGTCCGACTGTCTGTCGCTCAATCGCCTCTCCGCCGGCAACGAGTGCAAGTGGATCGAGGTTTCCCTGTACGACCGCGCCCGTCGATTGGGCGAGGATCCGCATCTGCTCCGCTTCCATGCCCGTGTCGGCCCCCACGCCTTGCACGCCCGTCTCCGCCACGTACCGTTCGATCTTGCCCCCCGCTCCCCGCGGAAAGCCGATGACCGGCACCTCCGGATGCCTGCCGCGAACCTCGCTCACCATCCGCCGGGTCGGTGCCACCACCCACGCCTCGAACTCCCTAAGCGGCAACGCGCCCGCCCATGTATCGAAAATCTGCAGCACGTCGGCACCGGCCTGCACTTGGCCCGACAGGTACTCGATCGACGCCTCGACCAGCAGATCGATCAATCGTCCAAAACCAACCGGATCGCGATATGCCCACAGCCTCGCCTCGCGCTGGTCGGGCGAGCCCTGCCCCTCCACCATGTAGCTCGCCACCGTCCACGGCGCGCCGCAAAAGCCGATGAGCGCCGTCTCCCGCGGCAGATCCTGCCGCAACCTCGCGACCGTTTCGCTGACGAGCGCGAACTTGGGCCGAGTCGCGTCCCGGCTCAAGCGCCGCAGATCCGACGCGCTGCGCACGGGGTCGAGACGTGGCCCCTCACCCTCGACGAAGGCCACCTTCTGGCCCAGCGCATCGGGCACCACGAGGATGTCGGAGAACAGGATCGCCGCGTCGAAGCCGAAGCGCCGGATCGGCTGCAGTGTCACCTCCGCCGCCAGCGCCGGCGCGTAGCAAAGATCGAGGAAGCCGCCGGCTTTCGTTCGCACGGCCCGGTACTCGGGCAGGTATCGCCCCGCCTGCCGCATCAGCCAGATTGGCGGTGGCGACACCGCCTCGCCGGCGAACGGTCTCAGGAAGTGGCGCGGGCCCGGTTCTGGCGGCAACGACATCGCTGATCTTTCATTTCAAGAGTCCAAAGATCTGAATCTTGTTACTAAGACTCTTAGGCGTTGGATTTCGGGTATTCTCGACTGTCCCCTTCCTGTGCACAGGTTGCGCGTTGACCGGAGCGGTGCCTCGACCCCTGGCGTGTCCTCTGCCTTGCCTGCCACTAGGCCCCGCAAGCATCTGGCTTTCAAGGAAAAATCAATGCGGTTTGCGGCTACATCTCTCCCACAACCTGTTGACAGGCGCCAATGAGGCGCTCATTTCGCGGTTGTCCCCGTGGAGCCGGCCGAGGCCTCCGCTGCAACCCCGGCGGGTCATCCTGTGGGCTGTTTTGTTGAGAGCCGCACACGCGATGAGGAACAAACCCGGCTCGGCTTGGCAGCCGTTGAGAACTCTGGTCTTTATCCACACATGCCCAACGTGCTGCCCAGCTACTTCCATCTGCATCTGATCTCCGATGCCACCGGCGAGACCTTGACCACCATGGCCAAGGCGGCCGCCGTGCAGTACTCGCAGGTGCGCCCGATCGAGCACGTGCATCCCCTCGTGCGCACCATGAAGCAGCTCGAGCGGGTATTGAAGGAGGTGGAGCAGTCGCCCGGCATCGTCCTGTACACGATCGTCAAGCGGGAGTTGATCGAGGAGATCGAGCGCCGCTGCCGCGAGCTCAAGGTGCCGGCCCTGCATGTGTTGCAGCCGATCATGAAGGTGTTCGAGTCCTACCTCGGGGCCCCGCAAACCCCAGTCGTCGCCGGCCAGCACCTCGTCGACGCCGACTACTTTCGCCGTATCGATGCGCTCAACTTCACCATGGCCCATGACGACGGCCAGTTGCCGCAGGACCTCAACACCGCCGACATCATCCTTCTCGGCATCTCCCGCACCTCCAAGACGCCCACGAGCATCTATCTCGCCCAGCGCGGCTACAAGACCTGCAACCTGCCGCTGGTGCCCGGCATCGATCCCCCGGAGGCATTGACCAAGCCGCATCGCGCTTTCGTCGTCGGCTTGGTCGCCAGCCCGGAACGCATCGCCGAGATCCGGCGCAATCGTGTGCATTTCCTGGGTGATCGCAATCTCGATGATTACGTCGACCGCAGCCAGATCGCCAATGAGCTCGCCTACACGCGCCGGCTCTGCGCCCGTCACGGTTGGCCCGTCATCGATGTGACGCGCCGCTCCGTGGAGGAGACCGCGGCGACCATCATCAGGCTCCTGCACGACCGCGACGAGACCGGCGGCGATGCCCAGCAGGCGGGAAGCGACGATGAGTGAGCCAGGCCAACGGAAGTTGGTCCTCGCCTCGGGCAGCTCGTCGCGCCGGCGCCTGCTGGAGGCCGCCGGCCTGACGTTTCGGGTCGTTCCCCCTGACGTCGACGAGACCGCCCTGAAGGGGACGCTCCTCGCGCAGACGCCGAAACCTAGTGCAGCGACTGTGGCCGAAACTCTGGCCCGCGCGAAGTGCGAGGCCGTGAGTGGGCGGATTGCCGGTGCCGTCGTCATCGGTGCGGACCAGGTTCTTGCCCTGGATGAAGAGCTGTTCGACAAGCCTCCCGACGTCGCTGCCGCACGCGCTCAGCTGCTGCGTCTGCGCGGCACGACCCATCACCTGCTCACCGCCGTCGCTTTGGCGCAGGAGGGGCGAACCGTGTGGCAATGCATGGAGACTGCGACCCTGACCTTGCGAAACTTCAGTCCGATGGCTCTCGATCGCTACCTGGCCGTAGCCGGCGACAGGGTCACGCGCAGTGTCGGAGCCTATGAGATCGAGGGGCCCGCCATTCAGCTGTTCGAACGTATCGAGGGCGACTATTTCACCATTCTGGGCCTGCCGCTGCTGCCGCTGCTGGCCGAGTTGAGAGCGCGCGGAGCGATCGACGTATGACTGGGCCGGGAAAGCGCGCGTGCATCATCGGCTGGCCCGTCGCGCATTCGCGCTCGCCTCTGATCCACGGCCATTGGCTCGAGAAGTACGGGATCGACGGCAGCTACGTGAAGCGGCCCGTCCAACCCGAGGATGCCGTCGCTTTCCTGCGCGGCATGCGCGCCGAGGGCCTCGCCGGTTGCAATGTGACGATCCCGCACAAGGAGACGGCGTTTGCTGTCGCCGATGAGAAGAAGCCTGCCGCGCGCGCCATGGGCGCCGCCAACACGCTTTGGTACGAGGGCGATCGGCTGGTGGCCGAGAACACCGACGGCATCGGCTTCATGAACGATCTCGTCGCTAACTATCCGCGTTTCAACGCCAAGGGAAGCGCCGTAGCCTTGCTCGGCGCCGGCGGTGCGGCCCGCGCCATCATCCATGCGTTTCTGGAGGCTGGCGCCCAGGAGATCCGCGTCTTCAATCGCACTCGTGCCCGCGCCGACGCAGTCGCGGGCCACTTCGGCGCGCGCGTGAAGCCCTACGATTGGAGCGACCGCATGGACCGCTCTTGCGATGCAAGCATACTTGTCAACGCCACCTCGCTCGGCATGAAGGGTGGGGCCGCGCTCGACATGCCCCTCGAGCAGCTCGACAGGGCGTGCATTGTCGCCGATCTCGTCTACGTGCCGCTGGTGACGCCGCTGGTTGCCGCCGCCCGCGAGCGCGGGCTTTCGGCCATGGACGGCCTCGGCATGCTGCTGCACCAGGCGGTTCCCGGCTTTGCCAAGTGGTTCGGCGTCACGCCCGAGGTGACGCCCGAGCTGCGCGCTCTGATTGTCGCCGACATCGAGGGCCGCTGATGCTCGTCGCAGGCCTCACCGGTTCCATCGGCATGGGCAAGTCCACCGTGGCCGGCCGGTTGCGGGCACTCGGCATTCCCGTTTGCGATGCGGATGCGGAGGTACACAGGCTCTATGAGGGAGCCGCAGTTCCCGCGATAGAGGCGGCATTTCCCGGCACCACCGCAGACGGCAAGGTCGACCGCCAGAAGCTCGCCGCTGCCCTCCTGGCCGAGCCCGGCAAATTCAAGCGGCTCGAAGCCATCGTGCATCCCCTGGTGTTCGAGGCCGAGCGCGAGTTCCTGCGCCGCGAGGCGTCGAGCGGCGCGGATATGGCGGTGCTGGAGATCCCGTTGCTGCTCGAGACTGGTGGCGAGCGCCGGGTCGACGCCGTCATTGTCGTGAGCGCGCCTGCCGAGGCTCAGCGTGTCCGTGTGATGGGCCGGCCCGGCATGTCGCTGGAGAAGCTCGAGCAGATGCTGTCGCGCCAGATGTCCGATGCCGATAAGCGTGCGAAGGCCGATTTCGTTGTGGACACCGGCGGGACCTTTGAGGAGACCTATGCTCAGGTCGATCGAATCGTCGAATCGCTGAAAGGTCGGCCGCCGGCTGCGTATGCCAGATATTGGGCGTGACTTGGAACATTCCCCTTTTCCCGTGCGGAGAGGGGCAGCCACAAAGGTGCTCGCGTATTGCCTGGGACTGGAAAATGCTGCGCGAGATCGTCATCGACACGGAGACCACGGGCCTCGACCACGCCAACGGGGATCGCCTCATCGAGCTCGGCTGCATCGAGATCGTCAACCGCATCCCGACCGGCCGCGAGTTTCACCGCTATCTCAATCCCGAGCGTGACATCCACCGCGACGCCATTGCGGTGCACGGCCTGACCAGCGATTTCCTTAAGGACAAGTCGCTCTTCAAGGACGTCGTCGACGAGCTCCTCGAGTTCCTGGACGAGGCGCCGCTGGTCGCCCACAACGCCGGCTTCGACATTGCCTTTATCAACGCCGAGCTTGCGCGCGCGGGTCGGCCGCCGCTGACCTTCGATCGCGTGGTCGACACGCTCGTCCTTGCCCGCCGCCGCCATCCGGCCGGCCCCAACAGTCTCGATGCACTGTGCAAGCGTTACGGCATCGACCTCTCGGCCCGCACCAAGCACGGTGCGCTGCTCGACTCCATGCTGCTCGCCAATGTCTACGTCGAGCTGCTCGGCGAGCGGCAGGCGACGCTTGGCCTCGGCGGGCAATCGGGATCGGAGGCCATCGTTGTGCAGCGCGGGGCTGCTGCGCAATCGCGCCCCCAACCTCTGCGTTCTCGACTCAGCACCGAAGCCGAATTGGCCCACCGCGACTTCGTCAAGACCCTTGGCTCCAAGCCGCTTTGGCTGGAGTTCATCGGCGAGGCATGAGCGGGCCGAGCCGGTCCCTCAATTCACCGACGGCTTGATGCCCTGGGCGGCCTGCTGCTGCCTCTGCATGAAGAGGCCTGCGAAGTCGATCGGGTCGAGCAGCAGCGGCGGGAAGCCCCCCTCCCGTGTCAGGTCCGCCACCAGGCGACGCAGGAACGGGAACAGCAGCGACGGACAGTTGATCAGCAGAAACGGCTGCAGCGCCTGCTCGGGTATGCTCTGGATCTCGAACAGCCCGGCATAGGCGAGCTCCATGTCGTAGATCACGCCGGCCGGGCTCGTCGCCTCAGCCTTGAACTCGATCGCGCTTTCGTAGACGCGGTCGGTCATCTTGGTGGCGTTGACGTTCACCTCCACGCGCAGGGTCGGTTTCTCGCCGCTGCCGTCGATGAGCTTGCGCACGTTCGGGTTCTCGAACGAGAGGTCTTTGATGTACTGGCCGACGATCCTCACTTGCACGGGCGGACCTGCCATGCCCGCAGGCGGGCTGGCGTTGCCGGGGTCGGTGGGATCGGCCATGGGATGTTTCCTCGTCTGGGCAGCGGCAGGTGGGGCCCCTGTCTGCTCTCATACTCCATCGGACCCGATCCGGCGATGCGGCCCCGTCGCCTTCTCGTCCATGCGCTCGAACTCGCCCTCGATGACGGGGCCCTCCCCGCTCGGGGGGCGAGAGGGTCCATGCGGCCCCCTCGCTTCCGTTGCGGCTTGGAACACACCCACACTCACCTGCGCCCGCCGCATCATCGCGTATACGAGCCACCGCGCCGCCAACTGCCGTACCGGTGGTATCAACAGCAGGATAGCCACTGCATCGCTGATGAGGCCGGGGGTGATGAGAAGTGCGCCTGCAACCACAAGGAACGCACCGTCGACGACGGCTGCGACTGGCGGCTGCCCCTTGGCTACCGCCTCCTGCATCCGCCGCATGGTCGTCCAGCTCTGTCGCATCAGGACATGGGCGCCCAGAAGGCCGGTTCCCACCACGATGCCCATCGTCGCCCAGAATCCGATCAGCTGACCGGTCTTGATCAGCAGCGCCAGCTCGACGAGCGGCAGGGCAACGAAAATGCAACCAAGCAGAACGCGCAGCATTGGCTGTTCCTCGAGTGTTCAGGCCAGAATAAGCAAAGTCGTGCCGGTTGGCTTGTGCCTTGCAATGCCGTAAGATTTGGTTTGCGGCGGCGGCTCGCTCGGACGGGTTCCTGGAACCTTTTCGGCGGGCCTGGGTATAGCTGGCCGGGCAACCTATATGCAGTAGCTCGAGGCTCTGGCTCGAAAGCACAGCGATGGACGGCAGGATCGACGTATCCACACTACTGTTTCTCGTCTTGGCGGTCGTGATCTTTCTGAAATTGCGCAGCGTGCTCGGCCGTCGTACCGGCCAGGAGCAGACCCGCTACGAGCGCTACAAGGCTCAGCAGGAAGCGAGCCAGCGCAACGGCAAGCTCGCCGGACAGGACAAGGTGGTCACGCTCCCGCGACGTGATGAGCGGGAGGACGCCGACGTGCGGCCGCCCGCCGCCGAGCCTCAGGTTCGCGCCGACGTGGAGGAAAAGGTTCGCGGCATGGCCGCGGGCAACACCGGCATCGCCAACGGCCTCGTCGACATAGTCCGCGCCGATGCGACCTTCGATCCCGATTCCTTCCTCAAAGGTGCCCGGGCCGCCTACGAGATCATCGTCACCGCGTTCGCCGAAGGCAACCGCAAGACCCTCAAGGGGCTACTGAGCCGCGAGGTGTACGACGGCTTCGCGGAGGCTATCAGCGATCGCGAGAGCCGGGGCGAGCAGGTCGATCAGAGCTTTGTCGGCATCAAATCGGCCGATGTCGTCGAGGCCGAGCTCAAGAATCGGACCGGGCAGGTAACTGTCAAGTTCGTGAGCGAGCTGATCTCCGCCACGCGCGATAGGGGCGGCGAGGTCGCTAGCGGCGACCCCAAGCGCATTAAAGAGGTCACCGACATCTGGACGTTTGCGCGCGAGGTCGACTCGCGAGACCCGAACTGGAAGCTGGTTGCCACGCAGCCCGCCAACTAGCCGGGCTGGGGGCCGCGGAGACCGAGGGCTTGCATAAGGGGAACGCGCCTTGCTGTCGCGTACGGTGCTTCGGCGTTCCATGCTCGCCGTTGCTGCTGCTGCTATCGGCGGCGTGGTGATGCCTGCCTTCGCCAGCCCTCCCTCCAAGCAGCCTGCAGCCCAGCGCATGAAGACGGACGTCTCCTTCAAGCCGCTCTCCTTCTCTCAGGTCCCCGGCTGGGAAGAGGACGACCACGCGGCCGCCCTCAAGACGTTTCTCAAGTCGTGTGATCGTGTGCTTGCCGCCACGCGCGAGCGCACGTCCCTCGACAAGCTGCCGCCTCCCCCCGCGGGGCTCGCGGCAGCCTGTACCGCGGCAAGCCGTCTTCCCGGCCCGATGACGAAAGCAGCCGCCAAAGCCTTCTTCGAGCAGTACTTCACGCCGAATACCCTCTCCCACAAGGGCCCATCGGGCTTGCTTACCGGCTACTACGAGCCCGTCATGAAGGGTTCGCGCACGCCGCAGGGCGAGTTCCAGACGCCGATCCACAAACGCCCCTCCGACCTTGTGACCTTGGTCGACGAGACCGCCCGGGCGACCGTGGGCAACAGCCTCACGCATGGTCGCAAGACCGAGAAGGGCGTGGAGCCCTTTGCGACGCGCGCCGTCATCGAGCAGGGCGCACTCAAGGGCCAGCAGCTCGAGCTCGTCTACTTCGCCGATCCCGTCGACGTGTTCTTCCTGCACATTCAAGGGTCGGGCCGGGTCAAGCTCACCGACGGCACCTCGATCCGCGTGCACTACGACGGCAAGAACGGCCACCCCTACAGCTCCATCGGCCGCTACCTGATCGAGAAGGGCCTGCTGGCTGCCGACAAGGTGTCCATGGGGGCGCTCAAGAACTGGCTGCGCGCCGATCCCGAGCGCGGCAAGCAGGTCATGTGGCAGAACGCCTCCTACGTGTTCTTTCGCGAGTTGAAAGGCCCCGACGCCAAGGGTCCCATGGGGGCCATGCAGGTCCAGCTCACCCCCGGCCGCAGCCTGGCCGTCGACCCGAGCCACCATACGCTCGGGTTGCCCATCTTCGTCAACGCGGAGGGCATGGGTCATGTTGGCAAGAGCACCGGGCTGCGCCGGCTCATGGTTGCCCAGGACGTAGGTTCCGCCATCAAGGGACCCGAGCGGGGGGACATCTACTTCGGCTCCGGCGATGCCGCCGGCAGGCTCGCGGGGGTCACCAAGCACCCGACGAAGTTCACGGTGCTCGTTCCCAATGACATGCCGGCGCGCGCCGAGGCGGCACCAAGTTCCCCCGAGAAGGCCCGGCAATGAGCAGCGCCGGCCGTAAGCCGCCCGGCGGCGGCCGCGCCGTCACCGACGACGAGGCAAAGCTCTGGAAGCACGCGACCCGCGCTCTCGATCCGGTCAAAGCCAAGCCGAGGGTGACGGCAGTCCAAGAAGCGTCTGCCGACTCGACAGGCGAGCCACTTTCCCCGAGAGCAGCGCCGCCGCACGCCCCTCGCACGTCGCCGCCACCATCGACTGCGCCCCGTCGTGCTGCGCCTCCGAAAGTCACTGCGGCGCCGCTTGCCGAGTTCGATCGCCGCAAGGCCCGCCAGATCGCATCAGGCAAAGTGGAGGTGGCCGCCCGCATCGACCTGCATGGGCTGCGCCAGCGCGACGCCCGCGCCGAGCTTCGCACCTTCCTCTTGCGGGCGCATGCGGCAGGCCACAGGACCGTGCTTGTGATCACCGGCAAGGGTGTCAGCGACAAACCCGCCGATGGCCTCGGCGAGCTGCTGGGCGAGCGGCAGCGCGGCGTCATCAAACGCAGCGTACCGCTCTGGCTGGAGGAGCCGGATATGCGCGCCATCGTGCTGAGTTACACGCAAGCCGCGGTTCGCCATGGCGGCGCCGGCGCCCTCTATGTGCAATTGCGCAGAGCCGCGCGCTGACCGCGACGAGAGCGACTAGAGCCGCCTGCTGTCCGCCGTAAAGGCATAGCCGATGCCGCGCACCGTCTTGATCAGGCGCGGATGCTCCGGGTCGGCCTCGATCTTCTTGCGCAGCCGCCCCACCAGCGCGTCGATCGACCGGTCGATCGGCGACCATTCGTGGCCCTTGAGCAGGTCCATGATGTTGTCGCGCGACAAAACCCGGTGCGGCCGCTTGACGAAGATCTCGAGCAGATTGAACTCGGCCGTGGTCAGCTCCGGGCAGGTGCCGCCCGAGCGAGTGAGCTCGCGGCCCGTGATGTCGAGCACCATTTCCTCGAAGCCATAGCGCTCGTGCACCGGAGCCGTCTGCGCGAGGGTTGCCTCGCCTGCATCGTAGCGCCTGAGGACGGCGCGGACGCGCGCCAGCACTTCGCGCAGCTGGAACGGTTTGGCGATGTAGTCGTCGGCACCGAGCTCGAGGCCGACCACCCTGTCGATGGTGTCGCCCTTGCCCGTTATCATGATGATCGGGATGTTGCGGCTGGCGCGGATCTCGCGGGCGAGGTCGAGGCCGTCCTCCCCGCCCAGTGTCAGATCGAGCGTGATCAGGTTGATCGGCAATTGCGCGACGGCCGTGCGCATTTGCGCGCCGTCGCACGCCTCCGTGACCTTGAAGCCCTCGCGTTCCAGGCACTTGCGGAGCAGGAGTCGCACTTCCGCATCGTCATCGACGACGAGGATTTGGACGTTGGCGCTGGTCATCCGCAAACCGCTCGCTTTGGGGCATCCCTCGGCTATCTTGTGTGCCGGTTGATATACCCTCTTGCGGCTTGCCTTGTCGATGGATGACCGGAGCGTCGGTTGCGCCGGCTCACGTCCATCCCACCTCAGCGACAGATCAGGACCGGCACCGTGCTCAGCGTGAGCACGCGCATCGCCTGGCTCCCGAGCAGGACGCGGGCGAGGCCTCGTCGTCCGTGAGAGGACATGACGATCAGATCACAGCCTTTGGCCTTCACCGTCTCGATGATGGCCTCGGCCGGGAAGTCGTTGACGTGAGCCGTGTCGCAGGTGACGCCCTGCTTCTTTGCGGCGTCCGTCACCTCGGTGAGGATCTTGGCGGCATTCTCGGCGGAGCTCTTCTCGTATTCCTCGATCGGAAAGGCTAGCGCCGCCTCCCCCGTCACCATGGCCGTCCACGGCTCCGTGGCGTTGACGGCAGTGACCTTGGCGCCGAGCGCCTTGGCGAGCGTCAGGCCCGCGGATACGGCCTTGCCGGCCAGCTCCGACCCATCGGTCGCAATAAGGATATGCTTGTACAAGTTGACCTCCAATGCGCGGGGCAGACGCCCGTCCGATACTGGCGTTGTCCCTATCGCGAGCGTCCGCACCGTACCTTGACACACGTCAACGAAAGGCTTCGGCAGCGGCACCCAGTGTGCCGGTCATCCAGTGTGCCGTTACAAATTCTTACAATTTCTTTCGCAGCAGGTGAACGTCTGCAGCACGCCATTGGTTTCCTGCCGGGCAAGCAACACAGGAAACCAACAATGCTGACCTCAGTCGTTTCCACGAGCCAGCCGATCGCCCGCCCCGCAGCCGTGACGGGAGAGTGGCGGTCGCCGCCGCCTCTGACCCTCGACGAGCAGTTCTCGCGAGCCCCAGTGCGGACCGTGGACGCCAAGGAGCATGTCTTCGCCGAGGGCGATGTCAGGACGCATCTCTTCCGCGTCGAGCGCGGCGCGATCTGCCTCTACAAGGTCATGCCGGATGGCCGTCGCCAGGTATTGGGCTTCGCCTATCCTGGCGACCTCATCGGCTTCGGATCGCTTCCCGAGTACCAGTTCAACGCCCAGGCCACCAAACCGGCCCAGCTGCGGCTGCTGTCCTGGAGCACCGTGCAGCATTCAGCGCGCCATGACGCGGCGCTGGGCCTCAGGCTCTACGAGGCGATTTCCAACGAGCTGGCTGCCGCTCACGACCTGCTTCTCACCACCGGTCAGCGCAGCGCCGCCGAGCGCGTTGCGGCATTCCTCCTCGCCATGTCGCGCCGCGCCAAGCGCCGCGGCCAGGATGCCAGCGTCATCGATCTGCCGATGACGCGCGCCGATATCGGTGACTTCCTGGGCCTTACCATCGAGACCGTCAGCCGCACGTTCACCAAGTTGCGCCATCGCGGGATTATTGACCTGGCGCAAAGCGCGCGGGTTCTGCTCGTCGATACTGAGGCCCTCGAGGAGCTTGCGGAAGGCGGCAACGACCTGTGAGCCCCCGCGTGACGATCCGAGCCGAGGGGGGCTCACGATGCTTGCCGGGTGCGATTGCGGGGCGAGGCCGGGACGCGGGGCGCACGCCCATGGATGACGCCAGCAACATGTTCCGCTTCGCCGTCGGCGTGTTCTACGAGAGCAGGGGTCTCGCGAACGCGCTGAACGAGCTCGGCAATGGCGCGATCCTCGCAGAGACGTGCATGATCGGCACACCTTCCGCCATGCAGGATTTCGCAACCGATAGCGAAGCAATCCGCTCGCGCGCCGGCGAGTTCAAGGTTCTAGGCTCCGATCTTGCGAGCTTCGACCTGGTGGCCACCGACGGTCAGCTCCTCAACACCTTGCTCGACTACGGCAGGCCGCCAAACGACGGCGTCGCCCCGAGGCATGGCTGGCTTCTGCCCGATCTCTTCGGAGGACTCGCCGAGCACCTGCGCAGCGGGGCGGTCGCGCTGTTTGTGAGCGCGCCGGACTTTGGCCGTCAGCGTCGCGCATCGCGGGTTCTGTTGCGGCATACCGCGCATACGGTCCAGACGCACGAGTTCACCGCGCGCCAGCCGGGCACGTCCAAGGGGGACGGCGAAATGCCACGGCTCTAGCCGGCGGTGGGGGTAGGACCGTTTGATCTCGATCAAACGGGAGAGCCCGACTTCTGCAATTCTGATCAGGGAAAAGGGAGAAAGCCATGCCGAGCGCACGCACCGACTCAACGAACATCGCTGTTACCGGCATTGCCGATCGCTTTCTCGCCCGGTTGCGCGACTGGTGGCAGGCGCGCGATGAGCTTGGAGGCCTCGACCGCCACGAGCTGGAGCGGCTCGCGGGCGAATTTGGCATGAGCGCGCGGGACCTCGAAGACCTTGCCGCGCACGGACCGGGAGCCGCCGATCTTCTCTACGAGCGCATGCACGCCTTGGGGATCACCAGGGACGATGCAGAGCGGTTGGCACGAGGGCTGATGCGCGATCTCGAAAGAACGTGCTCTTGCTGCGCCGACAAGGGCGTGTGCCGAAAGGACCTCGCCGCGCACCCCGAGGACCCGGCGTGGAAGACCTACTGCCCGAACGCAATCTCGCTCGAGTCGGTCCAGGCCACGAAGGGACGTTTTCCCGTTTGAACTCAGGTGTCCTGACGCAGCGGCGCGTAGTCGCCAAGTGAAAGATCTGTCGGCTGGCCGAGTGCGGCCTTTGCGAGCTGGCCCCCCGCATACGGGCCGATCGTAAGCCCGCTGGGTCCAAGACCGTTGCCGATCAGCAGTCCTTCTACCCCCGGCACTGTCCCCAGCACGGGCCGGTTGTCGGTCGCGAGCGGGCGGAAGCCAACGCGGACCTCGTGCAGCGTCCAGGAGGCGAGGCCCGGCGCGACGGCGAGCCCGGCGTTGAGTACCTCGGCCACCCCACCGGCCGTGAAGCGGTAGTCGAAGCCCGACTTGAACTCGCGGGTGGCGCCGATGACGACGCGCGCATCGTCGAATGCCAGGAGATAGTAGCTGCTGAGCGGCAGCAGCACGGGCCAACGCGATGTATCGGTGCCCGGCAGGCGCAAATGAATGATCTGGCCGCGCTGCGGCTCCACGGCCAACCGGACGCCGACGGGCGCGAGCAGCGCCGGTGCCCAGGCACCCGCCGCAACGACCACGCAATCGGCCTCGATTGCCTGATCATCGACGTGTACTCCCTTCACGCGGCTCCCGCGCAGGACAAGCTCGGCCGAGCCCCGCACCGATCGCGCTCCCCGGCGGACGGCAGCGCGCTCCAGGGCCATCGCCATCAGGCGACCATCGACACGGGCGCCGCCCGACACGAAGAGCCCTGGCTGCTCCGAGCGAAGCGGCGGGAACAGCTTGCGGGCGTCAGAAGGGGCAAGTCGCTCGATCTGCCCGGCCTCCGGGGCCTCCGTAGCGCGGGCGCGCAGGCGCCGCTCGGTGGCCTCGAGCTCGGCTGCACCCTCAGGCACGTAGAGGCCACCGACGCGGGCATAGCCGAGGTCCTGCTCGCCATCCTCACGGAGCATGGCCACCAGCTCGGGGTAGTAGCGAGCGCCCCCGGCAAGCAAGGCATAGTGGGGGCGTTCCTCGACCGGCGCCCCCCAGGGACAGACGATGCCGGCGCCCGCCGCGGTCGCGCGGCCCTCGTCCGCCCGATCGACCAGCGTCACCTCTGCGCCCTGGCGTGCGAGATGATAGGCGGTGCTGGCCCCCAGAATGCCGGCGCCCACGACGACGATTTTCATGCCCCTATTCCTCCGTTGCCGCTCGTGCTCGGGACCGCCGCTCGTCCGAGGCGATCCTACCATCGACCAAGCGGATCTGCCGGTCCGTCCGCCCTGCGATATCGAGATCGTGGGTAACGGCAACGACAGTCTTGCCGTCCTTGTCGACGAGGTCGCGCAGAATCTGGAACACCTGCTCGCTCGAGGCCGAGTCGAGCGAGCCGGTCGGCTCGTCGGCGAGAATGAGGGGCGGGTCATTGGCAAGTGCACGAGCGACGGCTACGCGCTGCCGCTGCCCGCCGGAGAGCTGATCGGGCCGCTTGCGCGCGTGGTCGGCGAGCCCGAGCGCGGCGAGCAGGGATTGCGCGCGGGAGCGCATGGCGTCTTCCGATAGCTCAGCCAGCGCTCGCATCGGCAGCATGACGTTCTCGAGCGCCGAGAACTCCGGCAGAAGGAAGTGGAACTGGAACACGAACCCCAGCATCGACAATCGCGTGAGTGCGCGCTCGGCCTCGTCCATGTGCGCCGTCGCTCGGCCGCGAATGCGCACCTCACCCGTGGTCGGCAGGTCGAGCAGCCCGAGCAGGTAGAGCAGCGAGGACTTGCCGGAGCCGGACGGGCCGGTGATCGCCACGAACTCGTTGCTGCCGATGGTGAGGTCGATGTCGCGCACCAAGGTGGTCGGTACCACGCCAGGCAGGATGCGGGTGACGCCGTCGGCGACGATCAGAGGCGCCGCGCTGGCCGCGCGCAGGGGCTCCTGCACCACGCTTGCCTGGGGACCGGTCATGTGGCCCCCCGAATGATATCGACGGGGTGCACGCGCGACGCCTTGCGCGCCGGGAAGTAGCCCGCAAACAGCGACGAGGCCAACGCCACACCCGCTGCGAGCGCATAGTGCAGGAAGGAGTAGACGAGCGGCAGGCGTGTCGAGTCGATCATCGGGTTTTTGATCTCGATCGTGCCCAGTGCGGTCGTCAACGCGTAGCCGAGTGCCCATCCCGCGAGTGCGCCGATGGCTCCGATCACGAGCGCCTCCAGAACGAAGATGCGCCGCACCACCGCCTCACGGATGCCGAGGGACTTCATGATGGCGATATCGCGCGTCTTCTCGTGCGTGATGGTCGAGATGATGTTGTAGGTGCCGAAGCTCGCCACCAGCAGGATCGCGCCGACGACGGTGTACATGATGACGTTGCGGATCACGAAGGCGCTGAGGAGGTCCTCGTGCGCCTCCTGCCAGGCAACCGATTTGTAGCCGGTCTCCCGCTCGATGCGTTGCGCCACGCCGGCCGCCGCGAGCGGGTCGGTCACGCGGATGCGCAACTCGTTCACCAGGCCTGTCTGGTGGGAGAGGATCTGGCCGGTCTTGACCAGCACATAGGCCGTGCTTTCGTCGACAGCGCGGATGCCGGAGCGGAATGTGCCAACCACCTGCGCATCGATACGCACGCCCTCGGTTGCCTGAACACTCAGGTTGGAACCGCGACGTGCGCCGATCCTCTCGGCCAGGCGGTCTCCGAGGATGATGGCGTTGTTGGCGCGGTAGAGCGAGGCGAGCGTCCCGAGGCGCATCTGGGTGGCGAGCGCCGACACTTTCGGCTCGCGATGGGGATCAATGCCGACCACGCTGGCGCCGATGTCGCGTCCCGCATAGCGGATGAGCGCCTGTGTCTTTACCGACGGCGCAACCGCACCCGGCACCCAGCTCTCGAGGCTCGCCATGATCGCCATCGGGTTCTTGATGCCCTTGCGGCGTATCTCGGGCGTTAGGCCGTGTATCTGTGCCGCACCGAAGTAGACCTCCGCCGGCTGCGTCGGCGGCTTGCGCAGGTCGTCGGAGACGGTGATGTGTGGCAGCGCGTCGATCAGCTGCCGCATGAAATCCCGCTGCGAACCCTCCATCAGGGCCGCCATCATGATCGAGAAGCCTACGCCGGTCGCGACGCCGGCAATGGCCACGAGGGTCTGGCGCAGCCGGAAGCGGACGTGCGTCACCGCGATATAGACGATGAGCCGTAGCGTTCTCATTTCGCCGGCGCGACCACACGGACGCGTTGGCCATCGGCCGCCCCTACCGGCGTCGGCGAAGCGACCCGCTCGCCCTGCTTCAGGCCCGACAGCACCTCTATCATCCGCGCACCGCGGATGCCGAGCGTCACCGTCCGCCGCCTGAGGCTGTTGCCGTCGGTCACGAATACCGCCCCCTCCTGAACGGCATCGGCAGGGACGAGCAGAGCGTTCGGCTTCTCGCGCGTGATGATATTGGCCTCGACGCTCATGCCGGCGATCAGCGGCGTGTCGTCCGGCAGGGCGATGCGAATGCGGTAGGTCTTGGTGACGATGTCGCCCATCGGCGTGATTTCGCGCACGCTTCCCTCGAGGCGCCGATCCAGGAATGCATCGGTGCGCAGCAGCACGGTCTGGCCGACGACCACACGCGGTATGTCGACCTCGTTGACCTCGGCCACGATCTGCAGGGGCCTGGGTACGCCGACCCGAAACAGCACCTGTCCGGCCTCCGCGATTTCGCCGACCTCTCCGTCTCGCCGCAGCACCAGCCCGTCCATGGGGGCAGTTATCGTGTAGTAGGCAAGCTTTTCCATCTGCACGGAGATCAGCGCCTGCACCTGCCGCAGGTCCATGCCCAACTTCTCGTGCGTCTGGATGGTCGCCGCGCCGCGCCCGAGGAGCTGGGTCACCCGCTCCATCTCGCGCTTTGCGAACTCCTCGCGCGCTCGGAACTCGTCGAGTGCCGCTCGCGGCTCCTTATCGTCGAGGCGGGCCAGCACGTCGCCCTTGGCCACGATCTTGCCCTCGCAGTAACAGATCTCGATGATGCGGTTGCGGACGAGGCTCGTGACCTTGGCCCAGCGCACGGGCTCGACAGAGCCTGTCGCGTAGACGATCTCGACTGCCGTCCCGACGCTTGCCGGCACCGCGACCACCTCCGGACCGCGGCCAAGGCGCCACCACAACAGCCCCGCCGCCAACACCAGCGCCACGGCAACGACGGCAAGCGGCCGGGAGCGGACGAACTCCGCCAGCCATAGCCGCCACTCAGGCGTAGAAGCTGTGCTGGCGCCCTTTGTCTTGTCCTGGTCGAACGGCTTCTGCATGCGTCTGAACCCAAGGCCCGGACTGCTATTATCCGGGTATGTACTACGCCGTTTTGGCGCCAAAGTGGACGGTGCGCGTGCTTCGGCACCGATCTTCAGCACCGCAACGGGGTGTGGGACCTTGACCTCCGTCAAGCCCCGGCCTGCCGCTATCTGCTTGGGTGCACCGAAGCAGAATCGAGGGGGTTTCCATGCGGTTGAAGGCGGTGTCTGTGGCGATTGGCGGTCTGCTCGCGGCGAGTGCGGCGTGGCATGCGCCGGCGGTTGCGCAGTCCTCGCCGGAAAGTCGCGGCGAAGCCATTGCCCAGAGGCTCTGTGCACGCTGCCATGCCATCAAGCGCGAGGGCGAAAGCCCGATGGGGCTCGCGCCGCCATTCCGTGAGCTGCCCAAACGCTATCCTGTGGATCATCTCGCCGAGGCGCTGGCCGAAGGCATCGTCACCGGTCACCCGGCGATGCCGGAGTTCACGTTCACTCCACGGGAGATCGAGGCCCTGCTCAGCTATCTCTCCAGCCTTGCCCCGGAGAGGAAGTGAGAGTGGTCACTTCTGTGTTTTGAGCGAAAGGATGTAGGCGACGATGTCACGGATCTCCGGCACCGTCAGCTGCACCCCGGGCATGGCCGGATGCGGAATGATGATGGCGCCGGCGATCTTCTCCCCATTGACGTCCGGACGCGCGGCGATCGTCGCAAACGTTGGAACATCGACGCGCACGGGTCCACCTGCGCGCGCATCGACGACATGGCAATTGGTGCACAGGCGCTGCGACAGCTCGCGTCCCCGTTCCGCGCTTGCGGGCTGGGCGAAGGCCGGGGCTGAAACGGCCGACACAAGAGCAGCCGCCGCTGCGGTCACGGATACGGCAATTCGCCTGCGCACGCCCATCTCCCGGATGTCGAAAGGACTCTCGACGCGGACTTATGGCGCTCGCCGGCACCCCTTCATTTGATCTCGATCAACCGAAGCCGCAGATGCCGCCCTTGCCGCCGCGATAAGCGATCGGCTCGAACGCGAGCAGCACATCTTGTCGGCATTTGCATTCAAGCTGTGCAATTGCCGTGACCGCGGTTGTCGGCGATGCCGTCACCATCCCAGCCGTTCACGTGGAAGCTATTGGATTGGCATGGATTTTCCGCTGTCGTTCTGCTGGCACGGCGATTGCTCCCATTAACCGATCCGTTGGTGGCGCGATCCGCACAAGTGCTCGCGCCGGTTGCTGCTATGCGGTTGAAAGGTGGCGGGCCATGAGTTTCGACGATCCTCTGAACGCCGGTCGGGCTTTGCGCAAGGGCGGCTGCAGCTGCGGCGCCCACGCCAGCGACGCCGAGCACGACGCCGAGGTGCTGGCATCCACGGATGCTCGTCTGTCGCGAGTCGTCGAATCGACCGTACTGCGCGCGTTGTTCCCGCAGGATGACAGCCGCCGGGCTTTCCTGCGCACCGTCGGGGCCTCCACGGCCCTAGCCGCAATATCGCAGTTCTTCCCGCTAGGGACCGCAACCGAGGTGTTCGCGCAGGCCGCCCCCGAGAAGAAGGACCTGAAGGTCGGGTTCATCCCGATCACGTGCGCTACGCCCATCATCATGGCGCACCCCATGGGCTTCTACACAAAGCACGGCCTCAACGTGGAGGTGGTCAAGACGGCGGGATGGGCCGTTATCCGCGACAAGACCCTCAACAAGGAATATGACGCCGCCCACATGCTCTCGCCAATGCCGCTCGCGATTACAATGGGCGTCGGCTCCAATCCGATCCCCTACACCATGCCAGCGGTCGAGAACATCAACGGCCAGGCGATCACGCTCTCCGTCAAGCACAAGGACAAGCGCGATCCCAAGACCTGGAAGGGTTTCAAGTTCGCGGTCCCCTTCGACTACTCGATGCACAACTACCTCTTGCGCTACTACGTCGCCGAGCATGGGCTCGACCCCGACACCGACATCCAGATCCGGGCCGTGCCGCCGCCCGAGATGGTCGCCAACCTGCGCGCCGACAACATCGACGGGTTTCTTGCCCCCGATCCGGTGAACCAGCGCGCCGTGTATGACGGGGTCGGCTTCATCCATGTGCTGTCGAAGGACATCTGGGACCGGCACCCCTGTTGTGCCTTCGCCGCGTCCAGGGAGTTCGTGACGCAGACTCCAAATACCTATGCGGCCTTGTTGAAGGCCATCATTGATGCCACCGCGTTTGCCGCAAAGCCGGAGAACCGCAAGCAGATCGCCGAGGCCATCGCGCCGCCCAACTATCTCAACCAGCCGGTGACCGTGGTCGAGCAGGTGCTGACGGGCACCTTTGCCGACGGTCTCGGCAACGTGCGCAATGTGCCCGATCGGATCGACTTCGATCCGTTCCCCTGGGAATCGTTTGCCGTGTGGATCATGACGGAGATGAAGCGCTGGGGTCAGATCAAAGGTGACGTCGATGACGCGGGCATCGCTAAGCAGGTGTTCCTAGCGACCGACACCACGAAGTTCATGAAGGAGGTCGGCCTGACGCCGCCGGCCGCCACGTCGAAGAGCTTCAAGGTGATGGGCAAGGAGTTCGATCCGACAAAGCCCGAGGACTACGTCAAGAGCTTCGCCATCAAGCGCGCGGCCTGATCACAAGGGATGGCGTGACCTCCATGCCGACGTCGCTGACATTGCGAGCTACGGTGGTATCGCTCGCGCTCTTCGCCG
>JBGGME010000188.1:0-3508 GCA_041288195.1 Hyphomicrobiaceae bacterium
TGCGCGACACTAGAGCGCAGCTGGAAGGAATCGCGGACAATCTCCCGGGCATCGTCTGGCGAAGAATTCTTCACTCCGACGGAAGCGTCATCTATCCTTACTTCAGCAAGAAGGCTGAACGGCAACTCGGTTATTTGAGAGATCCGATACGTGAAGCTTCCGTACTGTTCCAGGCCGTCCACCATGACGATCGGACACTTTGGGAAGCCGCGCTCGTGCGCTCTGCCGCTGAAATAGCGCCGCTAGCGGTCGACTGCCGCGTGATGACGGAAGGGGAGGAGTGGCGGTGGTTCCGCTCGCTGGCGACCCCGAGGCATGGTGGCAACGGCGACCTGATCTGGGATGGCATCAGCCTCGATATTACGGACGTCAAGCGCGCCGAACAGGCGGTCTGGAGCAGTCAGGCCCTTCTCACTCGTCGGCTGATCTCGTCACCTGCGGTGCTCTACGCCTTCGAAGCAACAGGGGACTACAGGCCAACCTTCGTAAGCGAGAACCTACGCGAGGTGTTCGGTTACGAGCCGCGCGAATATCTGGAGAACGCCGATTTCTGGCTGCAGCGGGTGCATCACGATGATCTGCCCCGTCTGCTGGACGCCTTCGCCAAGGTGCTTGAGACCGGCCGCCTTCTCTACGAGTACCGCTTTCGCCGCAAGGACGGGGGATACAGCTGGGTCGTGGACGAGATGCGGCTCGTCCGGGACGAAGGCGGAGCGCCGCTCGAGGTCGTGGGCTCGTGGAGCGATAACACGGAGCGCAAGAAGGCCGAGCTCGCGCTCGGTGAGGAGACGAGCTTCGTCGAGCTGTTGCAGGCGATCGCCGTCGCGGCCAATGAAGCCGTGACTGTCGAGGAGGCTATGCAATTTTGTCTGGACCGGGTCTGCGACCACACCGGCTGGCCCGTAGGGCACGTCTATATGCTCGCCGACGACGGAACCGGGGAGCTCGTGCCGACGACGCTCTGGCACCTCGATGACGCCGAGCGATTTACCTCATTCCGCAGGATCAGCGAAAGCATCCGGTTCGCTCCCGGCATCGGCTTGCCGGGGCAGGTCCTGGCGAGCGGCAAGCCGGTGTGGATCACCGATCTCGCCACGGACCCAAATTTTCCGCGGGCGAAGGCCGCGGTCGACATAGTGGTCAGGACCAGTTTTGGTTTTCCTGTGCTCGTGGGGCGCGAGGTCGCCGCCGTTCTGGAATTCTTCGCCGCTGAGCACGTCGAGCCGGACGAGCGGCTCTTGGAAATCATGGCGCATATCGGCGCCCAGCTGGGGCGGGTCATCGAGCGCAAGCGAGCCGGCGAGGCGCTGCGCGCCAGCCAGCAGCGGCTCGTGGATGCGCTCGAGAGCATTCGGGAAGGCTTCTGGCTGTTCGACGCCGATGATCGGATGGTGCTGTGCAACTCGCGCTTTCGTGAGCTTTACCCCGGAATGGCCGACGTTTACCGGCCGGGGCTGCAGTTTGAAGAGATGATCAGGACGGTGGTCGAGCGGGGCATCGTCGCTGATGCGGCCCAGCGACCTGAAGAATGGATTGAGCAAAGACTTGCTCAGCATCGCAACCCTGGTGGAGCGTTGCTGCATCCTCAGAACAACGGTCGCTGGATCCAGGTCAACGAGCGCAGGACCCAGGATGGCGGCACTGTGGGCCTCTTCACGGACGTGACCGAACTGAAGCAGCGCGAAGAGGCGCTCGCGGAGGCCAGCCGCACAAAGGACCAGATCCTCTCGGAGTTCCGAGCCGTGCTCGACACGATCGAGTACGGCATCCTGTTCATGGACGAAACGCTTCGTGTGCGGCTGGCGAACCGGGCGCTCTGCCGGCTCTGGAAGTTTCCTGAGGAAATGATTGCGAAGCGACCGACCGCACAGGAGATGGCAATATATCTGAGCAATCGCGGTGTTTACGAGACGCAAGGTCAGTCGAGAGATGAATTCGTCCGGAGCCGCATCGATGCAATTAGGGCCGGGACCGGTCCCACCGAAATACGTCATGCCGACGGCACGATCCTGAAGCACCAATGCATCGTTCTGCCCGACGGTGGGCGGATGCTCACCTATTTCGACATCACCGAGCTGAAGCGGACCGAGGAGGCGCTTCGGGAGAGCCTCGAGCGCCACGATCTGGCCATGCGCGGCTCGAACGAGGCGCTATGGGACTGGGATGCGGCGAGCAACGTGATCTTCATTTCGCCGCGTTTCAATGAGTTCCTTGGACGGCAAGCGGAGCGGGGCGATATGACGCCCGCCGAATGGCTAGAGCTTGTCCACCCGGACGAACGCGCACTGGATCGCGAGGCGCTCATAGCGCATCTGCGCGGCGACAAGCCGTACTATCGTTCGGAGTGTCGCGTGCGCCGGGCTGACGGGAGCTATGTGTGGATTCGGAACCGTGGCTTGGGGCTGCGCGACGCGAGTGGCCGGGTCTACCGCATAGCCGGATCGATGGGCGACATCACGCTGCGCAAGCAGGCTGAGATCGAGCTGCAGGCTGCCAAGGAGCAGGCGGAGGTGGCGAGCCGTGCCAAGTCCGGCTTCCTCGCCAACATGAGCCACGAGCTCCGGACACCGCTGAACGCGATCATCGGTATCACCGAGATGCTCAGGGATGATGCCGAGGACGAGGGCGGGGAAGACCTGGTCGAGCCGCTCGGACGTATCCACGGTGCCGGCAATCACCTCCTGCACCTGATCAATGAGATTCTCGATCTCTCCAAGATCGAGGCGGGAAGGCTGGAGCTCAACCTCGAGGACATCGAGCTCGAGGCCCTGCTCGAGGAGGTGGCAAAGACCGCCGAGCCCCTGGCGGCCAGGAACGGTAACCAGTTCGAAGTCCGTGTGGTGGGCGAGCTGGGTCGATTGCGGGCCGACTCGATGCGGTTGCGCCAGATCGTGCTCAATCTGTTGAGTAACGCCTGCAAGTTCACGGAGCGCGGCAAGGTCGTGCTGGAGGCGAGGCGCGACCTGGGCGACGACGCGGACTGGCTCGTCGTAAGCGTGGTGGATACCGGCATCGGAATGACACCCGAGCAGATCGGCCGGCTGTTCCAGGAATTCACGCAGGCCGACGCGTCGACGACCCGCAGATATGGCGGCTCCGGCCTGGGCTTGGCGATCAGTCGCAAGCTCTGTCGGCTCATGGGTGGCGACATCGAGGTCGAAAGCGCGCCGGGTGCGGGGTCCCGGTTTACGATCCGGATTCCGGCGGGCGCTGCTGCGCAGCCCTCGCCTGCGGCCGCCGAAAGCGCGGCGCCAGCCGCGTGGGCCAGCCCCGGCGCTAGCCACCGAGTGCTGGTCATCGACGACGAGGAGACCGTGCGCGATCTGATGCGGCGTTTCCTCGTGCGTGAGGGTTTCGAGGTGGTCACCGCCCGGGACGGTGCGGAAGGCTTTGCACTCGCCCGCGAGCTCCGGCCGATGCTCATCACCCTCGACGTGCTGATGCCGGGCCTCGATGGCTGGAGCGTGCTCGAAAGCCTCAAAGCCGATCCTGAGCTTGCGGAGATCCC
>JBGGME010000189.1:0-9551 GCA_041288195.1 Hyphomicrobiaceae bacterium
GACGGCATGGCGCGGCTGCGCCGGAACCCAGGCCTGTGCGGCTACTTCGCGACCGGCGCCGGCGTCGACGTCTCCTTGGTGACGCCGGAGCTGGCGATCAGCTGCTTCATGGCCTTGAGCTCGTTGTCGAGATAGGCCTTGGTCTTGGTCGCGGGCACGAAGCTGTTGGGGTCGGCGTACTGCTCCTTGAGGTAGGCTGCGTACTCGGGGTCCTTGGCGGCCTCGGCGAGCGCATCGGCGAGCTTCTTGACGACCTTGGCGTCGGTGCCGGCCTTGACCATGATTGCGCGGAACTGCGGCAGCGTGACCTTGTGGCCGAGCTCGACCGAGGTCGGTACGTTCGGGAAGTTGGGATCGCGTTTCTCGGCGAAGATGATCACCGGCTTCATCTGCTTGTTGTCGACGAAGTTGCGCACGTCCCCGATCTGCTCGTAGAGCACTTCGGCGTGTCCGCCGAGGATCGCCGAGTAGCGCTCGCCGGGCTTGGGGAAGGGAACGCTCACGAACTTCAAGCCCTTCTTGGCGAGGAAGTTGACGGTGAGATCATCGTTGGAGCCGAAGCCCGTCACGCCGACGCGCATCGTCTGTGTCTTGGCGGCCTTCTCGACATCGGCCCAGTCCTTGAACTTGCCGCCCTCCGCCACCAGGAAGGCCGAGGGCTGCTGGATGACCACGCCCAGCGCATTCACCTCGTCCATCTTCCACTTCGGCAGCGTCGGCGCGGCCTGCAGGGCGAACGTGTCGCCGATGAAGACCGACATGGAGTAGCCGTCGGCCGGGGCGGTCAGCATCTTGGTGAGGCCGGTCTGCCCCGTGGCGCCGGGTACGTTGACGACGGGCAGCGACACTTTGAGTTTGGGCTCCATCAGCTTGGCGAGCTTGCGCGCAACCTGGTCGGCGCCGCCGCCCGGTCCCCAGGGCACGATGAACTCGATGGGTCGGGAGGGGAAGTCCTGCGCTGCCGACGGACTGGACATTGGGATCGACAGGCCCGCCGAAACCGCCGCTGCGAGGACAAGGCCCGGAATGCGTGCGCTCATTCGCTTCTCCATCTCAGATTGAGCATTTCGAGTTGAGTGGGTGCGCCCCCTAAGCACCGCCTGCGCACGCCAAATGCGTTGCCAACTTGCAGCCCCGATGCGGCCCAAATGCGGCACAATGCATTCGCAATGACGCCTTGTACCGCTTTCGATTGTGACACCGCCTCGACCCTGCGCCCGGGAGCATACAGGAGCGGAGGCCGCGCGCTCGGCAACCCGCAAAATTTGGTCAACCGATCTGTCATGGCGATCAAATGATCTGTCAGCTGCAATAACGGTTCAGCTAACCATCCACGGGACCGACGGTCTCTCGGCTTTTCACCCTCGCTCCACGGCCGGCTTCGACACCGAGGACTGGAGGCAGTGGCGCGTCGGACGGCACTTTGCCGCATGCTGCACGCTTCGGTTGCAATCAGTCATTTCAAAGGGTTGCCACAGCGCACGCGAGCGGTGCCGAGCAAGTCCGTTCAGGCGGCGTTGGGAAATCCGACAAGAGTCAGCCATGTTCGCGCCGCGATGGCGGCAGAAAGCTGCGCAATCATCGGGGTTGGTGCGTTCGCACCACGATCAGGGAGATGACGATGTATCTAAGGCAAGTGGCCGCAGCGCTGGCCGGTGCGCTGGTTCTGGCCGGCGTGATCGCGACGGACGCGATGGCCCAGCGACGGGACCGGGACGACGACCGCCGCTCTGAGCGCGAGGGTCGACGCGGTGGCTTCGATCCGGATTGGGTCCTGCTCGGCGAGAAGGAGGTAGGCTTTCGGGTCGATCGCGACGTGATCAACGTCGCTCACGGCGAAGACTGGTATCGCGAGCGCAGATTCCGCCAGCTTCGGTTCGTCGCCGACCGGAACGACGTGCACATGATGTCTATCCGGCTGGTCTACCACAACGGCTTCGGCGAGGATTTCCGCGTCGACAGGCTGATCCGGCAAGGCGATTCGCTTCCACTTGATCTCAGAGGCGAACGCAGCTTCATCCGCCGCATCGAGATGGTTTACCGATCGCGGCCGGATTTTCGTGGAGAAGCGGTGATCCGGGTCTTCGGTGAGCCGTCCCGCCGCGGACCTCCCGGCCCGCCCCCCGGACCCGGCCCGAGCGCCGGCGGCCGCGACTGGGTCGAGCTCGGCTGCCAGCAGGTCGCGCTCCTCGGCAAGGACCGCGACTCGATCCGAGTCGGCCGCCGCGAGGGCCGCTTCAAGGCAATCCGCCTGCACGTGCGCGGCGCCGGCGTCGAGGTGCTCAACCTCCGGGTCATCTACACCAATGGCGAGCCCGACAACCTCGAGGTGAAGCACTTCATCAGAGAGGGCGAACGCACGCGTCCGCTCGACCTGAAGGGCTGGGAGCGCTCCATCGACCGGATCGACATGGCCTATCGCACCAACCTCAACCCGCTCGAGATGGTCGCCAAGCAGCGCATCAGCTCCGCGAACGTGTGCGTGGAAGGTCTGCAGTAAGCTTCTTTGCATCGAGGGGCCGCAGCAAGCGGCCCCTCGAGTTCCCGACCCGACATGATGCAATCAGCCAACAACGGAGACAGTCGTTTCCGCGGGTCGTCAGTCCTGCGTGAAGTCAACGAGAATCCAAAGTGGAGGTGCCTATGTCTGGTTACAAGAAAGCGGTCGCACTCGCGACCCTGCTCGCCTGCAGCGGCCTGATCGCGTCGGACGCCATGGCGCAGAAGCGCGGCCCCGCTTGGAGCGAGCTCGGCTGCCGCAAGGTTTCGTTCATCGGCAAGGACCGCGACGTCATCAAGGTCGGCCGCAAGGAAGGCCGGTTCCGCGCGATCCGGCTCAAGGCGCGGGGCAACGACGTGGAGATGCTCGATCTCAAGGTCGTGTACGCCAATGGTGCGCCCGACGACATCCCCGTGCGCAAGCACATCCGCGCCGGCAGCCAGACCGCACCGCTCGATCTCAAGGGCCGTGACCGCGCCATCGACAGCGTCGAGATGGTCTACAAGTCGCGCCCGAACTTCAAAGGCCTGGCGACCGTCTGCGTCGACGGCCTGCATTCGTAAGTCGACCGCCCGGGTTTCCGGTCAGCAAAGGGCCGCCCGCAAGGCGGCCCTTTCGCGTCTCTGCGAACAAGCACCGCGCTTCGCGACGGAGATGGTCGTCGCCTCTCGTCTATGGGCCGACACGCCATACCTGGAGACAAAGAGATGAACCTCAAGACTTGCGGTGCCCTCCTGATGCTGGCCTCCCTGCCCGTGACCGCGCTCGCCCAGAGCGCGACGCCGGATTCGGCCAAGGAGGAGGCGCGCGCCAAGTTCCGCGCCGCCTGCGCCGCCGATGCGCAGAAGTTCTGCGCCAACGTCGAGCGCGCCAAGGGTGCCATGCGCGCCTGCCTCACATCGCACGAGACGCAGCTGTCGGACAACTGCAAGGCCGCAAGGGAAGAGCGGGCCGCTGCGAGGGCGAAGGAGAAAAGCTGATCTCTGAGCATCGGCGGCGGATGGGCCGGGGCGGGGGCTACCCTCGCCCCGGCCTTTGCTTTGAGGCGGCCCCCATCGCCCGCCCCTGCGGCGTTCAACAATTGCCAAAAGATAAGCAGCCGCGCCGCATTTCCCGTGACAAAGTAAGCAATCGGGACCGCCGGGGGATGGCGACGGTTCGAGCCCTGCTCTCGCGTTAGATGTTGGTGCGCTCCGGTGGGGGGCACCACGATGTCGGGCAGTTGGGCAGCCAACCCCTGCCGTTCGTATGGAAAGGACGCCAAGGTGGCCAGGCTGCTCAACCGAGTTCTCGTTTACGGCGTGATTGCCGCGACCACCGCCATCGTCGCGTACGTGACGGTAATGCCGGGGGTGCAGAAGCAGGCGTCCGGCAAGCGTGCCAAGGGCGGCGACGGACCGGTCCCCGTCATCGATGCGCCGGCCCGGGTCGCCGATGTTCCCGTGCACCTCAACGGCGTCGGCACGGCCAAGGCGCGCAACACGGTCACTGTCCGCCCGCAGGTCGACGGCCGAATCGTCGCGATCAAGTTTAGGGAAGGGCAGGACGTGAAGCGCGGCGACGTGCTGGCGCTGATCGATCCCGCCACCTATCAGGCCCAGCTCGACCAGGCCCTGGCCAAGAAGGCCCTCGACGAGGCGCAGCTCGCCAACGCCCAGCGCGACCTCGAGCGCTATACGTCGCTTGGCGGCAATGTCATCGCCCAGAAGACTATCGACACACAGCGTGCGCTGGTGGCGCAGTTCACCGCCCAGATCAAGCTCGACGATGCAACCATCGCCAACGCCAAGGCCTTCCTCGACTACACGACGATCACCGCGCCGATCGACGGCCGCACCGGCATCCGCATGGTCGACGAGGGCAACCTCGTGCGCGCCTCCGACGTCGGCATCGTGATGATCACCGAGGTTCGCCCCATCGCCGTCGTCTTCACGCTTCCCCAGCAGCAGCTCGCCCAGATCAACGCGGCGCAGGCGCGGGGACCCGTGTCGGTCGAGGCCCTTGCCCCCGACGGCAAGACCGCGCTCGACCGCGGCATGCTGCAGGTCGTCGACAACCAGGTCGATCAGACCACCGGCACCGTGCGCATGAAGGCGGAGTTCCCCAATACGTCGCTGCAGCTGTGGCCTGGCCAGTTCGTCAACGTGCGCGTCCTGGTCGAGATGCTGCCGCAGGTCGTGACCATTCCGACGCCCGCCGTGCAGCGCGGACCCAACGGCACGTTCGCCTACGTCGTCCAGCCCGACCAGCGCGTCAGCCTGCGGCCGATCACGGTGAGCCAGCAGAACGAGACCACGGCCGTCGTCACCAAGGGCATCGCCGCCACAGAGCGGGTCGTAACCACGGGCTTCCCCCGCCTCAAGGACGGCGCCCGCATCGTCCTGCCCGAGGAGAAGCAGCCCGACGGCGCGGCGCCGGACAAGCAGGCGCCGGTCGCGGCCGCCAAGTCGGAAGCGCGGGAGAAGATGCGCACGGCCTGCGGCGCAGACATCCAGAAGCTCTGCCCCGATGTCGAGCGCAAGGAGATCCGCGCCTGCCTGCAGCAGAATGCGGCCAAGCTGTCGGAGGCCTGCAAGGCCGCCGGCGCCGGCCAGAAGGGCGGCCAGGCGACAGGCAGGTCGCGTGAGGCCGATCTGCGCCAGGCTGAAGGCAGCACCACGCAATGAGCGTCTCGAGTCCCTTCATCAGGCGTCCGATCGCCACCACGCTGCTGGGCTTTGCCGTGACGCTGGGCGGCGTGCTCGGCTACTGGTGGCTGCCGGTCTCCTCGTTGCCTCAGGTCGATTTCCCGACCATCCAGGTCACGACCCAGCTGCCGGGTGCCAATCCCGAAACGACAGCCAACCTGGTGACGGCGCCGCTTGAGCGCCAGCTCGGGCAGATCCCGGCGCTCGCCAGCATGACCTCGTCCTCCTCCTACGGCATCAGCCAGATCACGCTGCAGTTCGTGCTCAGCCGCGACATCGATGCCGCCGCCCAGGACGTACAGTCCGCCATCAACGCCGCGGGCTCGACGCTGCCGCGCAACCTGCCCTACCCGCCGACCTATGCAAAAGTGAACCCGGCCGACCAGCCGATCGTGACGCTGGCGCTGACCTCGCCCACCATCTCGCTGCGCCAGCTCTCCGATCTCGCCGACACGCTGATGGCCCAGCGGCTGAGCAATGTTGCCGGCGTCGGGCACGTCTCGGTCGAGGGCGGCATCAAGCCCGCCGTGCGCATCCAGGCCGACCTCGCCCGGCTCGCCGCCTACGGTCTCTCCATGTCGGACCTGCGCAACGCCATCACGGCCGCCAACGTCGCCGGCCCCAAGGGCTCACTCGACGGCACGCATCAGTCCTACACCATCGGCGCCAACGACCAGATAACCAGTGCCGAGGCCTACAAGTCGGTCATCATCACTTACCGCAACAATGCCCCGGTCCTCCTCAAGGACGTGGCCGAGGTGGTCGAGAGCCTCGAGAACACCAAGGTGGGCGGCTGGTACCAGGACACGCCCGCCGTCATCATCGACGTGCATCGCCAGCCGGGCGCCAACGTCATCGAGACCGTCCAGCGCATCAAGGCCGAGCTGCCGCGCCTGCAGCGCACCATGCCGAGCGACGTCACGCTCACCGTGGTGCACGACCGCACCGGCACCATCCGCGCCTCCGTTCACGACGTGCAGTTCACGCTGATGCTGAGCGTGGGCCTAGTCGTTCTGGTCGTGCTGCTGTTCCTGCGCACCATCCGCGCCACCATCATCGCCGGCGTGGCGCTGCCCGTGTCGCTGGTGGCGACCTTCGGCGTCATGTGGTTCTGCGGCTTCTCGCTCGACAACCTCTCCCTGATGGCGCTGACGATCGGCACCGGCTTCGTCGTCGACGACGCCATCGTCATGATCGAGAACATCGTCCGCCACATGGAGAAGGGCGAGAGCCCCATGCAGGCGGCCTTGAAGGGTGCGAGCGAGATCGGCTTCACGGTCATATCGCTCACCCTGTCGCTGATCGCCGTGTTCATCCCCCTGCTGTTCATGACGGGCCTCGTGGGCCGCATGTTCCGCGAGTTCGCCCTCACGCTGACCATTGCCGTCGTCATCTCGGCGATCGTGTCCCTCACGCTGACGCCGATGATGTGCTCGCGCATGCTGCGTCACGAGGGCCAGACGGGCGGCACGGGCCGTATCGGCCATTTCTTCAATGACCTCGTCGAGCGGGTCGTCGCCGCCTACCACAGGAGCCTCGAGTGGGTGCTGCGCCACGAGACCGCCACCCTCTTCACCACCGCGGCGACCCTCGTGATCACCATCGGCCTCTATGCGGTCGTGCCCAAGGGCTTCCTGCCGCTGCAGGACACAGGGCTCGTTACGGCGGTGCTGGAGGCCGGTCCCGAGGTCTCCTTCAACGAGATGGTGCGCCTGCAGGATGCTGCGGCCGACGCCGTCCGCGAGGACCCCGACGTCTCCGGTGTCGTGTCGGTCGTGGGCGTCAGCACCATCAACATCACGCCCAACGCCGGGCACCTCAAGATCATCCTGAAACCCCGCGACCAGCGCAAGTCCGACGTCACCGCCGTCATGGATCGCTTGAGAGGCAGGGTCGGCGTCATCCCCGGCGTCACGGTGTTCTTCCAGCCTGCCCAGGACGTGCAGATCAGCACGCGCATCAGCCGGGCCCAATACCAGTACACGCTGGTCGGCAGCGACGAGAACGACGTGGCGACCTGGTCGACCAAGCTCGCCGAGCACCTCAAGTCCTCGCCCGTGCTGCGCGAGGTCGTTTCCGAGGCCCAGGAAGGCGGCCTGCGCGCGATGGTGCGCGTCGACCGCGAGATGGCCGGCCGGCTCGGCGTGTCGATGCAGTCGATCAACGACGCCCTCAACGACGCCTTCGGCCAGCGACAGATCTCGACGATCTACGCGCAGGCCAACCAGTATCGCGTCGTGCTCGAGGCCTCGCCGCAGTATCAGAGCGATCCCGCCGCCCTGTCGCGGCTGTTCATACCTTCCAGCAGCGGCGCGCAGGTGCCGCTGAGCGCGGTCGCCACCATCGAGCGGCGAACGGCCCCGCTCTCCATCAGTCACCAGGAGCAGTTTCCCTCCGTCACCATCAGCTTCAACCTGGCGCCCGGCTCGGCGCTGAGCGACGCCGTCTCGGCCATCTCCGCCGCCAGTCGCGAGATCGGCATGCCGTCATCGGTGACGGGCAGCTACTCGGGCGACGCCGACGAGTTCACCAAGTCCCTGCAGGGCCAGCCCTGGCTGATCCTTGCCGCCGTCATCGCCATCTACATCGTGCTCGGCGTGCTCTACGAGAGCTTCGTCCACCCTTTCACCATCCTCACGACGCTGCCTTCCGCCGGTATCGGCGCCTTGCTCGCGCTGATGCTCGCCGGCATGGACCTCTCGATGATCGGCCTCATCGGCATCGTCCTGCTGATGGGCATCGTCAAGAAGAACGCGATCATGATGATCGACTTCGCGCTCGAGGCGGAGCGCACGCAGGGCATGTCCCCGCGCGATGCGATCGTGCAGGCGTGTCTGCTGCGCTTCCGGCCGATCATGATGACGACGCTTGCGGCCCTGTTTGGCGCCCTGCCGCTGGCCTTGGAAAGCGGGACGGGCTCCGAGCTCAGGAACCCCCTGGGCATCAGCATCGTCGGCGGGCTGCTGCTCTCGCAGCTGCTCACGCTCTACACCACACCCGTCATCTACCTGGCCATGGAGCGCGTGCGCGCGCGTCTGGCGCCTGCCCCGCGCAGCGAGCATGACCATGCCGTCTCGCCGCCCCGCACCTATCCCCCCGCCGAGATCGCAGGCCGGCCGGCGGAGTAAGCATCCATGAACTTCTCGCGGCCCTTCATCGAACGCCCGATCGGCACCACGCTGCTCGCCATCGGCTTGCTGCTGCTCGGCATCGTCGCCTACCGGTTCTTGCCAGTCGCAAGCCTGCCCTCGGTCGATTTCCCGACCATCCGCATCAATGCAAGCCTGCCCGGCGCTGACCCCGAGACCATGGCGGCCCGCGTGGCGGCCCCGCTCGAGCGGAGGCTGGGCGAGATCGCCGGCGTCAACGAGCTCACCTCGGTGAGCTCGCTCGGCTCGACCAGGATCACCGTGCAGTTCGCGCTCAGCCGCGACATCGAGGGCGCGGCGCAGGACGTCCAGGCCGCCCTCAACGCCGCCGCAGCCGACCTGCCGGCCGACATGCCCTCGCTACCAGGCTTCCGGAAGTCGAACCCCGCGGCCGCACCCATTCTGATCCTCGCGCTGACATCCGAGACGCTGCCGCCGAGCGGGCTCTACGATGCGGCCGACACGGTGATCGCCCAGCGCATCTCGCAGGTCGAGGGCGTGGCGGAGGTGCAGGTCGCCGGCGCGGAGCAGCCCGCCATCCGCGTGCGCGTCAACCCCACGCAGCTCGGCTCCATGGGCCTCAGCATCGAAGCCGTGCGCGCGGCGATCGCCAACGCCAACGCGCTGGCACCTCTCGGCATCATCGATGGCGACCAGCGGGCAGTGGCGCTCGAGACCAACGCGCAGCTGCGCTCGCTGGAGGACTACAAGAATATCATCGTCAAGGTCGCCAACGGCACAGCCGTACGCCTCTCCGACGTCGCCAGCGTGGACGGGGGCACGCGGAACGCACGCTCGGCCGCGATGTTCAACAACAAGCCGGCCATACTGCTCACCATCGTCAAGAGCGCCGACGCCAACGTCATCGAGACCGTCGACCGCATCCGCGAGCTGATCCCCGAGATCAAGCGCTGGATCCCCCCGGCAATCGAGATCTCCGTCCTGTCCGACCGCACCTCGACGCTACGCGCCAGCGTGCACGACATGCAGCTGACGCTGGCGCTGTCGATCGTGCTCGTCATGGCGGTAGTCTACATCTTCCTGCGGCGGCCGACGCCCACCATCGCTGCCGGAATCACCGTGCCGCTGTCGCTTGCCGGCACCTGCGCGGCCATGTGGTGCCTCGGCTTCTCCATTAACAACCTGACCTTGATGGCGCTGGCGGTGTCGGTAGGTTTCGTCGTCGACGATGCCATCGTCATGATCGAGAACATG
>JBGGME010000190.1:0-4975 GCA_041288195.1 Hyphomicrobiaceae bacterium
GAGCGCGAGTCGACCCTCGTCATCGGCCCCGGCGGCCGCTTCCAGGTCGCGGCAAGCGGCAGCCTCATCGTCACCATCGGGTGAGAGACAGTGGTATGACCGAGACATCCAGAGCAGCAACCAACCGCCCCTTCGACGCCGTCACCCTCGAGATCCTGTGGCGGCGCACGATCTCGGCCGTGGACGAGGCGGCCAAGGCGCTCAGGCGCACGTCGTTCTCGACGCTGGTGAAGGAGTGCAACGACGTTCAGAGGATCGCTTCGATGCCCTTGCGCTTGATGACATCGAGCAACGCGAGTGCCGGGCCGGACGGACGCTTTGCGCCACGTTCCAGTTGTGACAGGTAGCCGGTCGTGAGGTTGAGGTAGCGAGCGAACACGGCCTGGCTCATGCCGGCCTTTTCGCGTAAGCGCCGGATCTCATCGGGCGCCAACGGCGCCGGCGGTGCAGGGGCCCTGTCGCCCAGAATGCGCATGGTGATCTTGTCGGCCGTCGTCGCGGTCAACAGCGTGCCGCGTGTGTCCTGGGCGAGCTCCAGGAGAGCAGCATCCAGGCGGGCGTTGCGTTTAGTCTTGATCATGCATCCCCCATGCGGTGAACTATAGCGCCGTGAACCATAAAATGCAAACCAGACCCACACGTTGACGAGGCCGGAAAGCTCTGCTTGGAAGGGCTCATGTCTCACTCACCCAGAGCAGCAACCAACCGCCCCTTCGATGCCGTCACGCTGGAGATCCTGTGGCGGCGCACGATCTCGGCGGTGGACGAGGCGGCCAAGGCGCTGAGGCGCACGTCGTTCTCCACCCTCGTCAACGAGTCCAACGACTTCGCCTGCGTGCTGACCGACGCGACCGGCCAGTCGCTCGCCCAGAACACGGAGAGCATCCCCTCCTTCATCGGCACGCTCCCTGTCACGGTGAAGGAGTTCATCAAGCAGATCGGCCTCGCCAACATGGCGCCGGGCGACGTGCTCGTCACCAACACGCCGTGGATCGCCACCGGCCACCTCAACGACATCACGGTGGCCAAGCCCATCTTCCGCCACGGCCGCATCGTCGCCTTCGCCGCCTCCACCGCGCATGCCCCCGACATCGGCGGCAAGGTGCGCTCCGTGGAGCCGCGCGAGGTGTTCGAGGAGGGCTTCCACATCCCCGTCATGAAGTTCATGAACGAGGGCAAACCCGACGCCACCTTCCTCAAGCTCCTGCGCGCCGCCGTGCGCACGCCCGACCAGACCGAGGGCGACCTGTGGGCGCAGATCACGGGCCTCGACCTGCTGGAGCGCCGGCTCGGCGATCTCATGGCCGAGTACGGCCTCGACGATCTCGACGTGTTCGCCGGCGAGATCCTGGGCCGCTGCGAGACGGCCATGCGCTCAGCCATCCGCGCGCTCCCCGACGGCACATACATGCACGAGTTCCAGACCGACGGGCTCGAGCAGCCCTTCACCTACAGGATCGCCCTCACCGTCGCCGGCGACCGCATCAGCGTCGACTACGCCGGCACCAGCCCCCAGGTCGATCGCGCCATCAACTGCACGATGACCTACACCTTTGCCATGACGGCCTATGCGCTCAAATGCGTGCTGCTGCCCGAGCTCCCCAACAACGAGGGCATCTTCCGCTGCATCGACGTGTCGGCGCCAGCGGGCTCCATCGTCAACCCGCGCTTCCCCGCTGCCGTCGGCGGCCGCATGGCGACGGGCCACTACCTGCCCTTTGCCGTGTTCGGCGCGCTCGCATCCATCATCCCTGAGCGCATCATGGCGGCCTCCGGCTCGCCGCTCTGGAGCATGATCCAGACCGGCGTGCGCGCGAACGGGTCAACGTACGCCAACGTGCTCTTCTTCAACGGCGGCATGGGCGCAACTCACCGCAACGACGGGCAGAGCACCTACGCCTGGCCCAGCAACGTCTCCAACGTCCCCGTCGAGCTGATCGAGCGCAACGGCCCGCTCGTCGTGCACAGGAAGGAGCTTCGTTCGGGAAGCGGCGGGGCCGGCAAGTTCCGCGGCGGCCTCGGGCAGGAGATCGAGTTCGAGGTCATCTCCGACACTCCGATCGGCGTCATCTTCATGGCCGAGCGCTGCCGCTTCCCGGCGCCCGGCATGGGCGGCGGCGAGGCCGGCGCGCGCGGCGAGGTGCGCATCGACGGGCAGGAGGTCGATTATCGCCGCAACGTCGTGCTGACCAAGGGCCAGCGCATCCTTCTGAGAACACCCGGCGGCGGCGGCATGGGCCCGCCGGCCGCGCGTGACCCCGATGCCGCGGCCTCGGACCGGCGCCAGGATTATGCCGGAAACTGAAGCGAATTCACGAATGAACACCAGTTTGTGAGGTGTCACTCCCGATACAGGGAAAACCGAGGCTTGGCGCGATAGTGGCCCTCACGGACGCCACACACACCAAGTCGAAGGAGCCTCGCCATGAAGACCACCCTGATCGCCATCGCGCTTGCCGCCGCCACCACCATGGCGGTCACCCCCGCCCTTGCCCACTGCGGCGGCAGCCACGGCAAGGCCTACCGCGCCGCCCAGGGCAAGAAGCCCGCCGCCACCAAGGAAGCTGCCGCCAAGTCGGTCGCGCCGCAGGCGGGCCAGCCCGGCGTGGTTGCCTCGGCCACCCAGTCCGCAGTCGACGGCTCGGGCGCCACCTTCTGAGACCCCTCGATCCCAGGCAGCAGCAAGGAGCAAGGAAGCCTCGGCCGGGCGCCGGGGCTTCCTTCGTTTCACACCCTGTTGTCGCCCGCGATTTGACAGCTCGGGGGCCGGTTGCGATGGCTTGGGCCGCACGCTGACCCCGAGAGGTCCGATGGCCCTGGACGTTCGCAAGCTCCGCTACTTCGTCTCCGTGTTCGAGGAGGGCAGCTTCAGCCGCGCCGCGGAGCGCGAGAATATCGTGCAGCCCGCCCTCTCCACCCAGATCAAGCAGCTCGAGACCGAGCTGTGCGTGAAGCTCTTCGAGCGCTCCACCCAGGGCATCCAGCCGACACCCGCCGGCCAGCACTTCTACCGGCTGAGCAAGGACCTGCTGCGCACGCTCGAGGCCGCCGGCCAGCAGATGCGCGACTTCGGCGGCAGCATCTCCGGCTTCATCCGCGTCGGCATCATGCCGTCCATCTGCCGCGGGCCGCTGGCGACCATCCTGACCCGCTACTCGGATGCCTACCCGGACGTGGAGATCAAGATCCTGGAGGCCTACAGCGGCACGCTCGCCGACCAGGTGATCGCCGGCGCCCTCGACTTTGCCATCTGCAATCGGCCGGCCTCGCAGACCGAGCTCAAGCTCCGCCTGCTGCACCGCGACCGCGTCATCCTCGTCTCCGGCCCCACCAAGAAGCTTACCCCCTGGAAGCCCTGCCGTCTCGCGCACATGCCGGACCTCAAGCTCGTCCTGCCGTCCTCGCAGCATTCCCTGCGGCGCGTCCTCGACAAGCACATCAAGGCCGGCCGCATCAAGCCTACCCGCATCATGGAGATGGACGGCCTCGGCGCCACCATGCGCTTCGTGCAAAGCTCGGACTGGTCGACGACGCTGCCCAGCGTGGCGGTGATCGACGACGCCAAGTCCGACACCTTCATCATGAGCCCGATCGCCTCGCCCGAGCTCAGCTCCGACATCTATGAGCTGCATCTGCCCGCGCGGCCGCTGTCGCTGCCGGCGCAGAAGCTCGTGCAGATGGTGCACGAGGAGCTGCTGCGCACGCCAAGCTATCTGAAGGTCAAGCACTAGCCATAGCGCGAAGCTATCTCGGATATACTTTGTTATAATTTGATCTGGGGTAGCGCCCCTTCTATCCATTGGCAAAACACGACTGCTGGGCTCAGCTTTGAAATCCGCCGCGACAAGGCGGTGCGGCCGGGCCCATTGGGGAACGCCCATGCCATCGGCGCGCTGCAGGCAGCGAGCAATCACGTCATTCCCGCGAGCGCGGAGCGCGTCAGCGGGAATCCAGCGTCAAGGAATGACCGGCATCTGGGACTGGCTTCCCGCTCTGCGCTTCGCTTGGCGGGAATGACGATGGCGGAAGCGCGCGCAGCCGGACGCAAGGCCGTGGTGATCGGGGGCTCGGTCGGCGGGCTCTTCATCGCCAACATGCTGCTGCGCCAGGGCTGGAAGGTCGACGTGTTCGAGCGTGTCGGCGAGGGGCTCGCATCGCGCGGGCTCGGCATCGCGCGGCACGGCGAGCTGCTGTCGATCCTGGTTGCCGCCGGCGTCAGGGAGGAGGGCCCACCCGGCATCGCCGTCACCGGCCGCAGCGCCTTCGACAGATCCGGCAAGGTGATCGCGCGCTTCGACTACCCTCAACACCTCGGCGCCTGGAGCGGCGTCTTCAACCCGCTGCACGCGGCATTCCCCGGTGATCGCTATCACCTCGGCCGCGAGCTCGCCGGCATCGAGCATCGCAGCGACAAGATCGTCGCCTGCTTCGCGGGCGGTGCCCGCGTCGAGGCCGACCTCGTCATCGGCGCGGACGGCTTCCGCTCCACCGTGCGTGCGCACTGCGCGCCCGAGGCGCGCCCGAGTTACGCCGGCTACGTCGCCTGGCGCGGAATCATGGAGGAGCGCGACCTCTCCGCCGAGTTCCGCGCGCACACCTTCGACCAGTTCGCCTTCTGCTTCCCGCTCAGAAGCCAGTTCATCGGCTATCCCGTGCCCGGCACCGACGACTCCGTGGAGCGGTCACGCCGGCGCTACAGCTTCCTGTGGTATTACCCCGTTGCCCCGGGAGACGAGCTGACTGATGTCCTCACTGATGCAACCGGCCACACGCACGAATACTCGATCCCACCGCCGCTGATCCGCCCGGTCCACATCCAGCGGCTCAAGGAAAGCGCGATCGCCCTGCTGCCGCCGCAGTTCGCCGAGGTCGTGGTGCGCTCCGAGCGGCACATGGTGCAGCCGATCTACGACGTTGAGTCGACGCGCATGGACTTCGACCGCGTGGCGCTGCTCGGCGACGCCGCATTCGTGGC
>JBGGME010000191.1:0-29415 GCA_041288195.1 Hyphomicrobiaceae bacterium
AGTCGCGGGCCGACGCGATGCCCAGCAGCGGACATCAAGTGCCATGCGTCCTCCCGATTTCGGAATGTGAGTCCGACTCTACGTTTGTGCCGGCGCCGCCAGACGGATTGGCAAGCTGGCGTCGTCAGCACGATCCAACGCCCAGACGGCATCGATGAGAGGTTGAACATTATGCCCGGCGCACCAACTCGCCCCTAGCGCGCGCAGTTTGTCCTCGATCTCTCGGTCGGTGAGCGGGCGCGCGAGGCTGCCGCGTGCCGCCGGTACGTTGATAATGCGGCTCGCTCCGTCCTTAGTCACCATGTGAAGTGCAGCGGCCGCAACGTCGATTGCTTCATCCCGTTCGACATGGACCTTGGCGCGCAGCGCCAGAACTGCAGGATCGCGGACACAGGCGTCCGTATATTGCGCGAGGCTCGCCTCGCCGAACAGCAAAGCCACCGCCACGCTATGTTGGACGCTCACCTGCGCCTCGCGGCCGGTCGTCACATTCGGGCGGTCAGCGCGTGCGGCGAGGAGGGGATGCCCGCGCACCACGATGCGCTCTATGGCTTCAAGCGCGAACCCAGGCTCCCGGCGCAGCGCAAGTGCCGCGTCGATGACCGGGTGGACGACGATGCCGCCCGGATAGGGCTTATAGGTGTTTCTTGCCAGTTCCCATGTTTCTCCCAGGCCGCTTGTCAGCGCCGGCCAATCGATCGTCGACGGTGCGAGCGCGCTCAAATAACCCTGCCGACCCTCGATCGGTGCAGGCGGACCGCTGAAGCCGCGTTCGGCAAGCAATGCCGACCACAACCCGTTCCTCGCCGCATTCCCGACGCTCAGGCTCTTCGTCGCGGTGCCCAGGCATTCGACGAGACCCCCGGTCTGCGTTGCCGCCGCACCGATCGCCCATACCATGCGTTCTGTGTCGAGCGACAGCAGCTTGCCACTCGCTGCCGCCGCACCAAGCGTGCCGCATGTCGAGGTGATGTGCCATCCGCGGGCGTAGTGCTCGGGAGATATGGCATTGCCCAGGCGGCACTCGATCTCCACGCCGAGAGCAAAGGCGAGCAGCAGGTTGCGCCCAGAGACGGGACGCATCTCGGCAAGAGCGAACAGCGCCGGCGCCACGGGAGCGGTGGGATGAATGACCGTACGCAAGTGCGTGTCGTCAAAATCGAACACATTGCCGCTTGCGGCGTTGAGGAAGGAGGCGCTCAACGCATCGACCCGTTCGGCTCGGCCGATAACAGTCGCCTGCCCGCCTTTCGAGAACATCATGAGCGAGGCGAGAGTGTGCTCAATCGCATCCTCTCGACAGCCGGCCAGCGCCGTGGCGATGAAGTTCAAGATCGAGCGCTTGCCTTCGTGCCGCACCGTGTCCGGCAGTTGCTCCCATCGCGCACCGCAGACAAAGCCGCTTAGAGTCCTCGTGACGTCTGATGGTCCTGTCATTCAGTGCTCCGCCGTCGACAAATGATCCCATCTGGTGACGGGAGACACCGTTCCTCGCTCATGCTGCCCTACATCGCGGTCATTCCGCCATCGACGAACAGCAACGAGCCCGTGACATACGACGCCTCTTTCGACGCCAGAAAGAGGATGCATGCTGCAACCTCTTCGGCCGTGCCGGGACGCTTCAGCATGGTCCGGCTGGCTGCATCCTCATTGTACTGGGCCACAGTCCTGCCGGCGTTTTGCAGCCGGCGCGCATGGAAAGGTGTGAAAATAGGGCCCGGGCACACTGCGTTGACGCGGATACCCTCCGCTCCGTGATCCATCGCCAGACCGCGCGTCAATCCCGCCACGGCATGCTTTGTGGTGTCGTACTGGATGTTGTTGCCGCCTGCGACGATCGAGCGGACCGATGCCACGTTGACAATGCTGCCGCCTCCCGCCTGCCGCATGGCCGGGATGGCCCCTTTGGCGCAATAGGCATAGCTCTTCAGATTGACGCTCAGGATCTCGTCCCAGCTCTCGGCTGTCGCCTCGACGACAGTCTGATACATGCGGATGCCCGCGTTGTTGACCAGAACATTCAGTCGGCCGAACTGATTCAAGGCCTGCTGAACGAACGCAAGGCAAGTGGCCTCCTGGCCGACGTCGGCCTCGACAAAGTGCGCTTTGCCGCCGTCTGCCGCGATTTCCGCCGCCACGCGACGACCGCGCGTTGCATCGCGGTCGGCAAACGCCACCTGGGCCCCCTCGGCGATGAAGCGCCGCACAGTGGCTTCTCCGATACCCGATGCTCCGCCGGTCACGGCAGCGACCAATCCATCCAGCTTGCCCATTGTGCAATTCCTCTACTGACAGGCGAAGGCATGCGAACCGAAAGCAGCGCGTTACAGGATTTAGTTGAACCGCTTGAATTCTCCCGTGCGACAGGCGTCGGGATGAGGGTCAGGCCTCGTCGGTGCCGCCGAGAAACTCGCTGGTCCAGCGCGCGTAGTCAGCCGAGCGGGTCACCTCGGCCATCAGCTCCTTGGAGGCAAGGGCCTTCAGGTCCGCTGGTGGGGTGCCGTCGCGCAAGGCCTTCAGCGTGTCATGTATGGCCCGCACCGCGGCCTGGAAGGGCTGGTGGCCCTGCAGCGACACGCGCGCGCCCTTGCTGGCGAGATAGGCGCAGTCCCCAAGGATGGGGCCACCCCCGAGGATGATGGGGACGCGGAGCTGCGCTGCCGCAGCCTCGAGCTGCTCCCTGGTCTTGACGCCGACCAGGAACATGGCATCGACGCCGGCCGCTTCGTAGGCCTTGGCGCGTCTGACCGCATCCTCGACACCGGTGATAGCCATCGCGCTTGTGCGCCCTACAATCGCGAGGTCTGCGTCGCGCCGTGCCGCCAGGGCAGCCTTCATCTTGCCGACGCCCTCTTCGAGGGAGAGCAGCTCCGGCTTGTCCGAGGGACCACACCCCCGCGGCAGGTTCGTATCCTCGATGGAGAGAGCCGCGACGCCGGCATTCTCCAGCTCCTCCACTGTGCGCATCACGTTGAGAGCGTTGCCGTAGCCGTGGTCGGCGTCGACCAGCAGTGGCAGTTCGGCGGCCCTGCCGATGCGATAGGCCTGATCGGCGAACTCGCTAAGCGTCAGCACGATGAGGTCGGGCGCACCGAGCACGGCCAACGACGCCACCGAGCCGGCAAACATGCCCAATTCGAATCCCAGATCCGCGGCAATGCGCGCTGACACGGCGTCGTGCACGGAGGCTGGATGCACGCACGCTCCCCCAGCCAGAATTGCGCGAAACCGCGTGCGGCGAGCACTCCAGCGCGACGGCATGTCATTCTCCCGATGGGGGTAAGAGTTTAGAGGCCTAGGCGCATCCGACAACAGGACATGGAGTACATGGGAGATTATCAAGTGCAAGAGGAGTCGCGATGAGCGCCCCTGCACAGGAGCTCCAGGGTCCTCTGGGCAGCGAACGCTGTCCCTCACGCCCACGAGCCGAAGTTGCGGGATCGCCTTCATCGTCGCAGCTTGTCACAGGCGTGCGGATCGTTGAGGTTGAGCGCCGGAACGCAAGGCCGAGGAACGCCCGTGCCCGCCACATATGCCGATCATCGCGCGCAGCTGAAAGCGATCCTGTGCGGCTGGGGGATGCCCGAGGACAATGCCGAGATCACCGCCGAGGTGCTGGCGTGGTCGGACCTGCACGGCGTCGACAGCCACGGCATCTCGATGATCCCGCGCTACGATGAGCTGCGCCGCAATGGCCGCGTGCGTATGGATGCCCGGCCGCGGATCGTCTCCCAGACGCCCGTCTCGGCGGTGGTGGACGGTGGCGGCGGGCTCGGTCACGTGCCCGCGCATTTCGCCATGTCGACGGCGATCGCCAAGGCCAAGACCGTCGGCATGGCCGCTGCAGTCGTGCGCCGCTCGGCGCATTTCGGTGCAGCCGGGTACTACACGCTGATGGCCGCAGACGCCGGTCTCGTCGGCATGGCCTGCACGTCTGCTTCGAGCATCCAGGTGGCGCCGACGTTCGGGAAACGGGCGCGGCTCGGCACCGATCCCTGGTCGTTCGCGGCCCCCAGCGCCGACGGCGTGCCGTTCCTGCTCGACATGGCGACGACGACGGTCGCCGCGGGCCGTATCCGCAACAAGGCCAACGAGAAGCTTCCGACCCCCGACGGTTGGGTGCTGGACCGCGAAGGCCGCCCCTCCAACGATCCGCTGGTGGCCAAGGAGAAGGGCGGGTCCCTGACCTCGCTCGGCGGCTCGCCGGAGAATTCGAGCTACAAGGGCTACGGCCTTGCGGTGATGGTGAATATCCTCGCGTCCTGCTTGTCGGGCGCAACGCTCATCACCGATCCCGAGCACACCAAGAAGCCCGTAGGCATGGACATCGGGCATTTCTTCATGGCCATTGATCCCGTCATCTTCCGGGGCGCGGGCGATTTCGAGGCCGACGTGGCGACGTTTCTGGGAGCGCTCAGGGGCACGCCCCCCGTCGACCCGGCGCAGCCGGTGATGGTGGCCGGCGATCCGCAGTGGAAGCTCGCCGAGACGCGCCTTCGGGACGGCATCCCGGTCGGTGCCGGATTGATGGCGCAGGTCCGCCAGATCGCGCAGGCCGCTGCGGCGCCTTGGCTGCTCGACTGACTCGATCGCCGCATGGGGGGCGAAATGACAGAAGCACAATTGCGCGATCTGTTGTCGCAGGAAACCCTCGCCTGGGCGGAGAGGTCGCCGGCCGACATCGTTGCCGAGCTTGCACAGCCGCAGACCTTTCGCCGAGGTGCGGGCGACTCGTGGCACGAAATTGTCGTGACGCTTCTCGAAGCCACCGACGACTACATCCACGTCAAGACGAGCATAAGCGATAGCAGCCTCGTGTGGGCTCTCACGCCGATAACGTCGAGCTTCCTCATCTATCGCGACGGGCGCATCGAGATTTGATCCTCGCTCGAGGTGGCGCGGCCAGCACGGCGCGCCCGCCACACGCGCCCCTGCGCGACCGACACCCCACGCTCCAATCGCACTGTCTCGAGCTCGAGCTCCCGGCCGAAACTGCGTCGTCTCATCTGCCACCTCCAGTCCCACCATGCCTTGGCGCACGCGATGTCGATGCTCAGATCCCAACTGTTCCGTCCGAAGCGGACCTTGCTATTTCGGGCCAGAACCGGACATCTTGCCGGCAGGCAGCGCACGACGTTGACGGCCTTGCTGCATTGCAGCAAAATGTTGGCGTCTTGGCTAACCAGGTGGTCCGCAGGGTGGTTGTGCTACGCGGCAGTTCGGCTCCTTCCGGTGATTTCCACGGTCCACCCGGCGCGCGCGTTTTCATCTCCCTGGAGAGCTCGAGCCCAGCGGCCAAGCCCCCGCCGCGATTCATGGAGAGCCTGAGCGAGGCAGAGCGGCGGGCCTTGGCCATCGAAAGTACGAGCCTGCGGGTGCGCCGCGGCGAGCTGCTGTTCCGCCAGGGCACCCATCACGACGGCATCTACATCATCTGCTCGGGGCGCATTCGCACTTTCTTCGTTGCACCTTCGGGCCGCGAGATAACGCTCGCTCACTGGACACCGCACCACTTCGTCGGCGGTCCAGAGGTGTTCGGACACGGAACGCATCAGTGGTCGGGCGTTGCCACCGCGGAGGCAGAGGTCCTTCATCTTGGTGGTGACAGGCTGCGGCGCATGGCGCGCGAGCTGCCGGGCTTTGCCATCGCCCTCATCGAAGGCCTCGTCTACAAGGGCCGATGCTTCTCCAGCCTGGTGCAGATGCTGGGCACGCAAAGCGCCTCGGCGCGCTTGGCGCATGTCCTCCTAGGCCTGAGCGATTTGCACGGGCGCACGGTGCGTACGGCCGATTGTGCCACAGAGGTCGCCATATCGCAGCCCTTCACGCACGATCAGCTCGCCAGCATGATCGGCGTCACGCGGCAGTGGGTGAGCACGATGCTCGGCAAGTGGCGCAGCGAAGGCATCCTGCGCATGGAGGGCCGCCGCATCGTGATCATGGACCACGCAAAGCTGGCGGCCCGCTGCTCGGATTGAGCAACCCTCAAGCGGCCGTTGGCGGCACGTAGGGATCCGCGGTGCCTTCGGGGATAGCCGGGTACTTCTCGAGGCTCTCGTTGAACCCGCGGATCACCTTCAGGCAGGCCACCATCGCCCAGGTGTTGCGCAGCGTCTCCTCGGGATATTCCTCCTTGGGATCGGTCGCCAGATTGAAGAGCTTCGGCAGTGTCAGCTTCGAGGGCGTTCCGAACCAGTCGCGCGTCTCCTCGTAGAACACGAGCTTCCAGTTGCGCCATTTCACGCCCTCGAGGCGGTCGGCCACGAACACCAGCACATCCTCGCGCTTCGACGTCTTCTTGCGACCGAGAAAGAAATCCGACTGGTCGACGCCATCGATGGCGCGGTCGGAGGGGACCTCGCCGCCGACGATCTTGAGGAAGGTCGTGAAGGTGTCGACCTGGTGCACGATCTCGTTGCTGACGACGCCCGCCGGGACCTTGCCCGGCCAGCGGATGATGAAGGGAACGCGCAGCGAGCCCTCCATGTGCGTGAAGTAGTAGCCGCGCCAGGGCCCCGAGGAGCCTTGCCAGGGCCACGTGGGGTCGGGGCCGTTGTCGCTGGTGAAGACGACGATGGTGTTGTCCGCGATCCCGAGCTGATCGATGGCATCGAGGATCTGGCCGAGGCGATGATCGGTCTCGGCGAGGGAGTCCGGGAAATCGCCGTTGCCTGTCTTGCCCTTGAAATCGGGATGCGGCGTGGTCGGCAGGTGCACCTGGGTCAGCGGCACGTAGGCGTAGAAGGGCTTCTTCTCGGCCACGCTGCGCTTCATGAAGTCGACGGTGCGGCGCGTGATCTCCGCATCCAGCAGCGGCCGCTGCTCGAGGTCGTAGACCGTGACCTTGCGGGTCTTCTCCCCCTTGCGGCCTTCCATGATGTACTGCGGTTCGACGCCCGACTTGTCGAAGCCGGGGCTCGAGGTCCAGAACACCTCGTCTGTCGTGCGCGGGATCCCCCACCATTCGTCGAAGCCGTGGTCGTTGGGCAGCCGGCCGTCGACGCTGCCCAGGTGCCACTTGCCGAAATGGGCGGTCTTGTAGCCGAGCTTGGAGAGCTGGGTGGCGATGGTGAGCTCCCAGCCGACCAGGCCCTGGCGGGCATGGTCGCCAACCGCCGGATTGCCGATCGGAACCGTCAACGTCCCCGAGCGCATCGCGTAGCGGCCGGTCATGATCGCGGAGCGGCTCGGCGTGCACTGCGCCTCGACGTTGAAGTTGGTGAGGCGCATGCCCTCGGAGGCGAGCTTGTCGGCGCGCGGTGTCGGCGCTCCCCGCAACTCGCCACCGCCGTAGCAGCCGAGCTCGCCGTAGCCGAGGTTGTCGGTCAGGATGAAGACGATGTTGGGCTTCAAATTGCCTCTCCTTGTCGTGCTCTTGGTGATGTGTTGGTCGTATTGGCTCGTTATCCCGGACGGACGACGCAGCGGAAGCCGATGTGCTGCGCGGCGCTGTCGATCATCTGCGGCTGGCGGGCGGCCGGCCGGTAGCGGCGGCAGTAGTTCGGCGCGCACAGGAACGAGCCGCCCTTCAGCACCTTGCGCGGAATGCGGATCGCGGGCTGGGCGGGGTCGTAGCTCTCCTCGGGTGCCGCCCCTGGGATCGGCCGGGATGCAGCAGGGCTTGCCGGCGGGCGAGGGATGGCGGGACGCGTACCAGTCGCGCGTCCATTCCCAGACGTTGCCGATCATGTCGTGGAGGCCGTAGCCATTCGGCGGGAAGCGTCCGACCGGCGTCGAGCCCGTCGCATCCGCGCCGTCCGGAGGAGGAAGCGGGAAATCGCCGACCCAGGTGTTGGCCATGCGCCGGCCGCCGGGCATGAGCTCATCGCCCCAGGCGTAGGGCGCGCCGTCGAGGCCGCCGCGCGCGGCGAGCTCCCATTCGGCCTCGGTCGGCAGGTCTCTGCCGGCCCAGCGCGCAAAGGCCTCGGCATCCTCGTAGGTGACGTGAACGACGGGATGATCCTCGAGGTCCGCAATCGAGCTTCCAGGCCCTCGCGGGCAGCGCCAGCTGGCGCCGCCGACGTAGTCCCACCAGTCGGCTGGCCCTTGCCAGCGCGCGACGTCCCGGCGCGGGCTGAACACCAGGCTGCCCGGCAGCAGGGCATCGCGGGGTACGCCCGGATAGAGCGCGGGATCGAGCGGACGTTCGGCTACCGTCACGTAGCCCGTGGCGGCGACGAAGCTCGCGAATGCGCGATTGGTGACGGGATGGCGGTCGATGGCAAAGCCGCTGACGCGCACGCGGCGGGCGGGCTTCTCCTCAGGATAGAAGTCGTCCGACCCCATGAGGAACTCGCTGCCGGCTATGGTCACCATGTCGGAGCGCAGCCGTGTCGTCCCGCGCGCGGTGTCGAACGCAGGCAGCTCTTCATCGCGGGCGTTCGTGGCGAGGGTCGGCATCGGGAAAACGCGCTCGCCCTCACAGGAAGCCGATGCTGGCCAGCAGCAGCATGCTGACGCTAGTGAGCGCGTAGGAGGCGATGTAGTGCCGCCGGCGCCGCCGGTCCGGGTCAGGTCCATCGATAAGCGGCACCTTCGCGGCGTGCAGCGACCACACGCCGCCGAGGATGGCGAAGGCGATCGCGGCGAGCTTCAGAACAACGGCGGTTTCCATGGCGTTTCCCCTCCTTCAGCAGCAGCCGCCGCCTCCCGTGACCTTCACGCGCTTCATGGCCAGGCCGACCAGCACGAGGTCCTTGCCCGAGCCTTGCAGGACGCCTTCGATCTCCACCTGATCGCCGACGGCAATGCGCGGCAGACGCGCACCATCGACCGTGAGCGGCCGCTGCGAGACGTCCTGCAGGTGGAACGTGTGCAGCTTTGGCCCGAGCGTGATCACCAGGCCGTAGATCTCGATGCGCTTGCCGGCGAACTCAGCGGGCGAAGCGAACAGCTCGGCGACGATGGGGCGCGCCGGAGCGGCTGCCGCCTTGGCCTCGCCCGCTTTTCCCGGGGCGGGCCATGCGGCTGCTGCGGCCACAGCCACGAGCGCGGCGAAGCCGACGGCCATGAGGTTTCGTGTGCTAGCTCGCATGACGCCTCTCGAACGCCTCCTTGAGATCCGAGGCCTGACCGCTGGCCGTGAAGGCGGCGAGCGCTTCCTTGTAGAGCAGCTCGAGGGCGGCCTCCTTGAGCGCGGCGTAGGCCGGCGAGGCCAGCATCTCGAACGACCGCGGCCGCGGCAGGTCGACCTCCATCACCCGCGCCGCGCGTGCCGGAGCGCTCGAGAGGATGACGAGCCGGTCGGCGAGGAAGATCGCCTCGTCGATCTCCGAGGTGACGAAGATCGTGGTCGTGCGCGTCTCCTCGAACAGCTGCACGAGATATTCCTGCATGAGCTGGCGCGTCATGGCGTCGAGGCCGCGGAACGGCTCGTCCATCAGCAGCACGCGCGGATCGTTGATCAGCGCCCGGGCGAGCTCGCCGCGACGCTGCATGCCGCCAGAGAGCGCGTTCGGGTAGCGGTCCTTGAACTCGCCGAGCCCGAACTTCTCGAGCAGCGCACCGGCCTCGCGCCGGATCTCGGGGAGCGGCTTGATGCCGCGAACCATCGGCCCGTAGACGACATTCTCGAGCGTCGTCATCCAGGGAAACAGCGCGCTCTCCTGGAACACCATGAGGCGATCCCAGGCCGGGCCATCCACGTCGAAGCCGTCGAGCTTGATGCTGCCGGCGTCGGGGCGCGTGTAGCCCGCGATCATGTTCATCAGCGTGGTCTTGCCGCAGCCGGAGGGGCCGACGAGCACGGTGAACCGGCCCCGCTCGGCCAGGAACGAGCAGCCGTCTACCAGCGGCACCTTGCGGCCCTGCCGGTCGATGATGGCGCAGCTCACGTCCTCCACGGCGATCTCGCCCGAGCCCGTGGCATGTCCCTGCAATGGTGTGGCGGCAGGCTCCATCGTCAGCGCTCCGCGATCCACGGCGTGAGCAGCCGTGCCAGCCGGCTGATGAGCGCGCTCGAGGCGAAGCCGGCGATGCCGATGGCGATCATGCAGACGATGACCTGCGCCGTGGCGTTGATCTCGAACGACTGCCAGAGCAGGTAACCGAGCCCCGTATCGCCCGCGATCATCTCGGCGGCGACCACCATCTCCCAGCAGATGCCCATGCCCACCACCATACCGGTGACGATCGAGGGCAGGGTCGCGGGAAAGATGATGTAGCGGAACAGGTGCCAGCGGCTGGAGCCGAGCGACAGCGCCGCGCGGCGATAGGCGGGGTCGATGGTGGATGCCCCGCCGATGGTGTTGAGCAGCACGATCCAGAATGCGCCGAGGAACACGATGAAGATCGTGCTCATCTCGCGCGTGGGCCAGAAGATGATGGCGATGGGGATCCAGGCCACCGGCGGAACCGGTCGCAGGATCTCGGTGATCGGGAACACGGTGTTGAAGGCGAAGCGGTTGGCCGCCATCAGCAGCCCGAGCGGAATGCCGATGAGCTGCGCCAGCAGGAAGCCGATGGATATGCGGATGAAGCTCTTGTAGCAGGCTGTCCAGAACGTCGCCGACTGCAGGAGGTCGGCCGAGGCGGCGATGATGGCCGTCGGCGGATCGACGAAGGCCAGGCCCGGGATGCCGAGCGCGCGCGCGTACTGCCACAGCAGCAGCGTGCCGCCGACCGATATGGCGCCGATCAGCAGGTTGAAGTGGCGGTTGAACAGCTGGCGCACGCCCAGTCCCTTTTTCGTCTCGGCTGCGGTGGGAGCCGCCTGCAACACATCGAGGGCCATCAGGCGAGCTCCCTCTCGCCGTAGACGAAGGCGCGGCGTGCCTCCTCGTGAATGGCCCCGCTCAGCGTCGCCTTGATCGCGAGGAACTCGGGAGAGGTGAGGACCGTGTGGCGGCGCGGCTTCTCGAGGCTCACGGGCACGACCTGGCGGATGCGTCCGGGCCGCGAGGTGAGCACGACCACCTTGTCGCCGAGGAAGATCGCCTCCTCGAGGTCGTGCGTGATGAAGAACACGGTCTTGGGCACCTCCACCAGCAGCTCGGTCAGGTACTCCTGCATCACGCTCTTGGTCAGGGCGTCGAGCGCGCGGAAGGGCTCGTCGAGCAGCAGAACGCTCGGATCGTTCATGAGCGCGCGCACGATCTCCACGCGCCGGCGCTGTCCGCCGGACAGCTCGCCCGGATACTTGTCGTCCGAGCCCTGCATGCCGACGCGCGCAAGCAGCGCGCTTGCGCGCTCGGTGGCCTCGGCGCGGCCCATGCGCTTCTGCATCACGGGTCCGCAGGTGACGTTCCACAGCACCGAGCGCCAGGGGAACAGGGCGCCGTTCTGGAACACGACGATGCGGTCCGCGCCAGGGGGCGCGCTCCGGTCTGGCTCGGCGATGGTCTGGCCGTCGAGCGTGATGGAGCCCGATGTCAGCGTGTCGAAGCCGGCGATGGCATTGAGCAGCGTGGTCTTGCCGCAGCCCGAGGGGCCCACCACCGCGCAGAACTCGCCCGGAGCGATGTCGAGGTCGAGCCCATCCAGCGCCACCACCTGGCTGCGCTCGGGATCGTAGACCTTGACGGCGCCGCGGATCGAAACGGCTCCCCTCATCGGGCCATCCCCTTCAGCATCGACCCGCGCCAGCGCATCAGCCAGTTGCCGACGCGACGTACCAGGGAGCTCGACAGGTAGCCGCAGATTCCGAGCGTGACCATCATGATGGTCATGGTCTCGAACTGCACGTAGTAGTACGCCTCCCAGATCTTGTAGCCCAGGCCGGCGGTGCCCGAGACGATCTCGGAAGCGACGAGGGAAAACCAGCAGGCCGCCATCGCGATCTGCAGGCCGACGAAGATGTAGGGGAGTGCGCCCGGGACCACGACGTGGCGCAGGATCGCCCACTCGCTGAAACCGAGCGAGCGCGCGGCGCGGAAGTAGACCTCGTCGATCGACTTGATGCCGAGCATGGTGTTGAGCGTCGTGATGAAGAACGCGGCGAGGAAGGTGAGCGTGATCACCGCCGTCTCGCGCCCTGGCGCCAGCAGGAGGACCAGCGGGATCCAGGCGAGAATCGGTATCGGCCGGGCGACCTCCAGCAGCGGGAAAACGACCGCGCGGAACCACCGGCTCCATCCCGAGAGCACGCCGACGAGAATGCCGAGGCTGACCGCGAGGCAGAACGCGATGGCCACGCGCTTGATGCTCGAGAAGAGGTGCTTGTAGTACTCCTGCGTGTAGAGGGAGATGCCGTAGGTGGGATTGGGGCTGAGCCACTCGCGGACGCTGGCGGTGAGCTTCGGCAGCTGCCGGAACCGCCACACGCCGTAGACGTCCACCAGCAACCACCACAGCAGGAAGAATGCGGCGAGCCCGAGCAGTCCCTGCACGAGCGCAACGAGTCTGGAATGGCCCGCCGAGACGGTCTGGCGAGCGTTGACGCTGGTGGCGGGAGCCGCGCTCATGGAGGGCCCCAGGGCAATCGAGGGAGGGGCAAGCTGGGCGTCAAGCGAACAGCTCGGCGTACTTGGCGACTTGGCTGGGGTCCTGGACGAGCGGGTAGCCCTTGTCGAGCGGCACGGCCTTGAGGCGCACCAGCGGCGAGGACACCTTCATCTCGGCCATGGCTTCGCGCGCCAGCGAGTCGTCGATGGCATCGGGCAGAAGCGTCGCCGAGGGTATGACCTTGTTCTCGGCGAGGAAGCTCAGCACGCGCGCCTGCAACGCCCTGACGTCGTCGTTCCACACGAACAGCTTCTCGTCGCGGATATTGCCGCCGAAATAGGGCTCGGGCAGCAAGGCCGGCGAGCGAGAACCATAGCGCCTTGTGGCTGAAGCCCTTGACGTATTTCTGCGCGATGGCGAGCACCTCGGCGTGGTTGCGCGGGTCGCAATACCAAAGCTGGGACTCGATCTCGGCCTTGAGCCAGGCCTTCACCACGTCGCGGTTCTTGTCGATGAAATCCTTGCGGCAGACGATGGTGCCCGAATCGCGCTCGCCCCATGGCTCGCCGGTAGCGACGACGCGCGCCGTTCCCTCGCCCGCGATCGTGCTGACGGCGGCGCCCTGCGGGTCCCAGGTGCAGGCGCCGTCGATCTGGCCGGTGCGCAGGTTGGTGGTAATGACGCCGATCGAGAGATTGAGATACTCGGCGGGCTTGATGCCTTCCTTGCCCAGCACGTACTGGAAGAAGCGGTCGGAGCAGCTGCCCTTGGGGGTTGCCACCTTCTTGCCGTCGAGCCACTTGAGCGCCTCCTTGGAGCTCGTGAACTCGGGTGCGTCCTTGCGCACCAGCACCTGGTAGCAGTGGTAGCCCGAGGGCGAGGAGCCGATGAGGCCGATGGCGCGGATGTCGGCGCGTTCGCGCTGGAAGGTGGCGATCAGGCCCGGCGCGTCGCCGTTGTGTCCGATCATGCTCTTCTCGGCGATCAGCTCGTTGGTGACGATGCCGCCCTGGATGGGATGGCTGAACGTGACCTCGCTGCCCGGGGGCAGGTATTTCTTCCAGATCTGCTTGTCCTGGTTGATCATGCCGAACCAGCCCTGCGTCCAATCCGGCCGGATCGCGACGTTGAAGGACACGGGCTTGCCCGCGAGCTGCTGGCCGTAGGCGAGATCGCCCCAGGAGAAGCCGTAGGTGGAGACGGCGGCGCCGGCCGCGGTTGCAGCGCTGCGGATGACGAACTGCCGGCGCGTAAGTCCTTTCGCGGTGGCGTTGGCTACTGGCGCGCGTGAGCGGGGCCGATCGCTACGAGGGGGACGGGACATGACCTGGCTCTCCGTGGTCGTGACGACTGGGGGTAGCGCTTGTCGTCAGTGGAAATCTTTGTTCCTGACAGGAAACTAATCGCGGGAGAGCTTGGCAAGCGGCAGCGGGCGCAACTGTCAACTAGTTGCCGGAATTGATTTACGCAGCCCATTGACGGCGCGGAGTGCTCAGAAAATGCGCATGCGCGATCCGGAATCTGATCAAGATGTAAGCGGAGATCTCTTGTGCCGCGCTTGCATTCTTGCCGCTGAACCGACCGCGGCTCGCGGAAAAGCCGTGCACACTGGAATCCGACGTTCGGCCCTATGGCGTCGAACTCATCTACCCCGGAACGCGAACAGCGGGCCGTCCGTGTAGCGCAACACCACGCACTCCATGGCCGCGTCGAGCGCCGGCTCGCCCAGGATGCGGGCCGCGACGCGCAATCCCTCATCGAGATCGACGATACCGTTGCGGATCGGCGCTTCGCCGGCGAACGCTGCAGGAACGGCGTGAATCACGGTTTGCGAATAGAGCTTGCCCCGTCCCGACAGCTCAACCCACTCGATCTCGCGCCCCCAGTCGTAAGGACAGAAAGGCTTGGGCGGAAACGTCAGTCGACCCGATGTCCGCCCGCGTGTCGTCAGAAAACGTCCCTCGGCCAGCGCGTCCCAGAACGGCTTGGTGAAGGAGCTTACGCGCGGCGGCCACGGACGTGTTCGCGCGACATCGACGATTGGCAGGGTCATGCCACGGCCTCCAGGACATGGACCAGCGCGGCGTTGTAGTTGCCGAGCTCGCAGCTGCCGGCGCCGAGACGGGCGTTGCGCACTTGCCGCTCGCCGGCGCGATGGGTCAGCTGCTCCCACAGCTCGTAGATCGTCAGTAGGCCTGTGGAGTACGCCGGATGCCCGCGCGACAGGCAGCCGCCCGAGGTGCAGATCGGGATGCGCCCGCCGAGCGAGGTCTCGCCGGCGGCCGCCTGCGCTGCACCTTTTCCGCGGGGCGTCAGCCCCAGCGCTTCGCCGGCCAGCACCTGCACGATCGTGCAGGGCGCATAGAGCTCGGCAAGGTCGAGGTCGGCCGCCGTGATGCCGGCCGATCGGTAAGCCGTTGCGGCAGCGCCCTGCGCGGACACGAACGCCGTCATGTCGTTGGGCACCTCGTTGATCTGGTGCGCGCCCTCGTGGAAGAAGCCGCGCCCGCGTACCAGCGCATAGGGCCTGGCCGAGGCCTTGGCCACCTCCTCTGCGCACACGACCAGGCAGACGGCCCCGTCGCTGCGCGGCGGTACCTCGTAGAGACCCAGCGGCTCCACGATCGGCCGCGCGCCTAGCACCTCATCGAGGGTGAGCGGCTTCTTGAATTGGGCGATCGGGTTGAGCGCGGCATGGCGCCGGTCCTTGACGGCGACGCTTGCCAGCTCGGCCCGCGTTGCCCCGAACTCGTGCATGTAGCGCACCGCATCCATCGCGTACCAGGAGATGGGGGTGAAGCCGAAGATGCTGTGGAAGTCGACGTCGCCGACGGCCCGCATCGTCGTCATCATGTGCTCTGCCGAGTTTGCCTGGCTCTCCATGTTGATGCCGAGCGCCAGCGCCACGTCCGAGTGACCCAGTGCCACCGCATTGACCGCCTCGTCGAAGGCCATGCCGCCGGTCATGCCGTTGCCCAGCACCTCCATGATGGTGCCCTTGAGCGGCAGGCGCAGATAGTTGGCCATGAACGTCGCGAAATACTTTTGCAGCGTGTAGGGCCGGCACATCGCGAACACGAGCGCGCCGATCTCCTCCTTGGGCAGACCCGCGGTCGCCATGGCGTCGATCACCAGCGGCGCCAGGATCTCGTGCTCGAGCGCCTGCAGCGGCGCGTCTGCCGCCGTCTGCAGCTTGCCGTTGGGGCTGGCGGCCCCGCCGATGACCGCGACGCGGCGCGTCATGCCGCCACCTCCCGGCACAGGTACATGTTGGAAGCGTTCATCGAGTGCACAGCCTCGCCGTGCTGGTTGCGGATCTCGCGCTTGAAGGAGACGATGCCCTTGTCGCCCTTGCTGGTGCGGCGCTTGTCGGTCACCGTCATGACGACCTCGAGCGTATCGCCGTGCTTGACTGGCCTGTGCACGCGCCAGGCATCGACGCCCAGCATGGCGACGATGGTGCCGTCGTTGATACCCGACTGGCACATCAGCCCGCCGGCGATCGCCAGCACCAGCGGCCCGTGCGCGATCGGCTCGCCGTAGGGCTGCTCCCTGCAGAACTCCCAGTCGACGTGCGGGGCATTGAAGTCGCCGGAGAGGCAGGCGAAGTTGACGATGTCCGTCTGCGTCACCGTGCGGCGCGTCGTCGTGTAGATCTTGCCGATCTCGAAGTCCTCGAAATAGAGGCCGCGTGGCTCTCGTTTGGACATGGCTGTCTCCGTTGCGTCACAGGCCCATACAGCGGGCGATGACGTTGCGCTGGATCTCGCTGGTGCCGCCGCCGATCATGCCGACGCGCGCATCGCGAAACATCATCTGCATGTCCTGATCCATGATGTAGCCGGCACCCGCCATGATCTGCATGGCCATGTCCGCCACCTTCCAGTTGACCTCGGTGGCGTAGGCTTTGGCGACCGCATTCTCGCACACGGGATCGAGCCCGGCGTCCAGCATCTGTGCGACGCGGAAGGTCTGCGCCCGCGCCGTCTGCCACATCATCTCCATCTCGGCGAGCTTGTGCGAGACGGCCTGGAATTTGCTGATCGGCCGTCCGAACTGCTCGCGCATTTTGGCGTAGTCGAGCACGTGGTCGAGGATGCGGCGCGTATTACCGACGCCGTTGGCCGCCAGGTTCAGCCGCTCGACGTTGAGGCACTTCATGAGGCCCTTCCAGCCGCTGTTCTCCTCGCCAATGATGCGGTCGGCGGGAAGGCGCACGTTGTCGAAGAAGCAGTGGTTGGCCTCGGTCGTGTGCCGGCCGAGCGCGCTCAGGCGGCGGATGGACACGCCGGGCAGGGATGTATCGACCAGGAACATGCTGATGCCGTCGTAACCGCGGCCCGGCTTGGTCTTTGCCACCACGACCAGGTTGTGGGCCACGTGCGCCGCGCTGTTGTAGATCTTCTCACCCTTGAGGACGTAGCCGTTGCCCTCGCGCACGGCGGCCAGCTCGATGCCGGCGACGTCCGAGCCGTGGTCGGGCTCGCTCAGGCACAAGGCAAGGCGCATCTCGCCGGAGATGATCTTGGGTAGCACCTCGCGCTTCATGTCCTCCGAGCCGTGCAGCGCCACGTGCATGCCGGCATAGATCACTGTGATGCCGTAGGCCTGGGCGATGCCGCCATAGTGGTAGCCCAGCGCCTCGCCGAGCACGGCCAAGTCCATATAGCTGCCGCCCATGCCGCCGTACTCGGTTGGATAGACCAGGCCCATGAAGCCGGCGTCGGCGAGCGCTTTGTGCGCCTCGAAGGGATATTCACCCGCCTTGTCGAGCTCGCGGATCTTGCCCGGCGGCAGCATGCGGCCGAGCAGGCCCAGCACGCTGGCGCGCATCTGGCGCTGCTCCTCGCTGAAGCCGAATGTCATGTGCGCGTCGCTCATGCCATGAGGTCCTTGATGAGGGGACGCACCTCCGCGGCAAAGCGCTCGAACTGCTCGCCACGCCGCTCGTAGGGGCCGACCAGATCGAGGCTCAGGTGGCGGACGCCGGCAGAATGGAACGCGCGTATCTTGTCGGCCACCTGGGCCGGCGTACCGATGGCGCCGTAGCGCTCGGTGGCGGGGCGCATGTTCATGGCGTAGCGCACGCTCAGCGACCCTGCCGCCTCGTCCAGCGCCCGCTCGTAGCTGTCGCCGATGCGGGTGAACATGAGGTGCGCCGTGCCGAAGCTCGCGAGCTTGCGGCCGGCCTCCTGTGCCGCCGCCTCGATGGTGGCCAGTCCCTTGGCAAACATCTCGGGCGACACGGCGTACGAGAACCAGCCATCGGCGAGGCGGGCGGCGCGCTTGAGCGCCGGCTCGGAGCGGCCGCCGCACCAGATCGGTGGTCCCCCCGGCCGACGCGGCGCCGGCGTCATCTTCACGTCCTTGAAGCTGTAGAAGCGCCCCACGTGGCTCACCTTCTCGCCCGTCCAGAGCTTGCGGATGACCTCGATGCCTTCGCTCAGGCGCGGGCCGCGCTCGTTGATCGGCACGCCGCAGCCCTCGTACTCCCTAGGAAACTCGCCGCCGATGCCGACGCCGAAGATGAAGCGCCCGCCGGTCAGATGATCGAGCGTGGCGATCTGTTTGGCGACGGGCGTTGGATGGCGCAGCGGCAACAGAAAGACGGCGGTGCCGAAGATCAGGCGCTTGCTGACCACGGCCGCCTGCGCGATCTGCGTGATGGGGTCGAGGAAGGGTATTGCAAAGGCAACGTGATCGCCGCACCAGAAGGAATCGAAGCCCAGCCGATCCACATGCTGGACGACCTCCACCAACTCATCGAGCGTCGGCATCCAGGGGCCGGTCGCAGGCTCGGTGCGGCGCAACATGGTGTTGACGCCGACCTTCAAAGAACTTTCGAGAGGAAGGGCCATCTGCGTCGTTCAATTCCCGTGTTGACTGATCGACAATATTCGCTCCGCCTCGATCGCAATCAAGCTTCGATGCCCGCGTCCAAGGTAATCCGGACCAGGGATGACTATCGGCTGAGAGAACCCTGGTTGGGAAGTGGGCTCGACCCCCGAGCGCGTCTGGTCCGGACCGCAAGCAAGCGGACATGGATCTCGGTCGAGGCCTTTCTTGTTGACTGCTACGCGCGCCATGCCGGCTTCTGTATGATAGCCTCCGCAAGCCGCAAATGCCTGTGCTCTGCCATGGGGGACCACATGGGCGCGGTCGCGGAATGGGCGCAGTCGAGTCTTGGAGACGCTTTGCCGCGGACGTGTGCGGCGGCATCGCCGAGGGATGCGGCCATTGGATTCCCGAGGAGCGTCCCGACTGGATGATCGAGCAATTGTCGGCCTTCTTTTGCGAAGAGAATGATTGACGCGTCACGAGCCGCGTCGTCTGGCAGTCTGGCAGGTAGATTAGGACATGCAAGCGGAGCATCCACAGCACCTCGTGCTTGGCAGTCTGCTGCGCTCGGCCGCCGATAGGCACGGGACCCGTACGTTCCTCGAGTTTGCCGATGCCACTCGGACATTCGGCGAAGTCGACTTGGCGGCAAACAGAGTTGCAAACGGTCTGGTGGAGCTTGGGGCCGGACGAAGTGCCAAGGTCGCCATCATGGCGCACAACTCTCTGGCCTTCATCGAAGCCTGGCTCGGTGCGGCTCGTGCAGGTGTCGTGTATGTCCCGATCAACACCGACTACAAGGGCGACATTCTCGCCTTTCAGCTCGCCAAGGCGGACGCAACCCATATTGTGATCGATCCGGCTTTATTGACCCGGCTTGATGCCGTCGCCCCGGAGTTGCCGAAACTCGCGCACGTCATCTTGACATCCGCCACGCCGGAGGCCCCACGTGTCATCGGCCACGGTGCAATCGTCACCACACTTTCGGATCTGATGCTGGCGCCCGATCGCGACCCGCGAGTGGAGGTGATGCCTTGGGATCCGCTTGCCGTCAGCTTCACTTCCGGGACGACTGGACGGTCGAAGGGCGTCCTTGCAAGCCACGCCCATGTCACCACCTTTGCGCGCGATTGGATCCGGGCGGTCGAGTTCGCCGAAGGGCAGTCGATCTATTCCTGCATGCCATTGTTCCACGCTGTTGCGTCCTGGCTCGGCGTCGTGCCGGCGATCATTATGGACGGACGCATCGCCATTTCCTCGCGGTTCTCGGCCTCCGGCTTCTGGGACGATGTCCGCCGTTTCCGTGCAGATGTTGCGCACGGCATCTTCTCCATGGTGCCGATCTTGATGAAGCAGCCGCCGCGCCCGGACGATGCCGACCAACCAGCGCGCCGCTTCTATTTCGCGAAGGTCGACGAGGCCTTCGAGCGTCGCTTCAACTGCCGCATCGTCGAGGTCTATGGCGCAACAGAAACCGGTGTTGTCACGATGACACCGCCAGGTGAGCTCCGCCGGGTCGGCTCCTGCGGCAAGCCCAACACCGAAACCTTCGATGTGATGATAGCCAATGACCGCGACGAGCCGGTTGCCCCGGGTGAGGTCGGCGAGATCGTGGTGCGGCCGAAGCGGCCGTATGCAATGCTGACGGCCTACTACAACAATCCGGAGGCTACCGCGGAGGCTTTCCGGAATCTCTGGTTCCATACTGGCGACAATGCGCGAGCGGATACCGAGGGCTATCTCTATTTCGTCGATCGAAAAAAGGACGCCATCCGCAGACGTGGCGAGAACATCTCATCGGCGGAGGTCGAAGCGCTTCTCAATCGCCATCTGGCCATCCTGGAGTCGGCCGTGATCGCAGTGCCTTCGGAGTTCGGCGAGGACGACGTCAAGGCCGTCGTGGTCTTGAAGGAGGGTGCAAGGATAACCGCAGAGGAGCTTTGGGCTTTCTGCGATGAGCACATGCCACGCTTCTGGGTGCCACGCTACATCGAGTTCAGACAGGAGATGCCGAAGACGCCGAGCCAAAAGATCCAGAAATACCTACTTCGGCACGACAGCAGCCTTGGCGAGGTCTTCGACCGGGAGAAGCCGAGCAGGTCGCCTGAAGCCTGATATTGCGACCCTCACGCGATCGCCGGGCTCCCAGCGCCGAGCACGCCGAGCTCCAGGCTCGTGTCCGTTGCCGGCGAGAGGATGCCGTCCGCCGCGCCGAGCTTGGCTTTCTGCAGCGCGGCGAGGGCCCTAGTCTCGGCGGCGCCGAACAGCCCGGTCGGCGACAGCTTCAGCTTCTGCTGCAGGGTCTTGACGAGATCGCCGCGCGAGCCGTGGCGCAGCCGGGCCAGTCGCGCCAGCGCCGCGGCAGGATCGCCGCCGCGTAGCTTGGCGGCGATCGATGCCTCCACGCCCGTGATCAGCACATAGTCGAACCGCTTGCCGTTGTCGCCGCGCTCGCCAAGCCCCACGGCCTTGCGGAACTGCGCCCACTCGCCCGTGTGGCCGTTGGCGTACGTGCCGCGCACCGTCTGGCATCCCGCTGAGGAGAACGTGCTGGTCCCGAACGCGGGGTGCAGGTTGTCGTGCGGGATCGACGGGTCGAACTCGTCGCTCGTGTCGTAGGTGACGTCGTTGAGCGTGCGCAGGACAGCGACCGTCTCCTGCTGGTCATCGGCGTGGCCCTTGCCGAGCCTGAAGCAGCCCGGGATCTGGCGCGCCCCGTGGGCGCCGACGAAGTAGGGGTAGCACCCCGTCGGCAGCATGTTGGCCTTCGCTCCGCCCGCGTAGTAGCCGTGCACGAACGTGAACCAGGGAACCGTCGAGCCAATGAAGGCCGAGAGCGCGCCCGAGCTCGTATCGTAGACGCCGATCGTGCAGCGGAACTCGCGGTGGTTGGGCCGCGTCAGGCTCAGCTTGAGGGACGAGCCCGTCGCGCTGCTCCCGCTCGCCAGCATCGCTCCGCGCAGCCCGAACAGGATGCGCTTTTGTTCGCGCGTCGGCTCGAACTGGTTGGCCTTGATGATGATCTCCAGGTCCTCTGCCCTGAGCTCGAACTCCCTGTCGGCGAACGCGACGTCGAGGTGCCGGTAGTCCGGCTGCACGCCGTCCTCCGCCCACCTGACCTGGTCGCGGCCGAGCACGCGCGCGGCCCGCATGCGCTCGGGCTCCGGGCCCAGGCTCACATCGGGCTCGCGCCACCATTCCTCGCCGCCGCGCAGTGCTTCCTCCGCGACCTCGGCGCCCTCCTCGGACACCTCCGCGGCCCAATTGGGTTGCGCATCGTCCTGCATGAGGAGGGCGCGCGTCGCTTCATCCACGCGGCCCGTGGTGGCCAGGCCGTGGTCGGCCTGGAAGGCCAGCACGCTTGCCCGCAGCAACGGCGTGAACACGCCGTCCGCCTCGCCCGAATAGCGCTCGAGCTGGATAAGGCGGCGCTGCACCGCCTCGATCTCGGGGCCGAAGTCGCCGACCTCGAGATCACCGTCGGGCGCCGCTCCGCGCGTTCCCGGCACCTTGAAGGCGGCGGAGCACTTGCGGAAATAGCGCAGCCGCTCGTCGTAGCCGTTTGGGTCGGCCGGCCGCTTGGGATTTCCGGCGTTGATGCCGTTGCAGCAGGCTCGGAACTCGTTGCGGTCGGCGTAGGCATTGAGGCCCATCTTGTGCCATTCCGCGCAGGCCGCCTTCAGCGATACCAGCGGGTCCTCGATCAGCTCCGGGTTCGCCTCGAGGTCCACGCCGATCAGCTTGCCCAGCACGCGATAGTTCTCGCGACCCGTTGTCTGCAGGAAGCCGCCGCCGCGAAAGCGCCAGCCGTCGCCCGGCTCGGTGTTGCCGAGCACCTTGGCCTTGCGCGGATTGCCGAGGCCGTAGACGCGCTCGGCGATCTCCTTCTCCTTGAAGGCCAGCTCCTCGGCCTCCTCGCGGGTGAGGCCGGCGCTCTGCCCGAAGATCTTGAGCATGCGATCGGCGGAATACTTCATGCTCTCCCAGACCAGAGTAAAGCCGCCGGTCTCCTGCATCATGTTGGCAAGGATCATGACGAGGCGCTGCGGGTTCTGGTCGAGCTCGTATTGGGCAAGTACCTCGGCGCCCGCCGGGCTCGCCAGCGCCGCGACGTACTTCTCCCAGAACTGCGCCTTCTCGGAGCTGCCGGGCCTCGGCGCGATGCCGGTGAGCAGCTCGCGGGTTACCGCCGCCGGCGCGCCGGTCGGCATCGACGGAGTAGCGGCGGCCGGGGCGGGGGTTGGCATCGACGGGGTAGCCTTGTCCGGGGCGGGCGGGGGAGCGGGCGGCTCGTCGTTCGCCTTCGGCACCAGCCACGGCGCATCGGAATCGTAGCTCGCCTTGTCCGACTGCACGGACAGGTGGAAATGCTGGTTGTGCGGATTGGAACCCGTGTAGGGGCGCCATTCCCAAGCGGGCGTGCCGCCGATCGCGGCGTAGTTCGCAATTCTCCTGTTCCAGATGATGTATTTGATGCGCGGGTCCTTGCTCGCGCGCAGCTTCTCGGCCAATCCGCCCGCGTCGCAGCCGCGCGCGGGATCGTGGGTGATGTCGAGCGCGGTGACGATGCCCACGCCACCCTCCCGCACCCAGGGATTGTGATCGGATGCGCGCGACTGGTGGGCGGCATCCCCGATCCAGCCGTCCGAGCCTTTGCTGCGCCTGGGCGCCAGGGCGTTGATCTCGTTGCGCAGGAGGTCGAGCGTCTTGGCAATGCGCACGGGGCTGCGGGTTGCCTCCCGACCGATGTCCTCGCGCGAGCCCAGGCAGAGATCCCCCCTCGCGTCGAAGTCGCTGAAGAAGCCCTTGCCCTTTGCGCCTGTGCTTGCCTCGGCGGATGCTGGCGGCGACGGGGTCGCGACGGGAGCCTCCGCAAGGGGCCTCACCACCGTGATCGGCGTGGTGCGCGGAAAGCTCGCCTCGAAGAAGTGATCGCCGATCTGCAGCTTCTGGCCTTCGCGCCAGGGGCTGGTTGCGATGCGACGGCGGCCGTCGATCAGGCTGCCGTTGGTGGAGTTGAGATCGGAGAAGGCGATCTCGCGCTCCTTGATCTCGAGGCGCGCGTGCGCGCGCGACACCCGCTCGTCGTCGAGCACGATGGTGTTGTCGGGGTTGCGCCCGATGGTCACCTCGCTGCCGACCGGGAAGGTCGCGGAGCCGCTGCTGCCGCCCTTCGCCTCCGGACCCTGCCTCCAGGAGACGAGCACTCCGCTTTCGGTGGCCCCGCGGGCGGCGGATATGCCGAAGGTCTGGTTGATGAGGTCGCGGAAGCGCCCGGCCGCCCGCGTGTAGCCGGGATTCAAGGGATGCAGCTCGTCGAACCAGCTCTGGACGTCTCCGACCGAGCCGCGGCAATCGACGAGCATGACCTTGCCGCGATGCTTCTCCGCCAGCTTGCCCAGCATGCCGTAGTAGCGGTCGATCATTACCTTGAGGATGGCGTGCTGCATCGCATCGGGTATCTGCTGTGCCAGCAAGGCGGGGGCCAACCACAGCCCACCCGTGCGCGGGAAGGGCCAGTCGTAGCCGTGGCAGAAGATCTTGAGATTCGGGAACCGCGTCGAGAGACGGGTGAACAGCCCGTCGAGTCGCTCCTGCGTGGTGCCGAGGAATTTCTCGAAGGTCCCGCTCAGGTAGCTTTCCGCCGGCTTGGCGGGCAGCGGCAGCGTGGTCAGGTAGGTGCGCAGCATGTCGCCGGCGATGTCGTTGCCGCCGGCGCTCAGCAGGAAGCCCTCGAACTTGTGCTTCTCGATCAGCTCCTCGAAGTGCGCGAGGCCGCGCATCATATTCTCGAGCGTGTCGCCGGCAGCGGCCACCGAGTAGACCGCATAGTCGGCAGACAGGTTGTCCAGGATGTCCTTGAGGAGGATCGGATAGAGGAACCACGAGTCCCCTTCCGCCAGCAGCTTCAATCCCTTCCAGCCGCCGTCTATCTTGGCCTGGTAGGCCGCCAGACGGCGCCGGTTCGCCCTCTCGTTCAGGCTCTTGACCGACAGGCCGATGATGCCGCGGTTGGGAGGCACCTCCACCTTGCTGTCGTCGATCGTCATGACAGGCGCCAGCGGCAGCGCGCGCAGCGGTGCCGGTTTGATGTACTCGGCCAGGACCTCGTCCGGCGTATTGTCGTCTGCGAGCAAGTGCTCTAGATCCGAGTAGTGAATCCGCTCAGCCATGGCGAGCAACCTCCACCTTGATGAAACAAGCGATCGAGCAAGCCTCCTCGCGCCAGGGCTGCTTCAACGCCCGGCCGATCAGCCGCGAACGACCTCCATCTCGAAACCGCCGAAGGACACACTGCGGACGCCCGCCAAGGATACGTAGTCTTGGCTGATCGGCCTGCCGTCGAGAAGAGTCCCGTTCGATGAGCCGAGGTCGCAGATCTCGAGCCCCCTCGCCCGCGAGAAGCGAATGCGCGCGTGCGCATTCGACACCAGCCGATGCGCCAGCAGAATGTCGACCCGGCCCTCCCTGCGGCCGATCACCCACGTGCTCTCCGCGTCGCCGAACGCCGGCGCGACCTGAAACTCGACCACCCGTCCCTTCTCGTCCCGCCCCGACAGGGTGAGCATGGGCTCGCTCCGCAGAGGACTGGCCTGGCCGCCGAAGGCCCGGATCGCGAAGGGCGGCTGCAACTCCATCTCGGCGGGAAGCGCGAGGCGGCGTGAGCTCGTCGATGCGATCGGTACTCCGCGACAGCTCACGGACGCCGTCGCCAGGCAATTCCCCGGCTTGACCGCGTGGATATGACCGCCCTCGACCTCGAGCACGGCCGCCTCGAACTGGGCCTGCAGGTTCACATTGAGAGTGAGCGAGACGAGAGGCATCCCGTCGACGAGCACTTCGACCTTCGGCCGGTGATCGGAGGTGATGCGGTGGTTCGCCAACGGCACGAAGTGCTTCTCGCCGGGCGGATACTTGGTCGTGTCGCCGAGCTCCGCGACCTGCGTGACTCCGCTCCAGGCGCCCGCGAAGATGTCGATGAGCTTGACGTTGAGCGCGCGCCGATAGGCGTTCCCCATCTCCTTCTCGACGTCGCCGAGCGCGATGCGCCCCTTGGACTTGAGGGCCGCCTTGAGCTGCTCCCGCTCGGTGCTGGCAAGCTGCGGTCCGCCGACCCGCCTGCTCCTGCGGTCGGCGTTGAAAAGATCGCCCAGCGTTTCCAGACCTGCCTGCATGCTACTGCCTCAACGCATCACAATGCCATGTCTGCGTGACCCTGGCGTGGCGCGCACCGTGATGCGCGGGCCCACGGGCGGCCGCTCCAGATGCGTAACGGCCTGCTCGCCCAAATCCGGCTCGACACGGCACTCGATGCCGAGGCGGGCCAGCTGATCTGCATCTGTCGGAACGTCCTTCCGTTTGGGCCACAGCGCCAGCAGGCCGAGAAGCAGTGCGAGGCCGGCGCCGGTGGCGATGGGAACGGGGTCCAACACGATGCGCCACGTCTTGTCATTGAGCTTGACGTCGATCGTCGGACCAGAAGGGGCCGGGCTCGGAGGCGGGCTGCTCTCCCTGCGAGCTTCGGGCGGCCTGAGCGGATCGGGAGGCGCGGGCGGCTCCTCCCTGGGCGGGGGCCGATCCGGCGCCTTCGGCCGCTCGTAGGGAGCTGGGAGGGGCTCCAGTTTCGCCGTGTCCGGCCCATTGTTGTTGCCCGGCTTGATGGTGCTCGTAGGCGGCGGGCCTCCATAATCCGTCGGCGGTTTTACATACTCGTTGGGTATCGGCTTCTTGCCGCCGTCTGTGATCGACGGCAACGTAGGAGCCGGCGAAGTCACGCATCCCTGAGGCGTCCAATACTGCGGAGGCATGCAGGGACGCTGCACCGGGCGACGCCGGCAGTCCTCTTGCGGTGGTTGCGCCGGGTCGCAGACCTGCCTGCGTTCCTCGTGGCAATCTTGGACTTGCCGCGGGTAGCAGGACTGCTCCGGGTAGTCGTTGCAGACCTGCCTCGTGACGGGGCGGCATTCCTGTTTGGCCACAGGTGCGCAGATCGACTGCATCTGCCAGGAGCATTGCTGGGCGGGCCGGTTCGGCGCGTTGGGTGAGCTTCCTCCAGGCTTGATCCCGGAGGGCTTGGGATTGCCTGGATATCTGCTGTCGGCGCGACGATCGCGATCGGGCTTGTTATAGGGCGGGTAGGGCCGGCTGGGCCTGCCGGCCCACGTGTTCTGTCTCCGCTGCTGCTGTGGGGCTGCCGGCCGATAAGGGTGGTAGGGACGGCGAACGGTACGAAGGCGCGGACGCGCCTTTTTCTGACTCACATCGCCGACCGGCTGGGCGCCTTCTGCCGCACTTTCTTGGGCCTCCGCGACCCGCTTGTATGCCGGCTTGCAGACATACCTGTTGACCGACTTGCATTCGTTGACCGAGCGATACTGACAGGCCTGATCGGTCACGGTGTGACACCGTTGTACGTTGCGGGTCGTGCATTCCTGTTTCACGACCGGTCGACAGACGCGCTCGGAGACGTATCGGCAGGCGGGGGTAGGAGCAGGTCGCCGCTCGCAGGTCAGCACGTAGCAGTAGGCCGCGTCGCAGTAGGTGCCGCCGGACTGGGCTCCGCCATCGGGCGCACCCAAACCGATTGCCGCCAGCAGTGCCGCGAGCGGCACCGCGAGAGCACAGGTCCGCAGGCCGCGCAGACCATGGTCTGACACACACCCCCTCCGTCGTGTGAAGGCCCGCGCCTCTCCGTGGCGCCAGATAGACTGGATTCGTCTTCCGCAGCCCGACCGCAAAGATACACCATTCCCGTGTCGCCGATAACGGGCCGACGACTGCGAGTCCTCGTGCGAGGATCGCTTGCGGGCAGGATAGCAACTGCTTACTGTCGTGCACGATGCTGCAAAGCACAGCCGACGAAAATGCAATCGCGTATGGAAATGGCCATGGCACAATCTCTCGAGCGCGGCGAACGGCTTCTGCTTCTTCTCTCGGCGGAGGAGCAAGTTGCCGTCGAGGACTTTCGGCGCAGGCACCAGCTGTCGAGCCGCTCCGAAGCGATCCACGCGATATTGCGCAAGAGCCTCGGCATTTCCGAGAAGGCGCCAGCTCCGGCGCGTCCCGTAGCCAAGCCTGCAGCCGCCGCCATGCCGATGACGAAACCGATGACCAAGCCCTGGCATCGCGCCAAGCGGCGCTCGCTGAACGATATCTAGTGTCCTGATCGCGAGACTGGTTGCAGCGCGCATTTCGCGCTCTGAAGGACACCAGCAAGCTCATGGTCATAGACTAGAGGACCGTGCAGGACGGCCCACTTCGGAACACCCGCTAGCCAGCCGTTGGGCCTTTCGCCTCGAGACAGCAGTATCCCGATCCCCGCAGTGCCAGAACTCCAGAGTTGGGTGAACTCACGGCTGGGCCAGCATTCCGGCCATGCGCGCGAGTTCGGTGCAGCACACGAGGATCCCGAGCAATGAAAGCCATCATCCTGTCCTTCATGACCGCGTTGGCCGTCGTCTCCACTTTTGCCGTCAGCGCGCAATCGGCGCCGGTCGGCTCGTCGGAATGGTGGCAGGAAATGGACCGTGAGGGCCGCGGCGGCCGTGGATCGTAGGCAAACGACGCGATTGCCGTCTCGGCGAGACGTCGCCTCGATCGCTGGGCTGAACCGCGAGGTCGAGGCCTAGCGCGGCCCTGGCAGCAGGTCCGAGTCGTCAGGCAACTGCCCATTGGGCGTCAGCTTGTCGACGACGCCGGGCAGCACATGCGAAAGCTGCGCGAGCAGATCGTCGTGCGACAGCCCCGTCTGCTCCGACAGGTCCTCTACGGTGCCGGGCCCGAGCGCCTGTTGAAGCTGGCGAGGCGATACCGACTGGTTCGGCCCGGTGCCGATCCAGGAGTTGATCGCGTCCTCGAGCCCGTTCTGCCGGAACTGATCGATCAGCCCGCCTAGGCCGCCCAAGCCACCGAGACCACCCGCATCGCCTGGGCTCTGCGGTGCTGCCTGGCGCGCCCCCGAGCCACCTCCCAACACGCGCGAGGCAAGCAGCGCCATCAGTGCCATGGCGATGGGCGACGACAGCACGCTGCCGGCGCCTCTGTTGCTGCCGGTGCCGCGGGATTGCGAGCCGAGCGCACCGCGGATGACCTCATCGAGCAGACCCATCTCACTCCTCCTTCGAGCTGCGGCGCCCCGGGGCCGGAAGCCCGGCGCCGACCGCGCATTGCCGCGACGCCGCGTGCTATCCTACATACCTCGGCGGCCAGCAGCCCCCAAATCAACCAACGGTGTCCGCATTTGCCCCTGATACCGACGCTCGCCATGCTCGCGGCCGTCTTCCTGTGGTCGTCCGCCACCCCCGCGAGCAAATACGTGCTGGAGGAGATGCCGGCGGCCGAGTTCGTCGTGCTGCGCCTGTCGCTCGCCGCCGTCGCGCTGTGGCTCGTCGTGCTGGCGATGCGGCCCGACGCCCGGCTGCGCGTGGTGGGCTGGCGCCCGCTCGTCATGGGGCTGCTCGAGCCCGGCCTCGTCACCTTCCTCGTCTCGCTCGGCTTGACGATGACCTCGCCCGTTAGCGCCTCGGTGTTCTGGGGCGTGACGCCGCTGATCATGCCGCTGCTCGGCCGGATCGTCCTGGGCGAGCCCATCGAGCCCATCGTGCTCGGGGCGGCGGTGGTCGCGTTCGGCGGCATCGCCGTGCTGGCGTGGGGCCAGACCCACCACGGCGGTGGCAGCCTGATGGGTGATGCCCTGGTTGCAGGCGGCATCATGGCCTCGGTCCTCAATGGCCTGATCGCCCGCCGCAATGCGCAGGCAGGCGCCAGTCCGCTGGTGACTGCCAGCTGGCAGCTGACTACGGCCTGCTGCATCTCGGCCCTGCTGCTGGCGGTCCTGCCGGCGCAGGGCCCGGCGCTGTCCGGCGTCGGCAGCACGACCCTGGGCGTGCTCCTCTATCTCGGCCTCGTCGTCTCGGCCGGCGTCTACATCCTCTCCAACTATGCCGTGCGGCATCTCCCGGTGGCGCGCATGAGCCTGCTCGGCTGCGTGACGGCCCCGCTCGGTGCGGCGTTGTCGGCGCTGTTCCTCGGCATTGAGATCAGTGCTCTCGACATCGCCGCCATCGCGCTCGTGATCGGCGCCGTCGCGCTGCCGACGTTCCTGAAGTTCAGGTCGCCCGCCGCGGTCGAGCCCAAGAGATAGGCTATCGCCGCGGCTGCTCCCCGGCCGAGTCGCCGGCGGGCTCCGCCGCCAGG
>JBGGME010000192.1:0-7262 GCA_041288195.1 Hyphomicrobiaceae bacterium
GTGCCGTTGGCGCTGATCTGCACGCCGGCGCCGATCTCGCGCAGCTCGGTTGCCTGCTCGTAGACCTCGACGTCGATGCCGCGCTGCAGCAGGGCGAGCGCGCAGGTGAGGCCGCCGATGCCGGCGCCGACGATCAGGACGGGATCAGCTCGTGACACGCCCCAGGCTAACAGAGGCGCCAGGGGCAGAGGAACCGCCGGAACTCCGGCGCCGCCCCGATCTCACTTCTGCTCGAGCTGGGTGTAGACGGCGTCGGCGATCGCCGTCAGCTCCTCGCGGGCGATGCGGCCGGCCAGCGCGTAGGCGAGCGGCCGGTCGATCCAGTAGAAGGTGGCGAGCCCGTCCTTCTCGTAGAAGCGGAAGGCGGTGTTGCTCATCCCCGTCTCCTTGCGGATATAGAGCGTGAGCCTGCGTCCGCCGGCGTCCTCGTACATGAACTGGGCAGCGGGCAGGCCGAGATCGGGCAGCAGGCGGCCGCCCATGAGGCGCCAGCCGCGGTCGGCGAGCGAAGGCGCGCGGATCGGGGCGCCGACGCGCCGCGTGAGCCAGCGGATGAGGTGCTCCTCCTCGGCCTTCACCTCGACGGGGTGGCGCACCTCGGGAAGGTAGACATTGTGGGCGCCCAGCGCATTGGCGACGAACGACGGCGCCGGCCGCGCGGAGCCCGGCACAAAATCGCGCGCGACATATCCCGCGAGCCCGGCCGTGACCGCGATCAGCACGGCCGCCGCCAGGGCCCATTGGCGCGGAGCGAGCGCCGACGACCAGCGCGGCATGCGTGCCAGCACCGCCAGCATGGCCTGCGGGACCGGTTCCTCCAGGCGGCCGGCATAGCGGGTCTGTAACGCCTCGTTGAGGCCGCGGACCTCGCGTGCCAGCGCTTCGTCCGCCGGGTTTGCCGCGAGCAGGGCTTCGGCCTCGGCGCGCGCCTCCTCCGTCAGCTCGCCGTCGACGAGGGCGTGCAGCTCGGACTCGGTGATGCGGCGGGGGGCGGTCATTTCACCCTCCGCAGCTGAGCGCGGCCGTTCTTGTCGCCGTCGTAGTCCATCAGCGAGCGCAGCCGGTCGCGCCCGCGCGCCAGCCGCGACATCACGGTGCCGACAGGGATCTCCAGAATCTCGGCGGTCTCGGCGTAGCTGAGACCCTCGAGCCCGACCAGGAGGACAACCCGGCGCTGCTCGCCGCTCAGGAGCTGCAAGGCCTGGTCCAAATCGCGACCGCTGGCGCCATCGGCCGCGGGTGCCGAATGCTCGACGCCGACGTTGTCGAGGCCGACATGGGGGGGCCGCCGCGACTTCCGCCGCAGGCCATCGACGTGCAGGTTGTGCAGGATCGAGAACAACCACTTGCGCGGATTGTCGCCGTCGCGCCACTGGTCCAGCCGCGCCAGCGCCCGCTCCAGCGTATCCTGGATCAGATCATCGGCCTCGCCGTCGTCGCCGGCGAGCGCCCGCGCATAGCGGCGCAGCCTCGGAATCTCGGCGGCGACGGCTTCCCTGCGCGTGCTCACGCGTGCTCCATTTCAGCGACCGGCGTGCGGCCAGCATGCCAGCAGACGACCGAGCCGCCCGGCTTATTCCAGGCTGCAGTGCAATAAAGCGCTCGGTCCGCTGATCAAAATAACGTGCGAACCTGTTGATTTACAGCCCCCAGGCGGCCGGTATTCTCGACCGCGCGCGGGTCGAAGGCTCTCGCAGGCAACGGGCGGGCATTGGGCGAGCGCTTCTCGAAGCGTCGTGTCTGGCTGCCCGTATGTCCGTCACGTGGCACAGGAGGAAAGACATGCTTCGCATCGTGGCCGTCGCCGCCGCGCTCGGCATCGGCGTTACTATGGTTCATGCGCAGAACCTGGACGTCATCAAGCAGCGCAGGGATGTGATGCGCGAGATCGTCAAGGCCGGAGCAACCCCCTTCAAAATGACCAAGGGCGAAGCACCCTTCGACCTCGCAACGGTGCAAGCCGGCCTCAAGGCGTATCAGGAGCAGGGGGCAAAATTCAAAAACCTGTTCCCTGACGATTCGAAGACGGGCGGCAACACCGATGCCACTCCCAAGGTCTGGGCTGCCAAGGCGGATTTCAACGCGGCGGTGGACGCGTTCGTCGCCAATGCGAAAGACGTTGCCGCGGCCATCAAGGACGAGGCGACCTTCAAGACCGAGTATCCCAAGGCGGTGCGCAGTTGCGGCGGCTGTCACAAGGAAAGCGACGGCTTCTCGCCGCGGCTCGGCGACAGCTTCAAGAAGCTGCAGACTCCCAACTAGCCTAGCCTGTTCGCTCTGCCGGCATGGCATCCAGGCATGCCGGCAGAGCCCATCGGCCCCCCGCCACATGTCGGCATTGGTCCTGGCAACTTGATATACGTTGCTGCCTCGGGCGACCCCACGTACGCTCGACAACGGCCGGGATCGTCATGGCTCGAAGCAGGATGCGACTACGTTCCCTCGTGTGGCTCGCCTTGATCCTGGCCGTGCTCGGGGGCGTCATCGCTTTCGTGATTGCTCGTCCTTCCAAGTTGCCGCCCGATGCACTCGGACCCAGGACAGCAAGCCTCGCCAACGGCGAGGTCATGTTCAACGTCGGCGGCTGCGCCTCGTGCCATGCAACGCCCAAGCAGGACGACAAGCGGCAGCTCGGCGGCGGGCTCGAGCTGCACTCGCCGTTTGGCACCTTCAAGGTGCCGAACATCTCCCCCGATGCAAAGGCGGGAATCGGCGCCTGGACGGAGTTGCAGTTCGCCAACGCCATGCTGAAAGGCGTCGGCCGTGACGGCCAGCACCTCTACCCCTCGTTTCCCTACACGTCCTACCAGCGCATGACGCTCGACGACGTGCGCGACCTGTTCGCTTTCGTACGCTCCCTGCCGGCCGTTGCGACGCCGTCCGAGCCACATCGGCTCGGCTTCCCCTTCAACATCCGTGCGGGCCTCGGCTTCTGGAAGCTGCTGTTCGTCGACGGCAAGCCGTTCGCGCCGGACCCGCCCAGGGACGCCGTGCATAATCGCGGCGCCTACCTCGTCGAAGGACCGGGCCACTGCGCCGAGTGCCACAGCAGCCGCAACATCCTCGGCGGGATCAAGCCGGCGACGAGGTTTGCGGGCGGCGCCGACCCAGAAGGCAAGGGCGGCTGGTTACCGAACATCACGCCGCACGCCGATGGATTGTCGGAGTGGTCGGCGAAGGATATGGATTTCTTCCTGGAGACCGGTCTGACGCCGGACGGCTATGCGGTCGCCTCCAGCATGGCCGACGTCGTCGCCAACACCTCGAAGCTGTCGCCCGCCGACCGTGCAGCCATGGCCGCCTATCTCAAGGCGCTCCCACCGCGCCCGGGCAAGAAGCCGAAGGCATAGCGTGCCGAAATCGTGCTGGATGCCTCGCTCCGTGGCCGCCGTCCTCGCTGCCGGCGTCGCTGCAACGGCCGTGCATGCTCAGGACGCTGCCGCCATCGCCAAGCGACGCAACACCATGATGGCGTTCGGCAAGGCGGTGAGGCTTCCGAATGCAATGATGAGGGGCGACGCCGCGTTCGACGCCGCCAAGCTCCGAGCCTCGCTGAAGACGATCCAGGACACGGCCGTCAAGGGAAAGACCGTGTTTCCCGACAACTCCAAGGTCGGCGATACGGAGGCGCTGCCCGCCGCCTTCGAACGCAAGACCGATCTGTTTGCCCGCTTCGATGCGCTTGCGCTTGCGACACGGGTAGCCGCGGACAGCATCAAGGACGAGGCCGCACTCAAGCAAGAATGGCCCAAGATCCTCTCTGCGTGCACCAGTTGTCACAGACAGTACGTCAAGCCGCGGTAGCGCCTCGCATGGCAGGTCCTACCTGCGGTAGACCGGCTCCTGATGGTGCGGCTTGCCGGTTGCCTCGGACTTCGCGCGTTCAGTCAGGATGCGCTTGACGTCCTTGCGCAGGCGCTCGTGGCTCATGCGCATCTTCTCAAATCCGGTGCGGGTAACCTTCGTGGAAGTGGGCCTGTGCGACATCTGCTGTTGCCTGCGGACCATTTGTTTTCCTTCTCGTTGTTGGGAGGCCGCTACGCTCGTCGGGTGTCAGGCAAAGTGCTCGCACGGGGCCCCTTCGGGCGGCGGTCGCGCACACAAGCGCCAACGGCGCCGCCGGAGGAGTCCGGCGGCGCGTAATGCGCACTCTTGCGAGTGAGCTTGGGCCTAGCAGTTAGGCCTTCTCGATCTGCGCGGCCTGCTTGCCGCGACCCCTGCGATCGTCTTCCAGCGTGAAGGTGACCTTGTCACCCTCATTGAGCGCGCGGATGCCCGCCGCCTCGAGCGCGGTCGCATGGACGAATACGTCCTTGGAGCCGTCCTCGGGGGAGATGAAGCCGAAGCCCTTGGCGCTATTGAAGAACTTGACTGTTCCGGTGATTCTCATGACGAGAAACCTTTCCCGTTGTGCGTGAAATAAGCCGGCCAAAAAGGGGCGCTCACGCGGAGCCCTGGCGACTCAGGTTTTTTGGGAAAAGGCACGTGGCCGGTGATGGCGAGTGTCTAACCAAAAATTGAGGGCGCGGCCCACCATGGATCGCACCGGCCCCCGCTATATGGGGTGCAATGCGGGGAAATACAAGCAGAAGTATTGCGTCGCGGGCGCTGTGGTATCAGACGACGCGCGTCTGATAGCTTGGCGCGGCGATTGATGGTGCCGGGTCCGCAAGATCTGATGCCGCACCGGGGGCCGGCGCATGTCACTGCAGATGCAGAGCGTTCTCGGGCTGCTCGCCTTTCCGCTGATCGCCTGGGCCATCTCGGAGCGACACGACGCGATCAAGCCCAGGCGGCTGGCGCGCATCCTCTTCGCCGGCATAGGGCTGCAGGTGCTGATCGCGGGCGTGATGCTCAACGTGCCGGCGGCGCGTTCGGCGTTCGACTGGGCGGCGGGGCTCGTCAGCGCCCTGCAGACTGCGTCGGCCGCCGGCATGCGCCTGGTATTCGGCTATCTCGCCGGCGGGCCGGCGCCGTTCGAAACCGTGCGGCCCGAGACGAGCTTCATCCTGGCCTTCCAGGCGCTGCCGCTGATCCTCCTCATCAGCGCGCTGTCCAAGCTGCTCTACCACTGGGGCATCCTGCGGCGGGTCGTGCACGCGGTCGGCTGGGTGCTGCAGCGCTCGCTCGGCGTCACCGGCCCAGTCGGCACGTCGGCAGCCGCCAACGTGTTCGTCGGCATGGTGGAGGCGCCGCTGCTGGTGCGGCCCTACCTCGCCAGCATGAGCCGCAGCGGCCTGTTCGCCACCATGACGGTCGGCATGGCGGGCGTGGCGGGCACCGTGCTGGCGCTCTACGCGACTGTCCTGGAGCCGGTGCTGCCGGGCGCGGCGGGACATCTCATCGTCTCCTCCGTCATCACCGTGCCCGCGGCGCTGATGCTGGCCGAGCTGATGGTGCCGGACGGGGCGGCACCGCCGGATCAGACGCAGGCCGCGACCGACATCGTCATCCCCGACCCGACGCACTCGAGCATGGATGCCATCGCGCAGGGCACGCGCGAAGGCGTGGAGCTGCTCGTCAACGTTACGGCCATGCTGATCGTGGCGGTGGCGCTGGTCGCGCTCGGCAACCAGCTGCTGGCTCTCGTTGCGGCGCCGTTCGGGATAAGCCTCAGCATCGAGCAGATGCTGGGCTGGGTGTTCGCGCCGCTTGCCTGGCTGATCGGCATCCCATGGGCGGAGTGCGGCAAGGCCGGCACGCTGCTCGGCGTCAAGACCGTGCTCAACGAGCTCATCGCCTACCTGCAGCTCGGGCAGATCCCGGCGTCGGCGCTGTCGGACCGCTCGCGCCTGATCCTCACCTACGCGCTGTGCGGCTTCGCCAATGTCGGCAGCCTCGGCATCCTGATCGGCGGCATGGTGGCGATGGTGCCGCAGCGGCGCGCGGAGATCGTGAGCCTCGGCGCCAGGACGATCGTATCGGGGACGCTGGCGACGCTGATGACGGCGGCGGTCGTCGGCGCGATGACGCCAGGATGACGCTGGCCGCCGGCGTGGCAACAGGCACGGCCATGGGCTAGCCTGTGGCTCGATTCCCTATTGGCAACGCCTCGCAAGGTCCCAGGCATGACAGGCTCGATCCTCACGCCGTTCACGCTGGTGGCGATCGTGATCATCCTGGGATGCGTCCTGGCCGCGCTGTATTTCCTGGCCAGGCGGCGCACGCCGAGCGCCAAGCCGGCACCGCGCGACGGCAGGCCTCCGCAGCCTCGCGATGCCCCGCTGCCGCGTGTCGGCTTTCCCTCACCCGCGCCGGGATCGGGACTGAACGACGGACCTGGGCGCACGGTGCTGGTGAAGCCCGACATCCCGCCACCCATGCGCGTGCCCGGCGCGCGCCCGCCCTCCCGCGACGAGCGGCCCGGCATGGAGGAGATCGAGCATCGCCGGCGCGCCGCCAACACGCGGCTGAAGGGCGAGCGGCCGAGACCCGCCGCCGGCGACGCCAGCGAGTCGACGCAGGAGCGGGTGATAACCGCGGGATCGGCGCCACCCCCGCCGCCGCCGAAATTGCCGGTGACGGTGCTGCTGCCGAACGACGACGACGGCCGCGTGGGCAAGCCGCTCCCGCCCCCCGCGGCGGCGCGACCCCAGCAGCCCGTCACCAAGCCGGTCGAGGACGACGAGGTCACGACGCCAAGGCGGATCGACCCGGCAGTGGACGAGGCAAAGACCGTCATCCTGGGCGGACAGGCGGCGGAAGAGCGCGAGCCTGTGCCGGGACCTGATGCCGGCGGCATAAAGCTGGTCATGCCCTCGAAGGGTCCTCCACCGCGTGGCACCGCGTACTCGGTAGCGTTGGGTCCCGACGGACGGCCGCTGTCCTACGGGAGCGCCGAAACAGGCGCCATGTCGCCCCCGCGATACTCCCCCCCCGAGCCCAACCCCACGCCCAAGCCGGAGCCGCCGCGGGAGATCGTTCTCGATGATGCCCAATCGGCCCTCGACGTCGTCGACTGCAGCGTGTTCGCCCCGCCGCGCATTGCAGCCGGCGAGCGCTTCAAGGTGCAAGCCCACTTGCATCTGGCCGAGCAGGTCGCCAAGGTGCGCCGCGCCGCCGCCGAGATCGACCGGCGCGCCAACCTGCAAGGCGCAAAGTCGCTGCTGAAGGCGCTCGCACGCGGCGTGGAGGTGGAGCTGTACCTGGCCTGCCCCGGCCTGATCGTCGAGGCGCCCTTGCAGAAGGTGAAATGGGAGGGGACGCCGACGCATGTCCTTTTCAACGTCGAGGCACCCGCGGGGCTCGCGCCCGACCCCATC
>JBGGME010000193.1:0-8456 GCA_041288195.1 Hyphomicrobiaceae bacterium
ACCTGCACCGTCCGTGCGGCCTCTACTGCTGCCGCGGCAAGCAGCCGACCTTCGTCATCGGCGAGCTCGGCCCCGGCATGCGCGTCAACCTGAAGGCGCCGAACCTGGGTCCGCGCCTCTCCATCGTCGACGCCAAGGGCAGCCTGATCGCGCGGCTCGGTGGCAAGGAGGGGCCTGGTCTGGAGCCCGGCAAGTTCATCGCCCCGCACGGCCTGGCGCTCGACTCCAAGGGCGCCATCTACGTCGGCGAGGTCGCCTACACCAACTGGCCCACCAGCTTCCCCGACCAGAAAATGCCGCGCCCGCTCCGCTCCCTGCAGAAGCTGGAGAGGATCTGACCTCGGGGCGCACGCGTTCGCAGGCGCTTCCTCCCCCTGAGGGGGAGGAAGCAGGCAGACCTACTCCGCCGCCTCGGCCTTGGCCGCCGGCCCTTCGACCACCTTCGTCTTGAAGTCGGCCGGCGACACGATCTCCAGCACCTCGAAGTCCTCCGAGCAGGCGATCTCGCGGTGCTTGATCATCGGCGTCTGCAGGATGCAGTCGCCCTTGCGGATGGTCTTCTGGCCCTGGCCTTCGTACTCGAAGGTCGCCCAGCCGTTCATAACGTAGACGAACTGGAAGTCGCACTCGTGGATGTGCCACTTCTGCACCTCGTCCTTCATCTTCTTGCCGTTGTGGCGGATGAGGTGGGCGACGTAGTCGCCCTTGGTGCCGGCCTTGATGCCGAGGTCGCGGTACTCGAAGATCTCGCGCAGGCCCGGCGTCCAATCGGCGTCCTTGGCGAGGTCGTGAACGAACTTCCAGTCTTTCTTGTCGGTCATGGTTTCCTCCTTGGTCTGGAATATCCGCTTGAATGTTACGCCGATGCACTTCGGCCGGCTATGGCTCTCGCGAATGGCAGTCAGGCTTTCGGCGCCCGGGGTTCAGCTGCGCGCTGCCCTGATACTGGACCACCCGCCACACCGTCGACCGCGCAAAGAAAAAGCCCCGCCGAAGCGGGGCTGCAGTAAGACGCCTCATTGCTCGTAAGGCTCAGATGGCCTCTTTGAGATCCTTGGAAGCCCGGAAGGCGATCTTCTTGCTGGCCTTGATCTTGATGGCCGCGCCGGTTGCCGGGTTGCGGCCCATGCGGGCCGGCCGCTTGCGCACCTGCAGGATGCCGAGGCCGGCGATGCGGATGCGCTTGCCTTTCTTCAGGTGCTTGGCGATGTCCTCGACCATGGCGACGAGCATGGCATTGACTTGCTTCTTCGGCAGGTCGTGGGCTTCGGACAGGGTGGTGGCGAGGTCACGCATGGTGACGGTCGGCGCCTTCGGCTTTTTCACGGCCGACGGCGTGGGGATGGATGGCTCGATCTTCTTCATTGCGGTGCTGCCCTTGGGTTGCGATTTGCGCTGAGTGGGGACGGGAAATGCATTAAGAATCAAGCGAATATTGGGATTCGCGGCATCTGCATACGGCGCACTCTCGCCGGCCGCGCAATTCGCAGCGGCGTGACACGCTTGCCACGCCCTGTGCAAGTTGAAGCGCTCCTCGAACGTGCGGCAGGCGAGATCCGCCGTGCTCAGAGGTTCTTGCCCGCCGTCCAGCCGCCGTCGACGATCAAGGTGGTGCCGGTGCAGAAGCTCGCCTCGCTGGAGGCGAGGAACAGGATGGCGGTTGCGATCTCGTCGGGCTCGCCCCAGCGCGCCATCGCGTGCAGGTTCTTGATGCGCTGCGCCTGCTCCGCCTCCTGGAAGTAGCGCTCCGTGAGCGGCGTGCGGATCACGCCGGGCCCCACCGCATTGACGCGGATGCCCCGCTCGCCGAGCTCCATCGCCATCTCCTTGGTGAGCCCGACGACGGCATGCTTGGAGGCCGTGTAGGCGGGACGGTTCGACGCCGCCACCACGCCCAGCGTCGAGGCGAGGTTGACGATGGCGCCCTTGCCGCCCTTGGCGATCACCGTCCGCGCGAACGCCTGCGAGCACAGGAACGTGCCCGTCACGTTGACGCCCATGACGCGGTTCCACTCCTCCAGCGGCAGGTCCAGCACCGAGCTGATCTCGCGCACGCCGGCCGAGTTCACCAGCACGTCGAGCCGGCCGAGCCGCTCGGCCGCGCGCTCAACGAAGCTCGCCACTCCCTTCGGGTCGACGACATCGAGCGCGAACGCATGCGCCCGCCCGCCGGCCTTGCGCACCGCCTCGGCGACCCGCTCCGCTCCCTTCTCGTCCCGGTCGCCCACGGCGACGACGGCGCCCTCGCGCCCGAACGCGGCGACGACCTTCTCGCCGATCCCGCTCGCCCCGCCCGTCACGAGCACACCCTGATCCTTGAAGCGCATTTTGGTTTCCTCCTCGTTTCCACCGGCATCGTTGAGGGTATCGAGCGCCGCCTCGTCGCTCATCCCATGAAAGCGAAAGCCTGCCCGAGCGACAATTGCTCCGCAATGCTCCAATTTCCGCCGCAATGGTCGGGCATACGCCGCGCCCCTGTCGAGGCGCCCCGTGTCCGGGCTCGTTGAGACCCGGCTGGCGCACACCGCTTCTGGCGGCCGTGTGTTCCGCGCAACGTCAGGTTATCGAGGCTGTAGCTCAATGGCTGAGCGCCCGGCAACCGGGAGGATGAGGGTTCGATTCCCTTCGGCTTCTCCGACTAGCTCATGGGTAGAGCATTAGGCTGTTAACCTAAGGGGAGTGGGTTCGAATCCCACGTCGACCAATGTTCGTTTCCAACGAACACTCGCCTCTGGAGCGAGTCCAAAAACCGGGAAGCCGGCTGCTTCCCCGCTAGTCCTTCCGTACATCGAGGCTCCGGCCGCGGTGGCGGCTGGACGAGCAAGCGTCGCGGCGCTCTGCGCCGGCGCGGATACCGCCCTGGCACTCGTGCCCGAGGGCCCGGCACCGGCATGCGCGCCTTGCGCATGGACGCAGCCGGGCATGGAGGCACAGGTGCGCGGGCTCAAGCGCCAGTCCGTGGCCACGCCGTGGGACGCTGCCGGCAACCTGCTTACCGAGATTGAATCTCCCTCCCCCTTGCGGGGAGGGGTTAGGGGTGGGGGGAACCACCCACGCTGCTGACTGGAGACCGTGTCGTGCTGTTCAAGTTCAAGATCGTCGTGAAGGACGACGAGCGCGCATTCCTGTTCCGCGACGGCCGCTTCGAGCGGCTGCTCGGCCCCGGCCGCTTCATCGCGTTCGACTACGGCCGCCGCCTCACCGCAGAGACCGCCAAGGTCGTGCGCGCGGAGATTGCCGCCGACAAGGCGCTGCTGTTTGCCAAGTCGCACCCGGCCGTTGCCGCGGAGCACTTCGAGATCGTGCAGGCGGGCGCCAACGAGGTCGCCATGGTCTCGCTCGACGGCGAGCCCAAGCACCTGGTCGTGCCGAACACGACGCGTGCGTTCTGGAAGACGCTGACCAAGGTCGACGTCGAGCGCATCGACGCGGCAGCCGAGGTTCGCGTCGCCAAGCGCCACCTCGACAAGCTCGACCCGGCGCGCTCGGCGTCTCTGGTCGTGCACGCCCAGGTGGAGGCGCACGAGGCGGGCCTGCTGTTCATCGACGGCAAGCTCGTCGAGCGTCTGCCTGCCGGCCGTCACGCCTTCTGGGCGGTCGGCCGCACGGTCAAGGTGGCCAAGGTCGACACGCGCCCGACGCCTCTCGAGGTGACGGCGCAGGAGATCCTGACCAAGGACCGCGTCGGCATCCGCGTCACGCTGACGGCGTTCACGCGCGTCGTGGACCCGGAGAAGGCGGCGCTCGCTGCGGGCGACATCGCCAACACGCTCTACCGGCTCGTGCAGTTCGCGATCCGTGAGGCGGTGGCGACGCGCACGCTCGACGAGATCCTGGCCGCGCGCGACACCATCGACCGCGAGGTTCGCGAGTTCGTGGGTGCGCGTGCGGGCGGCCTTGGCGTCGAGATCGGCGAGATCGGCGTCAAGGACGTGATCCTGCCGGGCGACGTGCGCGAGCTCCTGAACATGGTCGTGGAGGCGGAGCGGACGGCCAAGGCCAACCTGATCCGCCGCCAGGAGGAGACGGCGGCCACCCGCTCGCTCCTCAACACGGCCCGCCTGATGGAGGACAACCCGCTGCTGCTGCGTCTGAAGGAGTTGGAGGCGCTGGAGAAGCTGGTCGAGAAGGTCGGCCGCATCGACCTGCACACGGGCAACGCGGCCGGCGGCTTCGACGCCCTGCTGCAGAACCTCTACCGCCTCCGCGCCGAGGGGGATGCAGCCAAGCCCGCCTGATCCGCGCCCTCACCGCGGACCGCGATTGGAAGGAGCCGCCCTGACCGGCGGCTCCTTCTTCTTGTTGAATCCCGCATATCGCTGCATCCCCGGACGGAGCGCCGAGGATGCAATCCGAGGTGCTCCGAGCCGGGGCCCAGCCGCTCAATTGTACCCGGGCCCCGCACCCCTTGCGGCCACCGAGGGTCCGCTCCATCCTCACTTCTTGCATCCCCGGCCGGAGCGCCCTGTCAGGGCGCGCTGAGCCGGGGCCTTGCCGCGTTGTTTCAAGGCAAGCGCATCATGCGCGACAGGCTGCCGAAAATTTTCCACGTCTACATCATGGCCAGCAAGCCGCGCGGCGTCCTCTACGTCGGCATGACGAGCGACCTCGCCAGCCGCGCTTGGAAACACCGTGAGCACGTGCTCGAGGGCTTCACCAAGCGCTATTGGGTCGATCGGCTGGTCTACTTCGAGCGCCACGACGACGCGAGCATCGCTGCCCGCCGCGAGCGCGCCATGAAGCGGTGGCGGCGCGATTGGAAGATCGAGCTCGTCGAGAAGCACAATCCGACGTGGCGCGACCTCTTTCCGGACGTTCTTCGGGACAACGGCTTCGAGTGGTGAGCGCGACGTGCTCGCGATTGAGGGGCAAGATCCCGGATTGCCTCGCTTTCGGCCCTGCGGGCCGCGCTCGGCCTCCGGGAACGCAGGCGCACCGACGTGGCCCACTCCCTGTCAAACCAGCCTCCTCTCCGCTCGCATCCTCGGCCGGAGCGCTCCGTCAGGGGCGCGCAGAGCCGGGGCCTTGCTGGGTCCTTTCATGCGCGACCAGCTACGGCCGGCGGTGTCGCTCGATGGAGTCGACCAGCAGCCGCAGATTGCGCTCGTTGGCGCGAAAATAGATGTCGAAGATGGTGCCGATGATCGGGACCGCTCCCAACAGCGTGTCGACCAGGACATTGAGAACCATGCGCGATGCAAGACTGCTGTCTGCGCCGAGGATGTGCGCACGGCGAACGAGATGGAGGCTGACCGCAGCGGCAGCAAGGTCGCCGACAAGCGGCAGCAAACCCACGATCGGGTCCCAGCCGAAGCGAACCTGCGTGTAGGGGACGCGGTATTTGCTGTCGAGCAGCGTGGCCATCCGGTCGAGATCCCTGAAGAGCCGCAGATACTCCGGATCGACAGGGTCTTGCGCGCGCGGGATGGTGTAACGCATGCCGACCTGTTGCTGTCAGCCCATCTTGACAGGCGACCGGGGCCATTGTCGCACCGTCCCTCGACGGCTCTTCCTGGATCTGTATCGATTGGACGCTCTCGTGTCGCAGGCCTCGCGACGCTTCCGCGTGGCTTCCGTGCGCCCAAAGTGATAGCCGTTAGCGTCAGTAGCCGATTGTGGTGCCCGCCCTTGATGTTTCCGACGGACCTCACCTCGTTCCTCGACCTCATACGCCAACATGGCGATGCGGCCTACAGCTTCATGTTCGCCTATGCGGCCTCGCACAGTCTACTGTTTGGGCTATTCGCGGGCTACGCGGCCGCTTCCGGCGCGCTGAATTTCACGACCCTGCTTGCCGTGTGCTGGTTCGGCAGCTTCACTGGAGATGTGATCCGCTTCTGGATCGGTCGGCGATTTGGCGTGCGCTGGCTCGGGCCATTTCCACGGCTCGAGCGCGCCATAAAGACCGCAGCCCATCTCGCCAACCGCCACCACGTCTGGATGATCCTGCTGCATCGCTACCCGCACGGCATCAGGGGCGTCGCGGGCTTCGCCTACGGGATGTCGCCGCTGCCCTGGTCCACGTTCCTGGTGCTCAACTTCGTCGCGGCGGGCCTATGGTCCATCGCGGTCGTCTCTGTCGGCTATGCGTTCGGCCAGGTGTCGGAGAAGGTCATGAGCGATGCCTCCTCGGGCCTGGGCCTGGTGATGTTGCTCGCGTTCCTCGCCCTCGGCTGGGTTCTGAGCAAGAGACTCGAGCGCGTTCTCGAGCGCAGCTGAAGCGCACGTCTCCGGCCGGATCGCACAGAAAGCGGACGGGGGCGCCGCCAAGTACCGCCGACAAGGTCGGCTCACCCTGTCAAACCGGCTTGCGCTCCAGCAGCTCGATCGAGATCCCCTCCGGTCCGCGCAGGAAGGCGATGCGCACGCCGGGGCGGATGGTGTTGGGCTCCATCGTGAACTCAGCGCCCTTGGCCTTGAGCCCGGCGACCACGTCGTCGATGCCCGTCACGGTGAGCCCGAAGTGGTCGAGCCCCTGATACGGCGTGCTCGGCGGCGGGTTGACCTTGGCGTCCGGCGTCACCTCGGCGATGAACACGTCGGCGCCGCCGACCTTCATGTCGATGCGCGGCTTGCCCTGCTGCATCGAGCGGATGATCTCGGCGCCAAACATCCTCTCGAAGAACGCCGCCGTCGCCTCCGGATTTGGGCTCCTCAGGTGCACGTGGTCCCAGGTGAACTTGGCCATTTGTTTCACTCCCTATTCATCATCGTCTGAAGCAATCTTATCACCGCGCTCGCGCGAGCGAGAGGCGCAGCCGACGGATCGCTCGGCACTGCTGCGTTGTCGGATTTGATGCGCGGGGATCGCTTCTCCCTCTTGACACTTTGTCTCGGCTGAGGCATTCACCCGCGCTCACTGCTCCGCCCGCCGACGGATTTTTCGGCGCAGAGACCCTGAGGACCCCGATGCGCTCCGCATCACAGATCGCAACCGCGCTCAGCGCCGCCGCCCTTCGGTCCACGCGACCGAACGGTTGGCTGCTCGTGGGCGTGTGCGCCCATTGGGGTTTCGGCTCGATCAATAGCATCGAGCCCGGCTCGAAATCGAACCCGGAATAGCCGGCGCAGGGACATAGCCCTCCGCCGAACAGGCAGGAGGGCAGATGGCCCAAAGATCCACGCAACTAGACCCCGAACATCGCCCCAGAACCTGGTCATGTGCCGTCGGCGCACGCTTCTTCGCGCGCGCCTGCAGCCCATGATCCGCAACGCTTTTGCCTGCGGCGCTTCATGCGCCGTCGCTCTTTGACATCGTCGATCATCAAGATTTGGACGCGGGCTCCGGGCCTGGCGCCGCACGCGGCGCTTCCACACCGGGAGCGGCGCCCGCGTCCCTCTTTGTCCCTTTTTTTGAATGGATCAGGGCTGGCTTAGCTCATCAGGCAGAGCGCTCGCCTCGTAAGCGAGAGGCGGGAGGTTCGAGCCCTCCAGCCAGCACCAGCGCCCATTCTTGCACTCGTGGCGAAACGGCAGACGCAGCCGCCTCAGAAGCGGCCGCCTTACGGCATGGAGGTTCAAGTCCTCCCGGGTGCACCACTATTGTTGCGCGCAGCCGCCACACCAACCCTGCGCGCGTGCTCGCTTCGCCAAGCGGCCAAGGCATCGGTCTTACACACCGACACACCCAGGTTCGAGTCCTGGAGCGAGCACCACCGATCCGTCTGCCGGGCACTCTCGCGCAGCGCCGGGCGCCCCGCCCACGGGCGTCACCCGCGCCCCGCGAGTGCCCGGCAGGGGGTGAGCCAATTCGGAACTCACAGCAATCTTCTCCCGTAGCTCAAAGGCAGAGCGCCCGGCCGATAACCGGAAGACCGCGGTTCGATACCGTGCGGGAGAACCACGCTCCCATCGCACACGCACGACTAGCTCAACCGGCAGAGCGCCGTCCTCTTAAGTCGGAGGTTCGCGGTTCAAGTCCGCGGTCGTGTACCAACTCAGCCACGCGAGGAAGGCTCCGCTGGAGTGGCCGGCACCCCGTCTCGAAAGCGGGTGGGCACTGAAAGGTGCGGCGTTCGAACCGTCAGCCTTCCGCCAATTCATGCACACGTCAGCAGCCGTAGCTCAATGGCAGAGCCGCGCGGAGCCACCGCGAGGACGCGAGTTCGATTCTCGCCGGCCGCACCAATCTCTCGTTTCGCCTGGGTAGCTGGTCTGGTGACAGCGCCGCGCTGAAGCCGCGGAGAGGTGGGCTCGGAACCTACCCCAGGCACCAGGTATGGGGTCAGATCCTACGGCTCTGCCCGTCGCCGAGACGACGGCGCGGGCCGAGGTCTGACCCCGTGAGACCAAGCATCTGTCATTGGGGCACGCGCAGGGTCCGCGGGTCTCCCTTGCAAGGAGGCGAAGCTCGGTTCGAGTCCGAGGTGCTCCACCAAATTTTCCCCGATCGTCCAACGGTAGGAGCCCCGGTTGTTACCCGGGAGATCCAGGTTCGAATCCTGGTCGGGGAGCCA
>JBGGME010000194.1:0-2717 GCA_041288195.1 Hyphomicrobiaceae bacterium
GCGCCACCATCGTCATGCTGGCGTCGGCTGTCATCTCCTGGATCGTGGTGCGCACGAAAATGCCGGGGCGCTGGATGCTCGACAACCTGGCCTCGCTGCCGCTGGTGTTTCCCGGCCTGGTGCTCGGGCTCGCGATCATGATCTGCTATCTCTATCTCGACATCGGCGTCTACGGCACGCTCTGGATCATGTTGATCGCCTATGTCACGCGCTTTCTGCCCTATGGCATGCGCTACAATTCGGCCTCGATGCTGCAGATCCACAGGGAGCTCGAGGAATCGGCTGCGATGAGCGGCGCGTCCTGGGGCCTGACCTTCCGGCGCGTGGTGCTGCCGCTGCTCAAGCCGGGGCTGCTGGCCGGCTGGATCTACGTGATGATCGTCTCGATCCGGGAACTGTCGAGCTCGATCCTGCTGTACTCTCCGGGCACCGAAGTGGTGTCGATCATGATATGGGAGCTGTGGCAGAATGGGCAGTATGTGGAGCTTTCGGCCCTCGGCGTCATGCTGATCGTGGCGCTGTTCTTCCTGGTGATGCTGGCGCAGCTCGCCAGCCGACGGTTCGGAATTGCAGAAACATGAAAACACTCTCGATCCGTCATCCTGAGGTGCGCGTCTTGCGCGCCTCGAAGGATGACGGGTACGAGCGGGGCCGTCGCCCTTCGAGGCTCCCCGCCTAAGCGGCGGGATCGCACCTCAGGGTGACGGATAAAGACTACGGGAGGACAAACGTGCTGAGCGTGAGATCGTTGTACACCGAATACGCCAACGAACACGGCGCCGCGGTCAAGGCCGCGCAGGACGTGTCGTTCGATGTGCCCGAGGGCAAGCTGTTCACGCTGCTGGGCCCCTCGGGCTGCGGCAAGACCACTACGCTGCGCTCGATCGCCGGGCTGGAGAAGCCGACCGCGGGCGAGATCGAGGTCGCCGGACGCTTCGTCTACTCGTCGAGCAAGGGGATTTTCGTCGCGCCCAACAAGCGCAACTTCGGCATGGTGTTCCAGTCCTACGCGATCTGGCCGCACATGAACGTGTTTCAGAACGTCGCCTTCCCGCTTGAGGTGCGCAGGCTGCCCAAGAAGGAGATCCGCGACAAGGTCATGCGCGTGCTGCAGGCGGTCGCGCTCGACGAACTGGTTGATCGCGATGCCACCAAGCTCTCCGGCGGCCAGCAGCAGCGGCTGGCGCTGGCGCGCGCGCTGGTCATGGAGCCGCAGCTCCTGCTGCTCGATGAACCGCTCTCCAATCTCGACGCCAAGCTGCGCGACCGCATGCGCTCCGAGCTCAAGCGGCTGCAGCGCGATCTCAACCTCACGACCGTCTACGTCACCCACGACCAGAGCGAGGCCCTCGCGCTGTCGCACGAGATCGCCGTGATGAACGAGGGTCGGGTCGTCCAGGTCGGCACGCCGCGCCAGATCTACGAGCAGCCGACCGAAAAGTTCGTCGCCGATTTCGTCGGCAGCACGAATTTCATCGGCGGCACCGTCGAGACGATCGCGGACGGGAGCTGCGTCGTGCGCTCGGCCATGGGCGAGCTCAAGGCGCATGCGGGCGAAGGCGTGAGCAGGAACATGGCCGTGATCGTCTCGGTGCGGCCCGAGGACGTGGAATTGTCCGAAGGCCCGCCCCCAACCGTCGATGGCGAGAACGTCTACAAAGGCACCGTCAGCACCAAGGATTTTCTCGGCGACTATCTGGATTTCCACGTCAAGGTCGGCGATGTTGTGCTGCAGGCAAAAGCGCATCCGTCGTTGCGCACGCCGACCGGCGATGCGATCTATCTGCGGATGAAGGCGCACAAATGCGTGGCTATCCCGGGAGTCGGACGGCAATGATCGGTCATCGGGGTCTGGGTTCCCGATGACGGGCGACTGAGCGCTGATTCCCGGCGGGCAAGGAGCAAGGCATGGCCAAGGACGCCATCGTTTCGGAAGAGCTGGCGAAGAAATTCTCGACCGAGAAAGACACGCCCTACCTGCGCTGGGTACGCGAGGAAGGCCTCGACATCATCAGCGCGCATTACGTGCGCAACCTGCGCACCGTCGAGCTCAAGCCCTGGGCGCGGCGCGGCGGCTCCGGCGTCTACATCAATCACGAGGCGTCCCGCACCTCCAACGACTGCTACGTCTGCGAGATCCCGCCGGGCAAGAAGCTCGCGCCGCAACGCCAGTTGTTCGAGGAGATGATCCTGGTGCTCGACGGCCGCGGCTCCACCACGGTGTGGAACGACGAGGGTCGGCGCATCACCTTCGAGTGGAAAAGCGGGGCGATGTTCGCCATCCCGCTCAACTGCTGGCACCAGCACTTCAACGGCTCCGGCCAGGCGCCGGCGCGCTTCGTGTCCGTGACCAACGCGCCGCCGGTGATCAATCTCTACGAGGACGTCGAGTTCGTCTTCAACACCAAGCACGACTTCAAGAACCGCTTCAACGGCGAGCCCGAATACTTCAGCGCCAAGGGTGAGCAGAAGGGTCTGCTGCTGGTGACCAACTTCGTGGCGGACGCGGTCAACCTGCCCCTGATCAGCGCCAAGGAACGCGGCGCCGGCGGCGGTCACATCCGCTTCAACATGGCCAAGGGCTCGATGAACAGCCACATCTCGCAGTTTCCGATCGGCACCTACAAGAAGGGTCATGCGCACGGACCCGGCGCCCACGTGATCATCCTGTCCGGCCAGGGCTATTCGCTGATGTGGCCCGAGGGCGACGAGCCGCG
>JBGGME010000195.1:0-13631 GCA_041288195.1 Hyphomicrobiaceae bacterium
TGGCCTTGCGCCAGGCGTCGATGCCGCCGTGGATATGGCACGCCGAGGCGATGCCGGCGTCCTGGGCCGCCTGCACCGCCATGGCGGAGCGCTCGCCGAAGGCGCAGTAGAAGACGATGCGCTTGCCCGTCGCGCAGGCGAGCTCGTGCAGCATGCCGCCGGGGCTGATGTTCTCCTGCAGGTCAGGGTAGGGTGCATGCACCGAGCCCGCGATCAGCCCGTGCTTCTCGCGCTCGCTCCGCTCCCTCAGGTCGATCAGCGCGACGCTGGGCTGGCCGACGAATCCCATCGCCTGCTGCGGCGTCACCGCCCAGCCCTTGCGCGCGATCTCGTCCTGGGCCAGGCCCTGGCGCATGTTGGCCGGCACCGCCACGTCCATCATCTTGGGGTTGGCGAGCTTCAGCTGGCCCATCAGGTCGATGTACTCGTCGACCGATTTCACCTGCAGGCGCGGGTTGTAGCGCTTCTCCTCGCCGATGGTGGAGACGGTGTCGCCCTTGTAGTCGTGGGCGGGGAACACGAGCGTATCCTCCGGCAGCTTCAGCAGCTTGCCGAACAGCGAGTCGTACTGCGACTGCGCGCTGCCGTTCTGGAAATCCGTGCGCCCCGTGCCGCGGATCAGCAGCGTATCGCCGGTGAACACGCGGTCGCCCATCAGGAAGCTGTAGGAGTCGTCGGTGTGGCCGGGCGTGTAGAGCACGTCGAGCGCCAGGCCCTCGATGGTGAGCTTGTCGCCCTCGGTGACGCGCATCGAGACCACGTCCACCTTGGCCATCTCCCCCATCACCGTGATGCAGTGGGTGCGGTCGCGCAGCGCGCCGAGACCGGTGATGTGGTCAGCGTGGATATGCGTGTCGACGGCCTTGACCAGCTTGAGGTCGAGCTCCTTCACGAGCTGCAGGTAGCGGTCGACCCGCTCGAGCACGGGATCGATGATCAGCGCCTCGCCGCCGCGCCGGCTGGCGAGCAGATAGCTGTAGGTCGAGGACACGCTGTCGAAGAGCTGACGGAAGATCATTGCTGCCTCCGCGGAAAACTTGCCCATTTCATTCTACCATAGCTCATCCGCGTGGGAAGACATGCTCTCGACACCTATCAGAGCGCGCACGGAGGCCCGAACACAGACGGGGCGCAGCGACCGCTGCGCCCCGCAACGTAACGACGGACCGGCAACCCGCTCGCTAGCGCGGCTGCGGCACGATGCGGATGTAGGGCTTGGGCGCCTTCCAGCCCTGCGGGTAGGTCTTCTTGGCCTCCTCGTCAGTGACGGAGCCAGCGATGATGACGTCCTCACCGTGCTTCCAGTTCACGGGCGTTGCCACCTTGTGCTTGGCCGTGAGCTGGAGTGAATCGATCACGCGCAGCACCTCGTCGAAGTTGCGCCCCGTCGTCATCGGGTAGACCAGCACCAGCTTGATCTTCTTGTCGGGGCCGACCACGAACACGTTGCGCACGGTCTGGTTGTCGGCGGCCGTGCGGCCCTCGCTCGAGCTGCCGCTCTCGGCCGGCAGCATGCCGTAGAGCTTGGAGACCTCGAGCTTGGGGTCGCCGATCATCGGATAGTTGGGCGCGTGGCCCTGCGTCTCCTTGATGTCGTCGGCCCACTTGGAGTGCCGGTCGACGGGGTCGACGGAGATGCCGATGATCTTGACGTTGCGGCGCTCAAACTCGGGTTTGATCTTGGCCATGTAGCCGAGCTCGGTGGTGCACACCGGCGTGAAGTCCTTGGGATGCGAGAACAGCACGGCCCAGGAGTTGCCGATCCAGTCGTGAAACTTGATGCGGCCGGCGGTCGTCTCTGCCTCGAAGTCGGGCGCAGTCTCGCCGATACGAAGGGTCATGTGAAAGCTCCTATCCAACTCGATTCGCGTTGCTCCCCCGTCCCGCCACTTATCTAAGTGCGGCCTCCACGGAGGAATTACACTCGGGGCCCATTGCAAGCAACCCTAACAGAGGGTTCACGCCCGTGCGGCGATGCTGTAGTCGGGGTTTTCAGGGCCCTCGGTGCATCGGTCGAACACCCGAAGCTTAAGGGGAGGCTAGCAAGATCGCTATCACTCATTCTTCCGCATTAACCTCAAGTTATGCTCTCGCACCTAGTCTCGAAGGCTGGTGGGCTGGGTGAGCGTCCGATGATGTTGAGTGGTGCGGTAGGGCCGAGCAAGCAAAGCTCGCTGATGGCCGAGTACTCGTCGCTCCTCGCCGAGTCGGTGCTGCGGCACAAGGCTTGGCTCGCCGAGCACCAGGCGCGCATCGAGCGCGAGCTGGCGAGCCAGGTCAAATCCCAGTTCATCGCCAACATGAGCCACGAGCTCAGGACGCCGCTCAACACCGTGATCGGCTTCGCCAAGCTGATCGGGGAGCATCAGCAGCGGCCGTTGAAGGCGGAGGAGGTCGTCGAGTACGCCGATCTCATCCGCGATGCCGCCACCCATCTCCTCGCCGTCCTCAACGACATCCTCGACATCTCGAAGATGCAGAGCGGCAAGTACACGATCGATGCGCGCGAGGTCGCGCTCGACGAGATTCTCCAGGTTTCGGCGGCCACCTTCGGGCAGGCCGCGCTGGAGGCCGAGGTCAAGCTCGTCTGCGATATCGACCCCGAGCTGCCGACAGTCAAGGGCGATCCGGCCAAGCTGCACCGGATCTTCGCCAACCTGATCAGCAACGCCGTCAGGTTCACGCCGTCGGGCGGCTCCGTCAGCCTCATGGCGCGCCCCTCGGAGGACGGCGGAGTGGCCGTCACCGTGCGCGACACCGGGCTCGGCATGACGAGCGGGGAGATTGCCGTGGCCCTCACGCCATTCGCCCAAGTGGATTCGAGCCGGGCGCGCTGGCGGGACGGCACGGGACTGGGCCTGCCGATAGCCAAGGCCCTGGCGCAGCTGCACGGCGGAGCCCTGACGATCCGCAGCGAGCGCTCGCGCGGCACCGAAGTTACAGTCCGGCTGCCTTCACGCTTCGACGTATCGCAAGTGGGCAGCTGGGAAAGCCCGGACGCAACCCTGTTCGATCGGACACGAAGGACCCTCCCAACATGACGTCCGTCCTGCCACGGCCGGAAATCGCCACCGATCAATCGATCGGCCGCATCGTATCCGTGACCGGCGCCAAGTGCATCGTGCTCCTGGACGGCCCCAAGGCGGGCGCGGACCGGCTGAGCGGGCCCGCCGAGCGGCCAGAGATGGGCACCCTGTTCGCCATCGAGAATGCCAGCACGGTCGTGCTTGCCATCGTCTCGGCCTTGAACGTGCCCGTGCCCGCCCAGCGCGAGGGTGACAGCGAGCTGTGGATCGCCGAGCTCGGCCTCGTCGGCGAGCTGGTGAAGGCCGGCAACGGACGGGTCGCCACCTTCAACCGCGGCGTGTCCGTCTATCCGACGCTGGGCGACCGCGTGCGTGTTGCCTCGCGCGTCGAGCTCGAGCAGGCCTTCTGCGGCGACAAGCGTGCCTCGGTGCGGGTCGGCTGCATCCGCCAGGATCCCTCGATCGCCGCCACCATCCGCGTCGACGAGCTGCTCGGCAAGCATTTCGCCATCCTCGGCACCACGGGCACCGGCAAGTCCTGCACCACCGCGCTGATCCTGCGCTCCATCCTGCAGCAGAACCCCGCCGCGCACATCGTTCTGCTGGACCCCCACAACGAGTATGCGCCGGCCTTTGGCGATTGGGCCGAGGTCATCAACCAGCGCAACATGCAGCTGCCCTACTGGCTCCTCACTTTCGAGGAGCTGGTCGAGGTGATCATCGGCGACCCCGTCGAGCGCAAGGCCGAGGTGGAGATCCTGCAGGAGCTGATCCCGCTCGCCAAGGCGCGCTACGGCGCCGGGCGCGGCAACGCACGCGAGGTCGGCCTGCGCCGATCGAGCGACACCAAATACACGGTCGACACCCCCGTCCCCTACCGCATCTCGGACCTGACCCAGACCATCGACGACCGGATGGGCAAGCTCGAGAACAAGCGCGACCTGTCCCCCTACCGCAACCTGAAGACCAGGCTCGAGATCATCTGCCTCGACCCGCGTTATGCCTTCATGTTCGGGGCGGTGACGGTCTTCGACAGCATGGCACAGATCCTGGGCCGCATCTTCCGCGTGCCCGTCAACGACAAGCCGATCACCATTCTGGAGCTGACCGGCCTGCCCGCCGAGATCACCAATGTCGTCGTATCGGTGCTCTGCCGCCTGACCTTCGACTTCGCGTTGTGGAGCGAAGGCAAGGTGCCTGTGACTCTCGTCTGCGAGGAAGCGCACCGGTACGTGCCGGCGAAGGCCAATCTGGGCTTCGAGCCCTGCAAGCGGGCCATCGCCAAGATCGCCAAGGAGGGTCGCAAGTACGGCGCCTCGCTGTGCGTCGTCACGCAGCGCCCGGCCGAGATCGACCCCACCATCCTGTCGCAGTGCAACACCGTGTTCGCGCTGCGCATGTCGAACGACCGCGACCAGGAGATCGTCAAATCGGCGATCGCCGACACGGGCTCTGGCCTGCTCGAGTTCCTGACCGCGCTCGGCCAGCGCGAGGCCATCGCCTTCGGCGACGGCGTGACGCTGCCCGTACGCATCAAGTTCGACGAGCTGCCCAAGCACTGCATGCCCAGGAGCTCGACGGCGAGCTTCACCGAGAAGTGGCAGCGCTCGGTCGGCGACGACGGCTTCCTCGAGGGCATCGTCGAGCGCTGGCGCAACTCCTCGTGCGCCTCCGCCGCAGATGCCGCTCAGCAGATGGCGATGTTCGCGGAAGCCATGAACATCGGTACGCAGGCCGGCGCGGACCCGGCCAGTACGCCGGCCGCCGCCGACGAGCGCCCCGCGCGTCCACGCGAGGGGACGCCGGAGCGTCGCGAGTTTCCTTCGATCCGCCGCGAGCCTCCGGCGGCCGCGCCAGCAGCCGCACCGTCGGGTCAATCCGCCGCCATGCGCGCAATCCGCGACCGGATGCAGCAGAGGTAGCGGCCCAGCGTCGGGCTAGCCGTCTGCAACGACTATGTGGGCTGCCATTCGGCCTGCGATGGGGCCGCTCCCAAATCGCTGCGTGAGCGCTTGGATTGCGACCTCGGTCGCCTCCTGCAGGCTCGAGGCGTTGCGAGCCTCGATCTCGTTTCTCAGCGGAGTCCCTTGGCAATAGGCGATGGCGACGTCGCGGGCGCACTGGGCGTTGCTCGTGACCTGCCGCGTCTCGATGGCGATGCGACGAAATCCCGCCGCCTCGACATCGGTCCGGATGCGCTCCACGTCATGATAGCCGTGCGGCGTCCGTGCCATGAATCTTGGAGGATCGTCCGGGAAAAGCCCCGCCAGCGCCTCCGTCACAACCTCGGCGAAGGCGTTCTCGGAGATGCGGTCCCAGGCGTTGAAGAGGAACCGACCGGCAGGCTGCAGCACGCGACGAGCCTCCCTGAACCCTTGCGCCCTGTCGGGGAAGAACATGACGCCGAACTGGCACACCACGGCATCGAAGCTCTGGTCTGCAAACGGCAAGGCCAACGCATCGGCCTGATGCCAACTGATCCGACTGTCAGGGCCGAGCCTGGCGCTCGCGTGATCCAGCATCGGCTGATTGAGATCGGTTGCAACGATACGGACGTGCGCGGGAAGCTCAGCCGCCATGGCGCGCGTGAGGACACCCGTTCCTGCGGCAGTCTCGAGCACCGTCTGCGGTCGAAACGCGGTCAAGCGAACGGCAAGATCGGCCGCATAGGGCTCGAAAATGAGAGGTACCAGGTAGCGATCGTAGATCTCGGGTATGGAGCCCGCGAAAAGCTTGTCGGTGGCGACCATGCGGCTGCTCCCGAAACTTCGGCCGTGAAGCGGCGTGGCACCGACGCGCCCGACGTCAGTGCTTGGTCTCGCCGGCCCCCAGATCGCCGGCAGCGGGACCTTCGCCCGGAAGGGGCACGGCCTCGACGCCGGGCTTGGCTTGCGGCACCGGCTTCTGCATCTCCTGGTGGAAGCGCCCGTAGCTCAAGGGGATCGAGGCAAGGTAGAACAGCGTGACGAGCGTCAGCGTGCCGAACGGATAGGTGACGAGCAGGGCGACGAGCGCAGCCACGCCGACGAACGCCGGCAGCACGTATTCGCGGGCGATGCGTTCGCCCAGGAGCTTGCCCGAGAACGTCGGGATGGTCGACACCAACAGCGCCGCCATCGCCACCATGTAGACGGCGATCAGCCAGGGCCAGGCACGCACGTCTACGAGGCCCAGGCCGTCGAGATAGAGCGGCAGAAGCACCGTGATCGCGCCCGCCGGCGCAGGCATGCCCGTGAAGTACGCGGCCTGCCACTTCGGCTTCTCGACGTCGATCATCGTATTGAAGCGGGCGAGGCGCAGGCCGGTCGCGATCGCAAACACCATGGCCACGATCCAACCGAAGCCCCGTGGCAGCCCGCCGAGACCCCAAACGAAGACGAGAACGGCTGGCGCAACGCCGAAGTTGACGAAATCGGCGAGGCTGTCGAGCTCGGCGCCGAACTTGGATTGGGCGCGCAGCGCCCGGGCCAGCCGGCCGTCGACACCGTCGAGCAGGGCGGCGATGACAACGAGCGCGACCGCATACTCGTAGCGCAGCTCGATGGCCATGCGGATCGCGGTCAGCCCGGCGCAGAGGCTGAGCAGCGTGAAGAGGTTCGGGACGAGCATGCGCACGGGGATGCGGCTGTGGCGAAACAAGACCCGGCGCCGCCGGCGGCGCTCGCCCTCCTCCAGCCTCGGCAGCATATGGTCCATGGGATGTCCTTGCCCTTTCTTCGACCGCGCCGCTACTGCACGCGTGCCTCGCGCTCGGGCTCCGTCGACTTGAGGTCGGCCAGCACCGTCTCGCCGCCGACCGCGCGCTGGCCGACCGCGACCAACGCGCCGTGGCCCGGCGGCAGGTAGAGGTCGACGCGCGAGCCGAAGCGGATGAGGCCGAAGCGCTCGCCGACGCCCACGCTGTCGCCCTCTTTCGCGAACGTCACGATGCGCCGCGCGATCAGCCCGGCGATCTGCACGACCGCGATCTCTACGCCGTCGGCACCGGCTATGACGAGCCCGCGCCGCTCGTTCTCCTCGCTCGCCTTGTCGACCGCTGCGTTGAGGAAGCTGCCGGGCACATAGATCGAGCGCACGATGCGTCCGGCAACCGGCGCGCGGTTGATGTGGACGTCGAACACCGAAAGGAAGATCGAGACCCTGACGCGCTCGGCATCGCCGAGGCCGAGCTCTACGGGCGCGCGCACGCGCTCGATGGCGGAGATGCGGCCGTCGCCTGGGGCGATGAGGAGGCCCTCCCGCAGCGGCGTCACGCGCGCGGGATCGCGGAAGAAGTAGGCGATCCACGCGGTCACCAGGACCGCCAGCCAGGCCAGCGGTGGCCAGAGCAGGAACAGCACGAGCGAGACCACGACACCGATGGCCACGAACTTGTAGCCATCGGCGTGGATGGGCGCGATGCTGTCGGAAATGGTGTCGAACAGGCTATGCCCCGCGGCCACGCGACCTCCCGACGTGAGATGTTCCGGCGCTGCCGCCGCTGCTTCGCCCGATCACTGCACCGTCACTGCACGGGCACGGCAACGAAACGCAAGTCGCCCTTGCCGTCCTCGAGGCGCAGCAGGACCTGCTTGCGGCCCGCCTTCTTGACCTTGTCGACGCTCTTGGCGATATCGTCGAGCGAGGTAACGGCCTCCTGCGCCACCTCCACGATCACGTCGCCGACCTTGACGCCCTTGTCGGCCGCCGGGCTCGCCGGGTCGACCTGCAGCACGATCACGCCCTTCACGTCCTTGCCGATGTTGTGCTTGCCGCGGAGGTCGTCATCGAGCGGTGCGAGGACCAGGCCGATCAGCGATGGCCGCCCCCCCGAGGGCGCCGACCCCGACTTGCCGTCCTTGCCGCTGTCCTTGCCCTTGGGGCCCTTGGCCTTGGGAGCGTCCTTGGCCGCTGCCTTGACCGGCTCCTCCTCGGCGAGGCGGCCGACGGCAACCTTGATGGTCACTCTCTGGCCCTTGCGCAGCAGCTCGACGTCGACGTCCTTGCCGATCGGCGTCTGCGCGACGAGGCGCGGCAGGCCACGCATGGACGTGACGTCCTTGCCGTCGAACTTGAGAATCACGTCGCCGTCCTGGATGCCGGCCTTGGCGGCCGGGCTGCCCGCCGTGACGCTCGCAACCAGGGCTCCGGTGTTCTCCTTGATGCCGGAGGCCTCGGCGATATCGTCCGTGATGGTCTGGATCTTGACGCCGAGCCAGCCGCGGCGCGTCTCGCCGAACTCGCGCAGCTGATCGATGACGACCAGCGCGGTGTCGGAGTGCACGGCAAAGCCGATGCCGATCGAGCCGCCGGTCGGGGAGATGATCGCGGTGTTCACGCCGATCACCTCGCCCTCCATGTTGAACAGCGGACCGCCGGAGTTGCCCTTGTTGATGGCGGCGTCCGTCTGCAGATAGTCGTCGTAGGGGCCGGAGTTGATATCGCGCTGCTTGGCCGAGATGATGCCGACGGTGACCGAGCCGCCGAGACCGAACGGGTTGCCGATCGCCATCACCCAGTCGCCGACCTTGATCCTGTTGGAGGAGCCGAAGGGCACCGACGGCAGCGGCTTCTTGGGCGAGACCTTGAGAAGGGCGAGGTCGGTCTTGGTGTCCTTGCCGATCACCTTGTCGACCTTGAGCTTAGTGCCGTCATTGAAGTTGACGATGATCTCGTCGGCGCCCTCGATCACGTGGTTGTTGGTGACGACGTAGCCTTCCTTGCCGTCGATGACGAAGCCGGAGCCGAGCGAGGAGACCTTGCGGTCGGAGGGTCCCCGGCCGCCCTTGCGATTGAAGAAGTCCTCGAAGAACTCCTCGAAGGGGGCACCCTTCGGCACTCTGGGCAGCGGCACGCCCTCGGGGCCTTTGAGGGTCTGGCTGGTCGAGATGTTGACGACCGCGTCGATCAGCTTCTCTGCCACCGGCGCGACGCTGGTCGGCCCGCGCATCTGCGAGGAGGCCGGCACCAGCATCAGCAACAGGCCCGCCGCTCCAAGGCCGGCACGGGTCCCTGCCCGCCTCCAGCCGCGAGCCGGCGCCCGCGCACGATTGTCGACGAAGAGGGGCGTCTTGCAGGGATCAGGCCCGATCATGGCCAACGTCTCCTAAGCGCTCGCTTCCATTCCAAAGTCTAGCGGCGACACCCGCAACCGCGCTGCTTCACCCGCGCACCAGCCACACGAGCACGAAACCCGCCGCGATCGCCGCCGCCCCGGCCGTGCGCAGCGCGTGCTCAGGCATCTCGGCCGCGGCCTCCAGCAGCTTGAGGCCCAGCTGCGGCGCGGCTGCCCACAGCAGGCCCTCGATCACCATGACGAGACCGATCGCAACGACAAAATCGCTCATCTCTTTGGCTGAGCGCCGTTCGCATTGTTCCCGGACGGGTTGTTGAAGTAGCGGAAGAACTCGCCATCGGGCGTCAGCAGCATGCGCGTATCGCTCGACTTGATGCCCTGCTCGTAGGCCTGCATCGAACGATAGAACCCGAAGAAGTCGGGATCGCGGCCGAACGCATCGGCGAAGATGCGGTTGCGCTCGGCGTCGCCTTCGCCTCGCGTGCGCTCGCCCTCGCGCGTGGCATCTGCCTTGATGATCGTCACCTGCCGGTCGGCATCTGCACGGATGCGATTGGCTTGAGCTGCACCTTCAGCTCGGAATTCGGCAGCCTCACGCTGACGTTCTGCACGCATGCGGTCGAAGATGTTCTTGGAGTTCTGCTCGGGCAGGTCCGCACGCTTGATGCGCACATCGACCACCTCCAGCCCAAACTCCTTGCCTTCATCGTTGACGATCTTGGCGATGCGCTTCATGAGCTCTTCGCGCTTGTCCCTGACCACATCCTGGAAGGTGGTGCCGCCGAGCACCCGGCGCAGGGCCGATTCCACGATCGGGCCGAGGCGCGAGCGCACGTTGCGCTCGTCGCGCACGGTTTGATAGAACAGCAAGGGGTCGACGATGCGATAGCGCGCAAACGCGTCGACGACGATGCGTTTCTGGTCGGACGCCGTCACTTCCTGCGAGGCGGTGTCCAGATCCAAGATGCGCTTATCGAAATAGTCGACGGTCTGCACCACGGGTATCTTCCAGAACAGCCCCGGCTCACTGATGATGCGCACCGGCTTGCCGAACTCGAGCACGATCGCCTGCTCGTTCACGTGCACGATGAACAGCGCGAAATAGGCGACGGCGCCGATCGCGCCTGCAACCACCACCAGGGCTGCCAACAACGCTCGCAACATCAGTTGGCCCCTTCCTTCTTCTTCTGCAGCTGATCGAGCGGCAGATAGGGCACCACGCCCTGGCCCCCCTTGCTGTCGAGAATGATCTTGTCGGTGCCGCCGAGCACCCGCTCCATGGTCTCGAGATACATGCGCTTGCGGGTGACTTCGGGCGCCTTCTTGTACTCGTCATAGACCTTGAGGAAGCGCGCCGTCTGCCCGTTCGCCTCGGCCACGGTCTGCTCCTTGTAGGCTCTGGCGCCCTGCAGGATGCGCTCGGCCTCGCCGCGCGCTTCCGGCACCACGCGATTGGCATACGAGAACGCTTCGTTCTGCAAGCGCTCCTGGTCGGCACGGGCAGCCTGCACATCGCGGAAGGCGTCGATCACCTGGGTCGGCGGGTCGACCTTCTGCAGCTGCACCTGGTCGATGCGGATGCCCGCCTTGTAATGGTCGAGCGTCTCCTGCATCAGCTTCTGCACAGCCTGCTCGGTCTTCTGGCGCGCCTCGGTCAGGATCGGCTGGATGTTGGACTGGCCGACGATCTCGCGCATGGCGCTCTCGGCCACCTCTTTGACGGTCACCTCGGGATTCTGGATATTGAAAAGGTAGGCTTGCGCGTCCTTGATGCGCCAGTACACGACGAAATCGACGTCGACGATATTCTCGTCGCCCGTCAGCATCAGGCTCTCCTCCGGTACGTCGCGCACGCCGGAGAAGCCGCGGGAGGAGACGCCCGAGCGCATCCCGACCTCGATGATGTTCTGGCGCGTGACCTTGGGAAGGCGCACCTCCTCGATCGGGTAGGGCAGGCGGAAGTGCAGGCCCGGGGGCTCGCTGCGGATCGGCTTGCCGAACAGCATGACGATGCCGAGCTCGTCGGGATTGACCCGGAAGGTGAAGGCGTAGAAGGCGACCACTGCCGCCGCCACCACCGCCACCAGGAACATGAAAGAGCCCGGCAGGCCGGTGCCGCCGGGCATTACCTGCTTCAGCTTGTCCTGGCTGCGTTTGAGCAGCTCCTCGAGGTCGGGCTGATGCTGCGGGCCGCCCGAGGGTCCTTGACCCCACGGTCCTCCGCCGCCTCGTCGGCCGCCGCCACTCTGATTACTCCAGGGCATTAGATTGAGCCTCTCCCGTGTCTCTGGGGTGGTTGTGCAAGGCCTGCCCCACTCCGGCACCCGCCGGGAGCAGAGCCCGCATCACGTCGCACGCTGCCAGGAAATCCGCCTGCTTTTTGTTGCTTATAGGGCACCCTCCCGGTGCACGCAATTGAACCCACGTGATTGGGTTATATGGGGTGAGGGAGTGCTCCAGACCAAGAGCCGCAGCCTCAAACTTGTCGCTCCAACACGACAAAATCTGCCGGGTACTGGTCTCCGGGACCCTGGACCATGGGCTCCCGGGCCGTCTCGCGCCAGATCCTGGCGTCCGGAAGCTCGAAACGGGTATCGCCGGGGGGCTGCCCATGCACGAGGGTCAGATAGATGCGGTTGGCCAAGGGAAACGTCAGTCGGAAGACCTCCTCCCCGCCGATCACCGCCACCTCGTCCGCGCCCCGCTTGGCCGCAAGAGCCCGCCCGAGCGCAATGGCCTCCTCGATCGACTGCGCCACATGCACTCCGGGGGCGGAGAAGTCTTGCGCCCGCGTGACCACGATCGTGTCGCGGCCATCGAGCGGCCGGCCGATGGAAGCGTAGGTCTTGCGCCCCATGATCATGGGTTTGCCGAGGGTGAGCTTGCGGAAGCGCTTGAGGTCGGAAGGCAGCTGCCACGGCAGCGCGCCGTTGCGGCCGATGATGCCGTTCTCGGCGACAGCCACCACGAAGGCGATGCGCGCGGCCCCGGTCACACGGCCACCGCGGCCTTGATGTGCGGGTGCGGATCGTAGCCCGATAGCGCGAAGTCCTCGAACTTGAAGTCGAAGATCGACCGCACAGCCGGATTGATCGCGATGCGCGGCAGCGCACGCGGCGGGCGGGCAAGCTGCAGGTCGGCCTGCTCCAGGTGATTGAGATAGAGGTGCGCATCGCCGAAGGTGTGGACGAACTCGCCCGGCTCCAGCCGCGTCACCTGCGCCATCTTCATCGTCAGCAGGGCATAGCTCGCGATATTGAAGGGCACGCCCAGAAACACATCGGCCGAGCGCTGGTAGAGCTGGCAGGAGAGCCGCCCATCGGCGACATAGAACTGGAACAGACAGTGGCACGGGGCCAGCGCCATGTCGGGGATGTCGGCCGGATTCCATGCCGTCACGATGAGACGCCGGCTGTCGGGATTGGTCTTCAGCATCTCCACGACCTCGGTGATCTGGTCGATGGTCCGCCCATCCGGGCTCGCCCAGGAGCGCCATTGCTTGCCGTAGACGGGTCCGAGGTCACCGTTCTCGTCGGACCATTCGTTCCAGATCGTCACCCCGTGCTTCTCGAGGTAGGCGGTGTTGGTGTCGCCGGCCAGGAACCAGATCAGCTCGTGGACGATCGACTTGAGGTGCAGCTTCTTTGTCGTGACGAGGGGGAAGCCCTCGGCGAGGTCGAAGCGCATCTGATGCCCGAACACGCTGAGCGTGCCGGTGCCGGTGCGGTCGGCCTTGCGCACGCCCTGGGTGCGAACCCGGCGCATGAGATCGAGGTATTGCTGCATGGACCTAACGTAGTGCGATTCTGCTCCAGCTTCACGCCGGCCGCTACCCAGGCAGCGGCACGTACCTGAGCACCACCACGATCAGCGAGTTGTAGAGCGCATGGCAGAAGATGGCGACCCGCAGGCTGCCCGTCCTCCACAGCAGCCACGAGAAGAAGATTCCGATCAGGAACACCTCGACGATGCCAACGGCCGAGTAGCCGGCGTGGAGCGAAGTCCACAGCGCTGTTGAAAGCACGGCCCCACCCCAGAAGCCGAGCCCCGACCGCGCCAGGGCCGACAGCAGGAAGCCGCGAAACAGCAGCTCCTCCGACAGCGGCGCCCCCACCCCGACGACCAGCAGCGCCAGCAACCAGCTGTCGCCGAACAGGCGAACGAACGGGCGCAGGTCGGAATACATGTCGTGCTGGAACCAGATGTATTGAACAAGGCTCACGAAGACCTGGAGACAGGCCATCGCCAGCAATGCCCCAAGATAGACCAAGGGGCCGCCCGCCGGGGCCCCGAGCGCCAGAACGTCGGGCAATCGCCCTCCGCGCAGGCTGCTGACGGCAAGCGTGAGCAGTACGGTGGAGAGCTGCCAGATCCCCAGCGCCGCAAGCTCGCCCGGGTCCTGCCGCCAAGCCCCAGGCCCGGCAAGCCTGGACAGCAGCCCGCTTGCCAGCATGACGCCGGCACTCAGCACGACGATCAGGAGACCTACGGCCAAGGCCTGCACGGGCCCCCAGGGCGTGCGCGGCACATAGGCTGCCGGCCCCCGGATC
>JBGGME010000196.1:0-7057 GCA_041288195.1 Hyphomicrobiaceae bacterium
GGCGCGAACACCGGGCGCTCCTGCGGCTTGCTTGCCATGGTCGGGTCGCGAGATCCGCTCTGGGTAACGAACGAGCCCGCGACCATGAGCACGGCGCCGACCACCTGCAGCATCGTGCAGGATTCGCGCAGAACGACCACGGCAAGGACGAGCGTGACGACGGAGTTGAGCTGCATCACGGGCGCCGTGAGGTTCACGCCTGCCGCCTGGGTCGCTCGCAAGTTGCAGTACCGCCCGAAGACGAAGTGGAGAACGCCTGCTGCCGAAAGGGACGCCAGGCCAAATGCGGTAACGCGGCTGAGGGTCTGGAAAGCACCTGTAAGGAGCGCAATTGCCAGGAAGCATGCAAGCCCGACGGGCATGCTGATGACCATGCCTTGGGCGGGCGTCCCGCTGATCACGCCCCGGCGACCCGTGGCATTGGTGAGCGCGAAGGTCGCGGCCGACAGCACGGCCAAGATGGCGCCCAAGAGATGCACTGGCTTCCTCCGGCAGGTTTTCGCCCAGCAGGCAGCGCTCTCGAGTGCACTTGCTTGGGCTCTTTGTGGCCAATGGTAGCCGGCGTGCGATGTACCCCGTCAAGGGTATGGGCACTGCTCAATTGAGCTGCGGCTGCACGCCGTCCTGGAGGGCGAGCACCGGGCCGGCGAGGTAGAGGGAGCCGCAGATCAGGATGCGGAGCGGCGCCTTCTCGGTCCTCTGCAGGCGGTGGATGGCGGCAGGGACGTCGGGCGCGGCATCGGCGGTGAGGCCGGCGGCGGCGGCGATCTTGGCGAGCGCCGCCGGGTCGTGCGTGGTGTAGCTGAGCTCCGGCACCGGCACCGTGACGACCCGGCGCACAAGGCCGCGGAAATGCCCCAGAAACGCGGACGCGTTCTTGTGGCCCATCATGCCTATTATCAGGCCGACCGGTTTGGGCAGCCGCTCGTCGAGCTCGGCCAGCGTCTGGGCGATGGCCCGCGCGCCGTCCTCGTTATGGGCGCCGTCGAGCCACAGCTCGGAGCCCTCCTCGAGGAGACGCGACAGGGGCCCGTTGTCGAGCCGCTGCATGCGAGCCGGCCAGCGCACCTGGGTGAGGCCACGCTCGATGGCGGCGTCGGTGAGGCCGAGGGACTTGAGTTGCAGGGCGGCTGCAATCGCGGTGCCGGCATTGCCGATCTGGTGATGGCCCATGAGCGCGGGGGCGGGGAGGTCCATCAGCCTCGCCTCGCTCTGGTAGACGAGGCGGCCGCGCTGCTCGAAGGCCTCGAAGCCCTCGCCCCAGACCAGGAGCGGGGCGGAGACCGCCCTGGCGCAGGCGCGGATCACCTCCTCCGCCTCCGGCGGCTGGCGGGAGATGACGGCGGTGACGCCGCGCTTGAGGATGCCGGCCTTCTCGCCGGCAATGGCGGCAAGGGTGTCGCCGAGCTTGTCCTGGTGATCGAGCGAGACGGGCGTGATGACGCAGAGCGCCGGGCGCGGGATGACGTTGGTGGCGTCGAGCTTGCCTCCGAGACCGACCTCCAGGATCAGCGCGTCGGCTGGATGCTCGGCGAAGGCGAGGAAGGCCGCAGCGGTCGTGATCTCGAAATAGGTGATGTGATCGCCGGCGTTGGCGGCCCGGGTGCGCGAGAGCACGTCGATGAGCTCGGCCTCGCCGATGGGGCGCGCCTTGCCGACGGGACGGGCGAGCTCGATGCGCTCGTGGAAGCGGACGAGGTGCGGCGAGGTGTAGACGTGCACGCGCTTGCCCGCGGCCTCGAGCATGGCCTTGAGGAACGCGCCCGTCGAGCCCTTGCCGTTGGTGCCGGCAATGTGGACGACGGGCGGCAGGCGCTGCTGCGGGTTGCCGAGCTTGTCGAGCAGCCGGGCGATGCGGCCAAGCGAAAGGTCGATCAGCTTGGGATGCAGCGTCCGCAGCTCTGCCAGCAGTCTGTCACTCGTGAGCATGGCGCGCGATAGCATATACGAGCGCGTTCTGCACCCCTCTCCCCTCGGGGGACCTCTGCCCGGATGTCGTCATCCCGGCGCCGCGAGTGCCCGGCAGGGCGCTCGCGAGGAAAGGCCGGGATCCATGCACGCTTGCGAGGTGGACTGGGTCCCGGCCTTCCTCCGCTCGCCCGCTGTCGCGAGCGAGCGGCGCCGGGATGACGTTCAATCTGCGCGGCATATCCTCAGTTGCGGATGCCGTCGCGGGGCGGGCGGGTGCGCGGCTTGTCGGGATCGCGCGTGGTCTCGCGCGGCTCGTGGCGGCCGGCCTCGCCGTTGGGCTCGCCGTCCATGACGTCGCCGTAGGAGCGCGCCAGCGACTCGATCGTCATCGGCTCGGCGGGGCTGCCGTTGAGATAGCCGTGGTCCTCGGCGGCGTGAGCGCGGCTCGGGCGCACCCGAGCGGTGTCGCCGTTGAGCAGCCGGCACAGCCGCGCCAGCGTCTCGCGCAGCTGGTGGCGATGCACGACCATGTCGACCATGCCGTGCGCCAGCAGGTACTCGGCCTTCTGGAAGCCCTCGGGTAGCTGCTCGCGGATGGTCTGCTGGATGACGCGGGGGCCGGCGAAGCAGATCAGCGCTCCGGGCTCGGCGATGTGCACGTCGCCCAGCATGGCGTAGGAGGCGGTGACGCCGCCGGTGGTGGGATCGGTGAGCACGACGAGATAGGGCAGGCGCGCCTCGCGCAGCATCTGCACGGCGATGGTGGTGCGCGGCATCTGCATGAGCGAGAGGATGCCCTCCTGCATGCGCGCGCCGCCGGAGGCGGCAAACAGGATGAAGGGCGCATGCTTCTCGACCGCGCGCATCATGCCCACGATCACGCCCTCGCCGGCCGCCATGCCGAGCGAGCCGCCCATGAAGCGGAAGTCCTGCGCCGCGGCGACCACCTCCTGGCCCTCCAGGTAGCCTTCGCCGACGAGGACGGCGTCCTGCAGGTCGGTGTCGGCCTTGGCGGTCTTGAGACGGTCGGTGTAGCGCTTGCCGTCGCGGAACTTGAGTGGATCTTGCGCCACCTCGCGGATCGGCACGATCTCGAACTCGCCATCGTCGAAGACATGCTGGAGGCGCTTGTGCGCGTCCATGCGCATGTGGAAGTTGGAGCCGGGGATGACGAATTGGTTGGCCTCGAGGTCTTTGTAGAAGACCATCTGGCCGGTGTCGGGACACTTGACCCAGAGATTGTCCGGCAGCTCGCGCTTCGTGGCCAGCAGGCTGCGAATCTTGGGACGAATACTATTGATCCAGTTCACGCGTCTCGTGCTCCTTCGGCACCGACCCCCGGACCCCCAACAACGGATTGGCTTAGCAATCGCCCGCCCGTCGCGCCAGCCTTCTGTCTTACACCGGTCAGCCTATCGCCTTCGGGCGGATTTGGCGCGCTCCTTAAGGAGTGCGCAATGCCCCGCTCAGGCTTTTCACCACATCTAGGACTTTGGACGTTGTTTTTCCAGTGACTTCGCCGTTCGGGCCCAAGCTATCACGGATGGCGTTAACCAGCGCTGACCCGACCGCGACCCCGTCGGCAACGGCCCCGATCGCCCTGGCCTGGGCCGGGGTGGAGACGCCGAACCCCACCACGATGGGCAGCCTGGTCGACTTGCGGATACGCCGGATATGGGCGCTGACGTCGGCGACGTCGGGGGCGGCCGAGCCGGTCGTGCCGGTGATGGAGACGTAGTAGAGGAAGCCCGAGGTGTTGGCGAGCACGGCCGGCAGCCGCTTGGCATCCGTAGTGGGCGTGGCTAGGCGGATGAAGTTGAGACCGCGCTCGACGGCCGGCAGGCACAGCTCCTCGTCGGCCTCGGGCGGCAGGTCGACGATGATGAGGCCGTCGACGCCGGCGGCCTTGGCGTCGTCGAGGAAGGTCTCGCGCGGGTAGACGTAGATCGGGTTGTAGTAGCCCATCAGGACGATGGGCGTATCGGGGTCGCGCTTGCGGAAGCCGCGCACGAGCTCCAGCGTCTTCCTCATGGTCTGGCCGGACTTGAGCGCGCGCAGGGACGAGGCCTGGACCGCGGGTCCATCGGCCATCGGATCGGAGAAGGGCATGCCGAGCTCGATGATGTCGGCGCCGGCGGCGGGCAGGCCGTGCAGGATCTTCTCGGAGGTGGCGTAGTCGGGATCGCCGGCCGTGACGAAGGCGACGAAGGCCTTGCGCTGCTCTTTGGCGAGCGCGGCGAAGCGGCGTTCGATAAGGGATGTCATTTGGTCGTCCAGGCCTTCGTCAGTGGCGCCGCCCCTCACCCTAACCCTCTCCCCATTCCGAAGAGGAATGGGGAGAGGGGATTCACATCTTCATGCCGAGATGGCCGGCGACGGCGAAGATGTCCTTGTCGCCGCGGCCGCACATGTTCATGATCAGCAGGTTGTCCTTGGGGAGCGTCGGCGCGAGCTTCGTGACGTAGGCGAGCGCGTGCGCCGGCTCGAGCGCGGGGATGATGCCTTCCAGGCGCGTGCAGAGCTGGAAAGCCAGGAGCGCCTCCTTGTCGGTGATGGCGACGTAGTTGACGCGGCCGCTCTCCTTCAGGAACGAGTGCTCGGGCCCCACGCCCGGATAGTCGAGGCCGGCCGAGATCGAATGGCCCTCGAGGATCTGCCCGTCCTCGTTCTGCAGCAGGTACGTGCGGTTGCCGTGCAGCACGCCGGGTCGTCCGCCCGTGAGCGAGGCGCAATGGTCCTCGGGCCGCTGCAGGCCGTGGCCGCCGGCCTCCACGCCGTAGATGGCGACGCCCGGATCGTCGAGGAAGGGATGGAACAGGCCGATGGCGTTGGAGCCGCCGCCGATGCAGGCAACGAGCGTGTCGGGCAGGCGGCCCTCGGCCTCGGCCATCTGCTCGCGCACCTCGCGGCCGATGATGGACTGGAAGTCTCGCACCATGGCGGGATAGGGATGCGGGCCGGCGGCGGTGCCGATGATGTAGTAGGTGTCGCGCACGTTGGCGACCCAGTCGCGCAGCGCCTCGTTCATGGCGTCTTTCAGGGTCTGCGCGCCCGAGGTGACGGCGTTGACCTTGGCGCCGAGCAGCTTCATGCGGAACACGTTGGGCTTCTGGCGCTCGACGTCGACGGCGCCCATGAAGACCTCGCAGGGCATCTCGAACTTGGCGCAGACGGTCGCCACCGCGACGCCGTGCTGGCCGGCGCCGGTCTCGGCGATGATGCGCGTCTTGCCCATGCGCTTGGCGAGCAGGATCTGGCCCAGGCAGTTGTTGATCTTGTGGCTGCCGGTGTGGTTGAGCTCGTCGCGCTTGAAGTAGACCTTGGCGCCGCCCCCGCGGCCGGAGGCCGCAGAAATCTCGCGAAGATGCCTGGTGAGCCGCTCGGCGTAATAGAGCGGGCTCGGGCGTCCCGCGTAGTGGGTGTTGAGGTGGGTCAGCTCGGCGTGGAACGCCGGGTCGGCCTTGGCCGCCTCGTAGGCCTGGTCCAGCTCCAGGATCAGCGGCATCAGCGTCTCGGCGACGTAGCGGCCGCCGAACAGGCCGAAGAAGCCCTTGTCGTCCGGACCCGAACGATAGGTGTTGAGCTTGGGCTCCTTCGCCTTCTTCTTTTTCGTCGCCATGGTCTCGAAGCCTCTGCGTCCTGCCCGGAAGGGCATCCACCAGCCCGGTTGGAGAATGCGGAAGGCCGTGCGGCCATCCCAGCCTTGGCAAGGGGTGGCGCCGGCGCGGAGAAGTTATACGCGGTTTAGGGCGAGAAGGAAGCGGGCGCGCTGCTGGGCGGGCGGCACGCAGCTACGGCTTGCACTCCTCGCGGGCAGGCTCCTTCTGGCAGATGTCCCAGGCGGTGAGCAGCTGGCGGATGCGGCCGAGCGCCTCACGGTCCTTGGTGTTGGACCAGATGCGGTATTCGTCGGGCCCGTCGCACGTGCCGTCGGGGCCGACCTTGCGCTGCAGGTCGCTGATGAAGTCGCTGCTGATCTGGCCGGCGTATTCCATGGTGATCCCGGTGATGATGGTCATCAGGGTCTTGCAGCGCGCCTCGTTCATGGGGGCTTGCGCCCGAGGTGCTCCGCTCGCGGCCAAGCCGGCGACCAGAACCGCAGTGCCGAGGCTGAAGCGCCAGGCCGCATGCATCGGTGTGCCCTCCCAATCGCCGTAGCGAGCTATGACCCTTTGGCCGCACTGAGGAAGCGGCGGATGAGCTCGGGGTCCTTCTCGCCGGGGCTCGACTCGACGCCCGAGGAGACGTCGACGATTGGCGCCCCTGTCGTGCGGATCGCCTCGGCGACGTTGTCGGGCGTGAGGCCGCCCGAGAGCATGAACGCAATCTCGTCCTTGACGCCGAGCAGCGCGCGCCAGTCGAACGGGGCGCCATTGCCGCCGGGGCGGGTGCTGTCGGCCGGGGCCCGCGCGTCGAACAGGACGAGGTCGGCGGCCTCGCGGTAGGCGAGCGCGCGGCGCGCATCGTCGGCCGTCTCGACCTTGATCGCCTTCATGACGGGGATGCCGCAGCGGCGGCGGATGGCGGCGACGCGGTCGGGGCTCTCCTCGCCATGCAGCTGGATGAGGTCCGGTGCAACTGCCGCGGCGATGGTGTCGAGGAGCGCGTCGCCGGCATCGACGGTGAGGGCGACGATCCTGGCGCGGCCGCGGGCCTTGTCGGCGAGCGCCTTGGCGAGGGCGGGGGTGACGTTGCGCGGGCTCTTGGGGAAGAACACCAGGCCCACGTAGTCGGCCCCGCCGGCCAGCGCCGCCTCGAGCGCCGCCTCGGTCTTCAGCCCGCAGATCTTGACTTTTGTGGTCATGGCGTTTCTGGCGCGAGGATTAGGCTGCGCAAGCGGCTTTGTCGAGGCGTGGAAAGAGGGAGTAGGGAGTGGGGAGTAGCGAATAGGGGGTTGGGGCCGAGTTCGGCACGCGTTTGCCGCATCAACTATTCCCTACTCCCCACTCCCTATTCCCCTCCCCTTTACCCAGACCGCACTTATCCCCGCCTTCGAAAATCGAGTCATACTGTTCCCACCTCGGCTCGCGAGGCTGCCACTCGAGGGGCGGTCTCATGGGACGGCCGGGGGGCCGCGTAAAGGCGACACGGTTCGAACCCGTGCGCTTGGGGCTAGGTGATCGGATCGGTCAAGCAGCTTCCATCG
>JBGGME010000197.1:0-7060 GCA_041288195.1 Hyphomicrobiaceae bacterium
GGCGACGCGGGCCAGGATCAGCGTCTCGAGGCTGTTGGCCATCCCGCACAGGAACGAGGAGACGGTGAAGCCGAGCACCGTGAAGAACATCAGGTTGCGCCAGCCGAGCCGGCTCGACAGCCACCCCGTCATGGGCGTGGCGAGCGCGGTGGCGACCAGGTTGAGGGTGATGACCCAGGAGATCTCGTCCTGGGTGGCCGAGAAGGTGCCGCGGATCTGCGGCAGCACCAGGTTTGCCAGCGTGATGGTCATGCCGAACAGCATGTTCGACAGCTGCACCATCAGGAGGATGAGCCACTGCCGTCCGCTGATGCTGAAAAAGCCGCCCTGCGCAACCGCAGCGCTCATCTGGGTGACGTTTCCTCGTGTCGGCGGGGCCTCGTGGCCCTCTTGCCCGACCTCAATAGCAGATTTGCCTGCAAAATGGGCAGGCCCCGGCGCGCATCAGCCCTGCGCCGCGTGTGGACGGCAAATGAAATCTTACCGGTGGCTCAGCGGCCGAAGCCGCCCTTGGGGTCGAACACGGGTTGCTTGTCCCGCTTGGCGACGCCCGGCAGGTCGCGGAGCCAGGCCAGCGCCGAGCGGAACCAGTACTGGTCGCCCGGCACCAGCTGGCCGCGCTGGCGGATGGTGCCGACGCGCAGGCCGACGACCTTGGCGCCCTCGCCCGGCGGCCCCGAGTAGATCGGCGAGCCGCAGTCCGGGCAGAACGTCTGTACGCGCTTGTTGCCGCTCTCGCCGGTCTTGACGTAGGCCTTGGGCGTGCCCGCCAGCAGCTTGAAGGTGCCTTCGTTGGTCGGCACGACCGTGCGGAAGGCGGTGCCCGACAGCGTCTGGCAATCCGTGCAATGGCAGAGCACGACCTTGGCGGGGTCGACCTCCGCCTCGTAGCGGATATTGCCGCAGTGGCAGCCGCCGTCGACCTTCATGACCCATCCTCCCGAGATGCTCGCAATGGCTTTGATCTTACAGTGTCCGTCCTGGATAGTAAGGCCGGCCTTGGGCGGAGGAAGCGATGACCGAGGAGGGACTGCGGGCGGGCGCGGAGCGCATCGTGGCGGCGCGGGCGGCCGTCGCCAAGCTCGACGGGCTTCCCGATGCCGAGCGCCCGCGCACGATCGAGGACGGCTACCGCTTGCTGCAGATCGCGGCCGAGCGCTGGGCGGACGAGCCGGTCGGCTGGAAGGTCGGCGCCACCTCCAGGGAGGTGCAGGCGATGTTCGGCATCGCAGAGCCGGTCTATGGCCCCATGTTCAAGACGACCGTGCATGCGAGCCCCGCGCGCCTGCAGGCTGCCGCCTTTCAGCACCTGCTGCTGGAGGCCGAGTTCACGTTCGCGTTCCACGACGGGCTGCCCCCGCGCGCCAAGCCCTACGCGCGCGAGGAGGTGCTGGACGCGGTCGAGGCGGTGATCCCGAGCATCGAGGTCATCAGCCCGCGGTTCAAGCGGCTCAGCGTCGACCATACGCCGCAGTTCATTGCCGACTTCTCCGGCAATGCGGCGACCGTGCTGGGCACGCCCTGCCGGGACTGGCGCGCGCTCGACCTTGCGGCGCAGGGGGCGGCGATGATCATCGGCGGCGTGAAACGGCAGGAGGGCACCGGCGCGGTGACGCTGGGCAACCCGCTCAACGTGCTGGAATGGCTGGTTGCCGCCATGGCCACGCGCGGCCAGGCCATCGCCAAGGGCGACCTCGTCATGACCGGCACCATGACCGGCCTGCACTCGCCCGAGCCCGGCGAGACGGCCGCGGCCGACTTCGGCGCGCTGGGCCGGGTCGAGGTGGTGTTCGAGTAGCTGCAAACGCTCGACAAAACCCCTGCACCGTAGGTTGGGTTAGCGCGGGCACGACGTCTCGCCTGACGTTCGAACGCTGATCCGCGCGTAACCCAACATCGCCTGGAGCCCGCAAATGTCGGGTTACGCGCCGATGTCACGGCGAGCGCCCGACGCACCCGATCGGCGGCGCTAACCCAACCTACGCTACCCGCCAGCCAGGCCTGCTGCTACACATGTTGCGCAGACAGCCTGCAAACGGGGGGAACCCATGTTCAGCGTCGGCGAGGTCGAGGTTCTGCGGGTGGAGGAGAGCCTGGGGCACGGCTTCCAACCCAACGTGCTGCTGCCCGACTGGAACGCGAAAGACATCGAGCCGCATCTGCCGTGGCTGGCGCCGACCTACTACGATCCCGCCGTCGACAAGCTCGTCTCCTCGATCCACAGCTGGGTGCTGAAGACGCGCCACCATACCATCCTGATCGACACCTGCGTCGGCAACCACAAGGAGCGCCCGACGCAACCGCGCTTCCACATGCTGAACCGGCCCTACATGGAGAACTTCGCCAAGGCCGGCCTCAAGCCCGAGGACATCGACTACGTGCTGTGCACGCACCTGCACGTCGATCACGTCGGCTGGAACACCAGGCTCGACAACGGCCGCTGGGTGCCGACCTTCCCCAACGCCAAGTACGTGTTCTCCAGGACCGACCGCGACTACTTCGACCCCGCGCGCGGGGAGGGCGGCAAGGAGGACCGGCACGCGCGCGTGTTCAACGACAGCGTGCTGCCGATCCTGGAGGCCAAGCAGGACATGGTGGTCGACGGCATCCACAAGCTCGGCGACGACATCACCATCTCGCCGGCGCCGGGGCATTCGCCGGGGCACGTGCTGATCACGCTGACGTCGAAGGGGACCGAGGCGCTGTTCATCGGCGACATCATGCACAACCCCATCCAGATCTATCACACGCACTGGAGCAGCGCCTTCTGCTCCGACCCTGAGCAGGCGCGCACGACGCGGCGGCGCATGCTCGAGCATGCGGCGGCCAAGGGCAGCCTGGTCTATCCCTGCCACTTCGCCGGCCCGCACTTCGGGCGCATCGGCGAGCGGCCGGGCGGGTTCGCGTATCTGCCGGGGCGCGGCTGAGGCCGCCTGCTGGGCGTGCGCCGCCATTTCCGCGGCAAGGCCCCGGCTCTGCGCGCCTTGGACTGCGTCCGCGGCGCTTGGCCGGGGATGCAACACGTATCGGCTCAGTTGAACGTGTAGCCGAGACGGAGCCCGCCGCTGGTGAGGCCGCTGTTGCGGTCGCAGAGGCCGGCGTTCGACATGTGCGCCACCGTCGCGTAGAGCCACAGGCGCTCGGTCAGGCCCACGCCGATCGATCCCGACTCGCGGAAATTCGCGACGCAGCCGAAGGAGCTGCCCTCGCCATTGGTGGGGCCGTCGTGCACCGCGCCGCCGAACGTCACCTCGACGGAGAAGCGCTCGTGCAGCCGCAGGTCCCAGGTGAAGCCGGCGTAGAGCTGGCTGGTGTCGCCGTCGACGTTGATCTGGGTGCCGATGTGGATGCGCGGCATCAGGAAGGAATGCAGGGAGCCGCGGTCCTGGGCCGCGATCGGCTTGGCAAAGAGAAGCTCGGCGTTGACGTCGAGGCCGCCCTGCTCGGTGCCGGAGGGCTCGATATGGTGCCCGAAGACGCCGAGGCGGATCTCATCGACGATCGAGCGCGACCGCCAGCCGTCGGCTGATTGGGCAAAGGCACCGTCCGTCGCCGCCATCGCCAGCAGCGAGACCAACACCCCCCAACACGTACGCGAGACTCGAGACAAGATACCCACGAGATACGCCGACACACCCGGCACCAGCGCCCGCCCCCAACACGTCAGGCAGCCCCCAGCGCACCACACAACGTCCGAAATGATCCTGTCACGACCGATCGGGCGCTGGCGAGGGGCGCGGGCTGCTAGCCAATAGATGATGGCGGACTGTTGCCGCGAGGCCACTGGCCGTGCGGCGATACAATCCGCGAGCGGACAGACAGAGTGCCGGCCTAAGTCCAGGAAATCTCAGGCGCTATCGGACCGTCGCCAGCTTCGGCGCCCACGCATCGAGCTGGGGCAGCACCACGTCGGCCTTGGCGGAGTCGATGCTGAGCACGATGCGCTCGATCCCCGCATCGCGATAGGCGCCCCACGCCGCGGGGTCGTGCTCGGCGCTGGAAGCGGTGATGGGAAGCGTGCGGCCGGCAGCCTTCTCCATTTCGCGGTACTCGGGAAGCTTGTCGAGCAGACGATAGGTCGGGCGCTTCGCATGCGGCATCCAGCCGTCACCGTAGGCCAGCGCCCGGCGGGCGCCGTAGGGCAGACCGCCGCCGACGAGGATCGGCGGATAGGGCTTCTGCACCGGCTTGGGCCAGGACATCATCGGGCCGAACTTCACGAACTTGCCGTGGTACTCGGGCTTCGTCTGCGTCCAGATCGCGCGCATGGCCTCGATGCGCTCGCGCATGACCTCGTTGCGGCTCTTGAAGTCGGTGCCGTGGTCGGCCATCTCCTCCGCGTTCCAGCCGGCACCGACACCGAAGAGAAAGCGTCCCTTGGAGATCTGGTCGATGCTGGCGACGGACTTGGCGGTCTGGATCGGGTCGCGCTGGGGCACGAGGCAGATGCCGGTGCCGATCTTGAGCCGCGTGGTGACGGCGGCTGCCGCACCCAGCACGACGAACGGGTCCATGACGTCGTAGTATTTCTTCGGCAGGTCGCCGCCCTGCGGCCACGGCGAGGCGCGCGACAGGGGGATGTGGCTGTGCTCGGGCAGCCAGAGCGACTCGAAGCCGCGATCCTCGAGCGCCCGCGCCAGCTCGGTCGGCGCAATCGAATAGTCCGTCACGAACATGGCGACGCCGACGTGCATGGCTCGGCTCCTCCCCTGGATGGCCCGAGGTGGAGAGTAGGGCAGGCCGGCGCCGACGTCACGGGCGTGCGCGCAACTCGACTATTGGTTGGCCGAGTGGCGCTGCTGCGCCTCCGAGCTCGTCGAATCGGGCTGGGCCTGCTCCTGGCGCGGGGGCAGCGTGTTGCCCCCGCCCCCGACCGCGGCCGAGAAGGGCCCGGCCGAGTAGGAATTGCGCTGCTCCTGCTGCATCTGGCGTTGTCGCCGCAGCTGTTGCTGGAGCCGGAGCCGGGTAGATGGAAACTCGGTCATGCCACCTCCTCACCTGGCGCTCTCGAGGCAAACTGCAGGCGTAAGGCCCGCCACGGAGGAACCAACCTCTGATTGACCGCAAAGTTCCAGCCTCGACGGCTGGACGAAGTTACCCAACGGTTTACCGCGCAAGATGGTAGGAGGGCGGGTCGCCCGTGCCTTGGGAAGCAGCTCCCCGCGGTCCCGCGGACCACGAGTAGACCAGGGCGACGGCAACGACGAGGACGAGGCTCAGATAGCTGAGCATGACCGCGCTCGCCCATCGTTCGTCCGTATCGCCGTCATCGGATCGGAGGTCCTCTCTCAGCAGGCGCGGAACAGGAGCGCGGACGATCTCGACGCGAGGGTCGCCGTAACGCCGAAAGACATGATGGACCCCGTTTCTGTGGCTCTGCTTGCATAAAACGTCCTGCCCAAGCTTGGGTTCCACCGAGGGCGTCGCCGCTATTGCAGCTTCGACATGCGGATTTCGGCTTCGAGCTTCTGGCGCTCGCCCTTCAGGTGAACGATGTCCTGCAGCATCGTGAGCAGGTCGGAGCGCACCTCCTCCGCCTCCACGGTCTCCCGCGGGAGCGAGCGCAAGTGCAGGCGCAGCTGCTCGGAGACGATCTCCAGTCGGGTAATCTGATTGTCGAGCTCGAGCATGACAGGTGTCTCCGAATGCGGCGGACGCTAACAGGTCCGGCCAGAAGCCAATCGCCGGATGCCAATTTCCGCATGCAAGAACGCCCCTCCCCCCTTGCGGTTCCAGCTGGACGCTCGCGTGTGCCGGCATCGGTAGCGGGCCTGTTGGGCTGCCCAGAAACTGCGCAGCTCGGCGGCCCCTCACTTCAGCGAAAGGATGTAATCGGCAAGGTCCCGCACCTCGGACCCATCGAGGGGGGTTGCCGGCATTGGGCGATGCGGGGTCGTGATGAAGGCCTGCAATCGCTCCGCGCTCCAGCCGAGGCCGGCAATTGCCCTGAAGCTCGGCACGTCCCTGCCCTGGAAGATGCTTCCCTGCCTGCCGTCCATGGCGTGGCACCCGGCGCAGGCCCGCTCGGCTATGCCCTGGCCCCGGACAATGCTCGACGGCGTTTGCGCCGCAGCCGGCACCGCGAACGCACAGGCAATCGCCACGATCGGCACAAGACGCCGCAGGACGCGACCATGGTGGGGCTCGCCGGACATCTCTGCCTTCCTCCTCGGTTTTCCGGGGTGCATGCGATGCCAGTCGGCTCGACCCCGCCTTGCGCCAGATCAAGCCTCACGCGACCGCCCCGACTCGAGCGTGCCGCTCATGGCCCGTGCCAGCCCGATATAACTGCGCGGGCCGTATGCCTAAATTCCGCGTAAACCACCCGAGCCCCGGTCCGCGTCAACGTGACCAAGTCAGGGCGGCTCGGGGGTTGACCCTGCAGGGGAAAAATGTCCTGGCTTGAATGTCCCGGGATGAAACGCAAATGGCGGTCGGAGATCACACGATTGAGCGTGCGCGCGGCGCTTGGATGCCGCATGCGGGCCGGCTGGCGCAAGCGGCAATGCAGGTCTGGCATCGGGGCAGGCCCGTTCTTCTGTCTTTCCTGCTTGTGGCCGCGACCACGCTGCTCCTGCTAGGGATCGACCGCGTGTTCGGGATCGCGCACGTCTCCATCGCCTACGTCCTGCCCGTGCTCGTCGCGGCGACGATGCTGGGCCTCGTGCCGGCCCTCGTCGCGGCCGTCGCAGCCGTGGCCGTCTCGGCGTTCTTCTTCTATCCGCCCATCTACGACTTTCGCGTTGCCAGTCCCCAGCAGCTCATCGACCTGACGATGTTCGTCATCGTGGCGGTCACGACGGGCCAGCTCGCCGCCGCCGCGCGCGCCAATGCCGTCCGGGCGAAGGAGCGGGAGGCCGAGATCCGCGCGCTCTACAATTTCTCCCGCCGGCTTGCAGTCGCCACCGAGCCTGCCGAAATTTCCGCCGCGGTGCAGGATCATCTGAGCGCCATGACGGGCCGCCGCGTCGTCTATTTTGCCGCGGACCAGCCCGCTAGCCCCTCGGATCGGCGCCAGTCCGGACCATCGATACCCAATGCGATCCGCGACGCCGTCGAC
>JBGGME010000198.1:0-15555 GCA_041288195.1 Hyphomicrobiaceae bacterium
CCGGGTCGCCCGTGAAGGCGGGTGCAGCGCTGGTGGCCGGCGACTGCGCCGCGACCGTCTCCGACTCGAGCTCGTAGCGGTACATGCCGGTGTTGAGGTCGATCTTGAGCCGCGGCCCCTCGGCCACGTCCTTGCCCCGCGATACCACGACCCGGTCGCCCATCAGCACGGTATTGGCCTTGACGTCGAAGATGGCCCAGTCGCCGGTCGCGGTCTGGCCGTCCTTGGAGGTGATCAGCACCTTCTGGCGCGCCTCGACCTTGGTCATCTGGGAGGGCGTCTTGGCGGCTGCGTCCTCTCCGCCGCCCGTCATCGCGAAGCCGCCCTGGCCCGTGTAGAACACCGCCATCTCGACCGTGCGCACCACGAAATCGCCCTGCTGGGATTTGACGTTGCCGCGGAAGATCGCCTGCTTCTCCTGATCGTGGACGTCGAGCGTGTCAGCCTCCACATCGATGGGCGCGTTGGGGTCGGTCTTGAAGCTGCCGAACACGCCGCCGGCCGCGTCAGCCAACGCGGTCGGCTTGGGCTTGGGCTGCGGGGTTTGGGCCTTGCCGTCGCTGTTCTGGTAGAAGGTCGCGGCGATCCGGCCGGGCTGCTTTCCCGCCTCCGCCGGCGACTCCAGCCGCGTCTTGCCGGTCTTGCGGTCGATGAACAGCCGCCGCCCCTGCAGCACGTTGCGGAGCTGATTGACGAGCACGTTGCCGGTGAACAGCGCCGTATCGGCCTTGGCGTCGAAGTCGGCCTCGTCGCCGGCCACGCGGCGGTCGATCCCGATCGTGACCACCGCGCCGTTCTTGGCGACCAGCCGCGACAGGCGCGAGCTCTCCTCACCCGGCTGCTGCGGGCCGGCCATCACCATATCCGCCGCGGCCTTGCCCTCGTAGCTGACGTGCAGCTCGGGCGAGCGCAGGGTCGAGTCTCCCTGCACGGCGACCACGTTGCCCGTGAACAGGGCCGTCTTGGTGGTATCGTTGACGTAGAGCTTCTCGGAGGTCACATCGACCGGCTGACGCGAATCGCGACCGAATGCGGGGGTAACGGGGGTCGCTGCTTTGCTCGCGCCCGCCTGCTGGCCCGCGGAGACGAGGTGAACGCGCACGTTGCCGACGAAGTTGGTCTCTTTCGTGTCGGTGCGCATGGTCATGCTCGCGCCGCGCACGGTCCCGGTCGGCATCAGCACGTCGACGGGATGGTTGGAGACGATGCGGTGCTCCTTGGAGTAGACCATGGCGCGCGACAGGCGGGCCTGCAGGCCGTTGGAGCCCTTGATGTCGATGCCGTCGTAGAGCTCGAGCTCGCTCTTGGTGTTGTCGTAGAGGCCGTGCTTGGCCTTCAGGCTCGTGGTGACGTTGTTGGCCTGCACCAAGTCGCCGTCGATATCGATCAGCTTGATCGGCGCGTCGCGGTTGAAGGCCACGACCGCTTTCTGGGCGCGCACCTCGTAGCGGCCGCCGTCCTTGGTGACGCCGAAGTAGCTGGGGCCCTTCATGGTCAGGTCGTCGGCGGTGACCTCGATGTCCTTGACCTTGAGGCGGCCGGGGCCCAGCTGCCAGCTGATGCCGAAGGTCAGGGCGAAATAGGCAGTGAATAGAATTGCGGTAGTGGGCAGGCCAAAGCGCAGGAGCCTCACCAGCCGGGAGTGGCGGCGCGCCTGCCGGAAGGCGCGGGCGCGCGCGTCATCGGCCATCGCCCCCCGCGGGGACGACCCTCTCCGCGCATTGAGATCGCGCGCGTCCAGCGTGATCGCCATGGGCCTCGTCCCCCCTTGCGATGCAAGGGCCCGCTCCGACATCCCGAGTCGCGCTAACTGCCGGGGAATTTGGGTGATATTGGGACCTGTGGCAAGGCGGCGGGGTTCGTTTCTGAGGTGACATCGAGGCCGCTATTCGATGCCGGCGCGCTTGGCGCCCTGCCGGAACAGGGCGGCGCCGTCGGGGGCGAACTGCATGGCGGTCAGGAAATCGTCGATGCGGTAGCCCGGAATCCTCTTGCGGATCTCCGCGAAATGGGTCCGCGCCTCCTCGACCCGGCCCGCCAGCGCCAGGCTGTAGGCGGCAATGCCCAGCACATGGGCATGCGCGTTCGGGCGGGCAGCAGCCTTGGCACCCCAGACGGCCGCCTCCTCGAACTGCCCCAGGCGCACCAGGGCCATGGCCCTGGCGCCCAGCATGGCAAACAGCATCGGATCGAACGGGCTCAGGTGGCGCGAGTAGTCGGAGAACTTGACCGCGGCCTGGGGATCGCCCGACTGCGAGTGCACGAAGGCGAGGGCGTAGTGGCCCTGGGCGAAATTCGGGCTCAGGTCGATTGCCCGCTCCAGCTCGACGATGGACTGATCCAGGCCGCCTCGCAACCACAGCGCGCGGCCCATGGCCCAGTGCGCCGCCGGATCGCGATCGTCGACCATCAGGCTCTGCCCGGCGGCCTCGAAGGCCCGCGCGGTCTCCGCCTCGCGCGGTGCCCAACCCTGGAACGCGCTCTGGAAGTGCGTGAAGGAGAGGCCGGCATGTGCCCGCGCAAAGGTCGGGTCGAGGCGCACCGCCGCGGCGAAGAACTGCTGGGCGCGATCGTTGTCGTCCTTATTGAAGCGGTCCATGTGCCACAGGCCGCGGTGATAGCCCTCCCAGGCATCGAGCGAGCTCGGCGGCTTCAGGATGGCGCGGTTGCGCTCGATGGTCTCGATCTCGCTGGCGATGGAGGCAACGATGCGGTTGCCGATCTCGTCGAGGACGATCAAGGCATCGCCCGCCTTCTGGTCGAAGACCTCGGCCCAGACGATGCGGGCGGTGCGTGTCTCGGCAAGCTCGACGGCAACGGTGAGGCGCTCGCCCTGGCGTCGCAGCGACCCGCTGACGACGTAGTCGACGTTGAGCATGCGGCCCGCTTCCTCGGGACCGACGCGCCGCTCGCTCAGCGCGAATACGGTGCCCTGCGCTATGACAAACAGGCTCCGCAGCTTCGCGAGCCTGGTGATCACGTCGTGCGCGAGCGCGTCGGCGGGTCCGCCGAAGCCTGCCGGCGCGAGCGCGGCCCGATCCAGGAATGGCATTACCGCGATGGACGCGCGCCGGGGCCCGCTGGCGGCGCTTTCGACGGGCGCGGTCTCGGCGGCGGGAGACATCCGCACTGGCGGGGCAGCGGCAGCAGGGGCCCTCGCCAGTCCTTCTGCTTGCGCCCTGACCGCCCGCCAGGTCTCACGGATAGGCGCGTGATCGAGCCCTTCGGCGTCGAACATGCGCGCCGTCGCCGCCAGGTGCTCCTCGCCTTCGCGAATCCGCCCACGCCGGCCGAATGCGGTGAGCAGGCTCTCGTGCACGCGCGGATCGAACGGCGCAAGCTCGAGCCACTTCTCGAGGTAGCCGAACAGCTCGTCGCCCGTGGCCGTTGCCGCCAGGTGCTCCAGCAGCGCCGTGTGGCAGCCGCGGAACCTGCGCCGCTGCGCCGTGAGCCAGCCGTTGAAAGAGGGGTTGCGATCGATCTCGAGGCCGTCCAGGAACTCGCCCTTGAAGAGGGCGCAGAGCGCCCGCAGTCGATCGGGCGCCAGCGTCTCGATACCCTGCTGGGCGGCGCAGGCAACCTCCACGGCATCGACGAGACAATCCGAGAGATCGAGCCTGACGCTGTCCCCGGGCGTATCGACCCGGCGCCGACCCGGCCCGTCGAAGACGCTCCTGAGCTTGCTCAGGCACCAACGCAGCTCGCCGCGCGGATCGTTGGGCACGTCCCAGAGCAGCTCGCACAAGCGGACACGCGGCACGGCCTGCGAGGCAAGGGAGAGATAGGCCGCGAGCGCGCGCACCTTGCGCGAACCCGGCAGTGCCACGTCCGACCCGTCCGGGCGTCGGATCGCCATGGCGCCGAGCAATTCCACATGCAGCAAGGACCCACCGCGCGCCGGGTCCGATCTATCCGTTTCCACTGGCATTTCCACGCGGGCTACCACACCCGCCTCCACGCAAGGCCGCTACAGCTCCGGTCAACGGGCAACGGCGCTTACCCCGCGTCCGACCCCGCCCCGCGCAAGGCGGGGGTCAATGACAGCCACCGCAGCACGAACGGAGAACGCTCATGACCGCTTCCGCCGCCGCCAGCATGATCCGCCAACCGGACCAGATCGACCTTAAGGCGGTCAAGACCCGCCAGCAAGGCGCCTGGTCGTCGGGAGACTACGCCGTTGTCGGCACCACCCTGCAGATCGTCGGCGAGGAGCTGTGCGAAGCCCTCGACATCCGCTCCGGCCAAAAGGTCCTCGACGTAGCCGCCGGCAACGGCAACGTCTCGCTCGCCGCCGCCCGCCGCTGGTGCAACGTGATCTCGACCGACTACGTGCCCGCCCTGCTGGAGCGTGCCAAGGAGCGTGCCGCCGCCGAGCGCCTCGACATCGAGTTCATGGAGGCCGATGCAGAGGCACTGCCCTTCGCCGACGCCAGCTTCGACGTGGTCGTGTCGACCTTCGGCGTGATGTTCACGCCGGACCAGGACAGGGCGGGCGGCGAGATGCTGCGCGTGTGCCGGCGCGGCGGCAAGATCGGCCTCGCCAACTGGACGCCCGAGAGCTTCATCGGCCAGCTGTTCAAGACCTTGGGCAAGCATATCCCCCCTCCTGCTGGCGTTAAGTCTCCGTCGCTCTGGGGTAGCGAGGCGCGCCTGCGCGAGCTGTTCCCTGCGCAATATGCAGCCATCGCGACGAAGACCAAGCAGTTCGTCTTCCGCTATCGCTCGCCGGCGCATTGGCTCGAGGTGTTTCGCAACTACTACGGCCCGCTCCACAAGGCCTTCGCTGCGCTCCCGCCGCAGCAGCAGGCAGCCCTCGAGCACGACGTGATGGAGCTGATGGCACGCTTCAACCGCTCGGGCGACAAGACCCTCGTGCTGCCCAGCGACTATCTCGAGGTTGTCGTCACTACCCGTTAGTTCCGACGTCCTCGAAACGCCGGACGCTGCTCGCATCCGCCCATGCGAGCAGCGTTCGTGTTTGAGCACCCGATCCGTCTTAGGATCGCCAACCATTGGATTCCAGGACACAATTCACCGCCGACGGATGCATTTCCGAGAATCCGATTTCTTTGCTAGATTCCGTGCAAGTGATTTCTTGACTGGGGGCTTTGTTGGACAGCCGGCTGGTGCTGCCCGTCAATTCCGTTCTGGACGGCGGCTATCGCATCATGCGCGTCGTCGGGTCCGGCGGATTCGGCATCACCTACGAGGCCGAGGATCTCAACCTCGGCACCATGGTGGCCGTCAAGGAGTACTACCCGATCGAATTCGGCGACCGCGACGCCACCATGAGCGTGCGGCCGAAGTCGGAACGCCACAAGCCGACCTTCGACAAGGGGCGCACCAACTTCCTCGAGGAGGCGCGCACGCTGGCGCGCTTCGAGCATCCCTCCATCGTTCGCGTCAGCCGCGTGTTCGAGACCAACTCCACCGCCTACATGGTGATGCGCTTCGAGCAAGGCATGAGCCTGGAGGCCTGGCTGCGCAGCCTCGAGCGCTCGCCCTCGCAGAACGAGCTCGATCTCCTCGTCACCCCGCTGCTCGATGCGCTCGAGATGATGCACGCGGCCAACTTCCTGCACCGCGACATCGCCCCCGACAACATCATCGTGCGCGCGGACGGCACCCCCGTGCTGCTCGACTTCGGGGCGGCGCGCCGGGCCGTGGCGGAGATGAGCCGCTCGCTCACGGGCATCGTCAAGGCGGGCTATTCCCCGCACGAGCAGTACGCCAGCGACGGCCGCCTGCAGGGGCCGTGGTCCGATCTCTACGCCTTCGGCGCCACGCTCTACCGGGCGGTCACCGGCAAGCCGCCGGAGGAGTCGATGCTGCGCGTCGACGAGGACAACATGCGCCCGGCAGTCGAGGCCGCGCGAGGCGACTACCGCCGCGAGTTCCTGGCTGCCATCGACGCCTGCCTCAAGGTGAGGCACGCCGAGCGTCCGCGGTCGGTGGCGCAGCTCCGGCCGATGCTGCTCGGGCGCGCGTCGCAGCCCCCCGCCGCGCGGCTCACCAGGCCGACACAACAGGTGCCCCAAGCCGGCCTTCCGGCGGCGCCACAGGAGCTTCCCCGGCGAACGGCGAAGAAGCGCTGGCCCGCCATTGCCGCCGTTCTCGCGATCCTCGCCGGCTCCTATGCGGGCTACGAGTACCAGCGCTTCGACACCCCCGCAGGCTCGCCGGGCGCCCGGCTCTCGACTGCTGCCGTCGACTCGAGTGCAGCGCGCAAGGCGGAGGAGCAGGCCCGCGAGCGGCAGGCGGCCCTCGAAGCCGAGCGCCGCCGGCAGAGGGAGCTGGAGGCAGCCGACGCGCGCCGTCGCCAAGTCGAGGCGGAGGACGACCGCCGCCGCAGGGAGCAGATCGCTGCCGCAGAGGCAGAGGCGCGGCGCAAGGCGGAGGAGGCCGCGGAGCGTCGGCGCCAGGATGACGCGCGCATCGCCGCACTCGAGGAGACGCGCCGCAAGCAGGAGACGGCCGCCGAGGAGAAACGCCGCGAGGAGCAACGCATCGCCGCGCTCGACGAGGCCCGCCGCACCGAGGACAGGCGCAGGGAGGACAGGCGCAGGGAGGAGGAGCGCGTCCGGCTCGCCGCCATCCCCAGCGACACCCAACGAGCCGACCTGGTGCGCAAGGTGCAGGAGGTGCTCAAGCGCGCCCGCTGCTTCGACGGCGCCGTCAACGGCCGCGGCGGGGATACCCAGGAGAGCCTCGACCGCTTCGTCGAGAGCGCGAGCAAGAAGGGGGCAGCCATGCCCCGCCGTATCGAGCTCGCCAAGGCCAGCGTCGGCGACTTCGAGTCCTGGCTCAAGGACGCCGACGCGATCAAGGGCGACGTCTGCCCGGTCTCCAAGCCCCCGCCAGTCAAGGTCGCGCCAGTCGAGAAGAAGCAGCCGGTCGCCAGGGCAACGACGGAGGACTCCGAGCGGCCCAAGGCCCAGCGCGCGCCCAGCGAAAGCAGGTCGGCCCCGGGCAACAGCGAGGCGTGCCTCAACACCTGTCACGCCGCCGGCGGCAATCACTGGGCCCAGAAGCGCTGCAACCGCCGCTGCGGGGGCGGCTAGCGCCCGATGCGAGGCCGGCTAAGCCAGCGCGGCCTTGGCGGCGGCGCGGATCTGCTCGAGGGTGAAGGGCTTGGTGATGATGCGGGAGATGCGGCCCTTGAGGTGATCGGCGCGGCCGAGCTCGCCCGCAAAGCCCGACATCAGGATCACGCGCAGCTTGGGGTTGCCTGCCAGGCCCTTCTCGACCAGCTCGATGCCGTCGACGCCCGGCATCTGCACGTCCGAGATCAGGAGATCGAAGCTACCCCCGCCGCGCAGCTTCTCCAGGGCCTCGGCGCCGTCCTGCGTCACGACCACCTGATGGCCGTCGGCCGTGAGCGCACGCTGCACCATGTCCCGTGTCGCCGCGTCGTCCTCCGCCAGAAGGATGCGTGCCATGTTGCCCTCCCCTCCTGCGGGAGCCGCCGTCTCTCGCCCCCTCGCAGGTGCGGCGACTCAACCGCTATCGACCAGTCGCCCCACGAAGGGGAGCTCGCGCAAGCGGTGCGCCAAGTCCATGCCGTAGCCTACCACAAACACCTCGGGACATTCGAACACCTTGAAATCGGCTGCGATCTCGGCAGCGCGCCGGACCGGCTTGTCGAGCAGCACGCAGGTTGCGACGCGCAGCGCCCCGCGCGCCGCGATCAGGTCCTTGGCGAACGCCAGCGTGCGTCCGGATTCCAGAATATCGTCGACGATCAGCACGTTGCGCCCCGCCACCTCCATCTCGATGTCGCGCACGATCTCGACGCGGCCCGACGACGTCGTGCCGCTGCGGTAGCTCGACAGCGATAGGAAGTCGACCTGCGGGGAGAGCCCCGCGCGGTGGAGCGCGCGCAGGAGATCGGCGGCGAACACGAAGCTGCCCTTGAGGATGGCAACGACGATGAGGTCGCGAGGACACGAATCGGCGATGCGCCGCGCCATGGCATCGATGCCCTCGGCGATGGCCTCGGCCGGGAAAATCACCTCGACCGTCTCGGATTTGGCTGGCTCTGCGGCCATGCTGCACCTTTCTCACAACATCGGCTGGACGGCGTTTCTTTTCCGGTTGGCAAGCCCGCCGCGCCCACCGTAGCATTTCCGCACCGGCCCATCAGTCCGCCACAATCGTGCCCGATTGATCCCTCCTCCCAGCGTCACGCATGGAGGCGGTTTTCACTCGGTCCGAAGGCCCGGAGAGAGCGTGATCAGACTGAACAGCATCGCACTCAAATACGGCAACGGGCACGAGGTGCTGCGCAACGTGACGTTTCATCTGCGCCCCGGCTCGTTCCACTTTCTCACGGGCCCCTCCGGTTCCGGCAAGACCTCGCTGCTGCGCCTGCTGTTCATGTCGATGCAGGCGACGCGGGGCCAGATCTCCGTGCTGGGCACCGACATCAGCCGGGTGACGCCGTCCAAGCGCGCGCAGCTGCGCCGGCGCATCGGCATCGTGTTCCAGGACTTCCGCCTGCTCGACCACATGACCACCTGGGAAAACGTCGCCATGCCGCTGCGGGTGACGGGCAAGCGGATCTCCGACTACAAGGAGGACGTGACCGATCTGCTGCAATGGGTGGGACTTGGCGACCGCATGTACTCCTATCCGCACGTGCTGTCGGGCGGCGAGAAGCAGCGCGCGGCCATCGCCCGCGCCGTCATCAACAAGCCGGAGCTGCTGCTCGCCGACGAGCCCACCGGCAACGTCGATCCGCAGATGGCCCGCCGCCTGCTGCGCCTGTTCATCGAGCTCAACCGGCTCGGCACCTCGGTCATGATCGCCACCCACGACCACCAACTGATGCGGCAGACCAAGGCGCCGCGGCTGGAGCTGCACGACGGTCATGTCCGGATCGTATGACAGGCCGACCGGGCCGCCCATGCTGCAGCCGGTGCAACCGCGCCTGGCGCACGAGCCCTATGAGGGGCCGCTGACTGCCGATACGACGCAGTCGAGCGTGCGCCGTCCGCCGCCCAAGCTCGAGGCGGACGGGGGCGAGCCGCAGACGCGCTCGCGCAAGCACGATCCCACGCAGACCAGCGGACCGATCGTGCCGGCGGGCTCCGTCACCGGCCGCTCGCTGACCCTGGTCATCACCATCATGTGCTTCCTCGCCTGCCTGACGGCGGGCGCCGTCTACATGATGAACCAGTCGGCGTCGGCCTGGCTGCGCGATATCGCCAGCGAGGTGACGGTGCAGGTCGAGGCCAAGGAATCGACCGACCTCGACAAGGTCGTGGCCGACGTCACGGGCTTCCTGTCGCGCCAGGCGGGCATCGCCAGTGTGCGCGCGCTCGGCGCTGGCGATGCGGCCCAGCTGCTCGAGCCGTGGCTGGGGCAGACCGACGCGCTGCGCTCGCTTCCGGTGCCGCGCCTCATCGCCATCGAGCTTGACCGGCACACACCCCCGGATCTGGAGGTGGTACGGGCGGCGCTCGGCAAGCAATTCAAGGGCGTGACGCTCGACGACCACCGCCGCTGGCAGCAGCAGATACGCACCATCACGCGCTCCTTCGCTCTCGGTGGCCTGGCCATCCTGCTGCTGGTCGGTGCCGCGACGACGGCCGTCATCGTCTCGGCCACGCGGAGCGCGATGGCGGCCAACCGCGAGATCGTCGAAGTGCTGCACTTCGTGGGTGCCACGGACCGCTTCATCGCACGCGAGTTCGAGCGCCATTTCCTGCGGCTGGGCGTCAGGGCCGGCATCGTCGGTGCGATCTGGGCGATGTTCATATTCCTGGCGATGCCGACGGTGATGGAGCTGCTCGGAGGTGGCGGCGTGACGATCGCGGAGATCCGCCGTCTGATCGGCATCTCGAGCCTCGATGCCATGGGCTATGTGCTGCTCGGCATCGTCGTCCTCGTCATCGCCTCGCTGTGCATGCTGACCTCGCGCATCGGTGTTTATCGAATCCTTAAGCACTGACACCAGTGGCCCGCACGCCACCGGGGAAAAACAGTTTGCAGTGCCGCCACCCATGGGTCACAAGCGCGCGTGGATCGGCTAGTGTCATCAGCCGACGGCATGCCCACGCCGGGGCGACCGCTCGGAGAGGAGATGTGGCACGCGGAGGCAGGTATCTCGCAGGAGCCGTTGCGATCGCGCTGTTCGCGTTCTTGGGCGGCTTCGTCATCTTTGCCAGCTCGATCGCGCACTACGCGCCGGTCGATGGCCTGCGCGCCGACGCCATCGTCGTGCTCACCGGCGGCGAGCATCGGCTGAGCGAGGCCGCCAAGCTGTTGTCGGAGAATCGCGGCAAGCGGCTGCTGGTCTCGGGCGTCAACCGCGCGACGACGCATGCCGACATCTACCGCATGACGGGCCTGAGCCCGGAGCGGTTCAAGTGCTGCGTCGATGTGGGGTACGCCGCCCACGACACCACCGGCAACGCCGAGGAGACGCGGGCATGGGCGAGCGCACACCGCTTCTCCAAGCTGATCATCGTCACGTCCAGCTACCACATGCCGCGTAGCCTCGTTGAGCTCGGCCGTGTGATGCCGGCAACCACCCTCGTCCCCTATCCCGTGGTGTCGCGCAATTTCCGCACCGAGGCCTGGTGGCTGCACGCAGCCACGGCACGCCTGCTGTTCTCCGAGTACGTGAAGTTCCTTCCTTCCGCCGCCCGGATGTATGTGGCGCGCCTGCGCAACTGGGACGGCAGCGCGCTGGCGAACGGCGTCGCCCTGCGCGCTTCGGGCGGTTGAGGGGGGACATGCTGCGCTCGGTCGTCTTCCTCGTCGTCTTCTACGTCAACACGGCCGTGTTCCTGGTGCTCGGCAGCTGGCTGCTGCTCGCGCCGCGCCGCTGGGCCATGGAAGGCTTGCGGCTGCACGGCTTGGCGAGCTTGTGGTGGCTGAAGGTGATCTGCGGCACGCGCTTCGAGCTGCGCGGTGCCGAGAAGCTGCCCAAGGGCGCCTGCCTCGTGGCCTCCAAGCACCAATCGGCGTGGGACACGTTCGCGCTGATCCCCGTATTCCGCGACCCCGCCATGGTCATGAAAGCGGAGCTCGGCTGGATTCCGCTCTACGGCTGGTTCAGCCACAAGTTCGAGCACATCTTCGTCAGCCGCGACCGCGGGCCCGCCGCGCTCAAGGCCCTGATCCGCGACGCACGTGCGCGCGCCGCCCAGGGTCGCGAGATCGTCATCTTCCCCGAGGGCACCCGTCGGCCGCCCGGTGCGCCGCCCGACTACAAGCCGGGCTTCATCGCCCTGTACGAGGGTCTCGGGCTGCCCTGCTACCCGCTGGCGCTCAATTCCGGCCTGTTCTGGCCGCGCCGCAGCATCGCTCGCTATCCCGGGACCATCGTCATCGAGGTGCTGGACCCGATACCGGCAGGCCTCAAGCGCGCCGAGGCCCGCAGGCTGATCGAGGAGCGGATCGAGACCGCCTGCGCCCGGCTCATCGCCGAAGCACGCGCCGCCCCCAACCCGCCGCCGCTGCCCGTGATATCAGAGAGCCCTGACCCATCGCTGTCACGATCGTGACGCGCAACCCTACCCAAGGAAGAACACGAGGCTCATGCAACATCTGCCGATAGCCAACGCGCGCTCCCCCTTCGTCCTGATCGCCCTGCTGCTGGCGATCCTGCCCGCTCCGGTGCTCGCCGCCGACTGCGGCAACGATCCCGGCGGGTTCAACAGCTGGCTCACGCGCTTCAAGGCGCGCGCCGCTGGCGAGGGCATCTCGGCCAACACGATCTCGTCCGCACTGGCCGGGGTCACCTACGACGCGACCGTGATCCGGCTCGACCGCTCGCAGCGCTCCTTCAAGCTCTCTTTCGAGGAGTTCTACGCGCGCCGCGTCGGCCCTGGGCTGCTCCGTCGCGGCCAGGCCCTGATGCGCACCCACCAGGCGACGCTGCAGAAGATCGAGCAGCGCTTCGGAGTGCCGCCCCCGATCCTGATCGCCATCTGGGGGCTCGAGACCAACTATGGCGCCGACTCCAGCGGCAAGCTCTACATCGTGCGGTCGCTCGCCACCCTCGCCTACGACTGCCGCCGCTCGGACTTCTTCACCGGCCACCTGCTCGACGCGCTGCGCATCGTCGAGCGCGGCGACCTGACGCCCGCGCAGATGCGCGGCGGCTGGGCGGGCGAGATCGGCCACACGCAGTTCCTGCCTTCGGGCTACTTCAAGTACGCGGTCGACTTCGACGGCGACGGCCGGCGCGACCTCGAGCGCAGCGTGCCCGACATGCTGGCCTCGACCGCCAATTTCCTGAAGGGCCACGGCTGGCGCGCGGGCCAGGGCTGGGAGCCGGGCTCGGCCAACTATGCCGTGATCCGCGACTGGAACCGCGCGGAGGTCTACCAGCGCACCATCGCAACGATGGCCGAGAAGCTGCGCGCGGGGCCCTGAGATCGCCGACGCACTATCCCGCGGCGCGGCGCCAGAGGATGCGATGCGACCGCGGCGATCCTGCCGCGAAGTCGGGTCCCGACAAGGTGAGGCGATCGCCGTCGAGCACGGCGTTGCGCAGGGTGGTTGCGCCCGTCAGCGCCGGATCGGGGGCGATGGCGATGTGATGGACCACGGCCCCGTCGCGCACCTCGTAGCGGCCGGCATAGCCGAAGTAGGCTTGGTACGCGCGCGCCTTGGCGCCGTCGTCATCCGCAAGGCGCGGGCGGCTCCTGCGCGCCAGCGTCGCACTCACATGACCGTCGGCGGTATAGATGAGGAAGCCCTCCGCATCAGCGCCGAGCGGGCACTCGGGCGGACGGCCGTCCTCGTAAACGATCTCCCAGCGCTCGAGCCGCCAGGTGCCGATCAGGCTGTCTGCAAGCGATGTCACCGAGCGCCTCCTGCGCAATGGGCGGTGCAGTCTAACCGAAGCCGCTCGACCCCCAAGCGCCAAGCCCCACGACCAGTCTTGCCGAATCCTGATGCCATTCCGTCGCTATGCAGATAGTGTGCGGGTGTGGCGGCGGGTCACCCCGCACCACCTGCTGCCACGGGGACCGGTCTCGCCCGCTATCTGAGTCCGGTCCCTCTTCCGCATCCCCATCCGGAGCCTCGGAAAAATCCAACCGCGCCGCCTGCTGGGCGCGCAAATCCATGCCTGCGCCGAGCCGATGCACACAGAAGATATTTTTCACTTCCTGTATTATTGAGCACACGGAAGAAGCGGACAGCAGGGTAGTGTTTGGCTCTCCGGGCGAGACCGGCGCAGCGCGCCGATAGGCGACCGGGTGCGGGAGCTTGGGGTGCGATGGCTGGAAGGCTTCGCACCCTGAGTGTTTCATGCGGTCTCTGGCGACGTCAGGGCCGGTCCCTATTGCTCCCCTCCTCAATCGTTGCCTGGGCCGCAATCTCGTCCAAGCCCTTTTCATCGAGGATAATGATCTCGGTCCCGAGGACCCTGATAAGTCCCGCGACCTTCAGCGTTGCGAGCTGGCGGTTGACGTTACCCCGCGTCAGATCGAGGTATTTGCCGAGCTCCTCCTGCGTGATGATCAGCTGCAGCACTCCGTCAGGCCTCTTGTGTCCGCGTTGTCGGGCCAGCCTCAACAATCCCCGCGCCGTACGCGCTCGCATCTTGAGCGTGTTGTCCTCGATGATCGCAGCGCCTGCCCTGGACCTTTCGCACAGGACACGGATGATGGCGAGCATCGCGTCTGGATGTGCCAGCAGCGTGGGCAGCAGCTCCCGTGATGGGATCACGAATATGTCCGCACCTTCCAGGGCGACGGCATCCACGGCCCGCTCTTTGCCATCCAGGGCCGAGGTCTCACCGAAAATGGCTCCCGCCGCGAGGTAGTCGATCGTCACCTCCTTGCCGCTCACGTTCGTGTTGGCGAGCTTCACCCGTCCTCTGAGCACGATCATCAGGCTGTCGCCCGGATCTCCGCGCCGGTAGATGAAATCCCCTTTTTCGAATGCGCACTCTTGCCCCTTGCACAACAGCGCATCGAGGGCGGCAACAGGAAGCCCGCCCAGGAAGGTGTTCCGCGTCAGGAAGGGACGCATTGCGTCGAGGAATGGCGTGGTCATGGCACCTCGCCCAACACTCAGCTCGTCGCCGCCGACGCCCCCAGCAGAGACCCTATCGCCGGCGTAGTCCGCTCGAACGAAACGTCGGCTCGCAGCCGCTCGAAATCCTAGAGTCCGGGTGCCAAAGGGTCAAACTCGCAAGCTCGACCGCAAGCCGAGGTCTCACGCGGCCGCGGGGCGATCGGCGGCGACGCGGTTCCTGCCGCCGCACTTGGCCTCGTAGAGCTTGTGATCGGCGCGCTGGATCAGCGCCTCGGCGTCGTCGCCGGGGCCGAGCTCGGCGATGCCGAACGATGCGGTGATGGTGCCGATCTGCTTGCCGCTCTCGGTGACGGCGAGCTGCAGGCTCTCGATCTTGCGGCGTGCGCGCTCGGTGAGCTGCCTCGCGCTCTCGATATGCGTGTCGGGCAGGATGATGGCGAACTCCTCGCCGCCGTAGCGCGCGACCGTATCGCGGGCGCGCACGTTGTCGGTGAGCACGCTTGCGAACGTCTTCAGGATCTCGTCGCCGATCTGGTGGCCGTAGAGATCGTTGATCTTCTTGAAGTTGTCGATGTCGCCCATGACGAGCGACAGGGGTACGCCTCGCGCCTTCGCATCGGCCAGCTCGCGCGCCAGGCTGGCATCGAAGCAGCGGCGATTGCTGAGCGAGGTGAGGGGATCGCGCAGCCCGATCTCTTGCGCCTCGGCAAGGTGGGCGCGCAGCTTGTCGATCTGGGTGCGCGACTGCTCGAGTCTACTCCTGAGCTCGCCCGCCTCGTTCTGCATCTTGGCGTTCTCGGCGAGCAGGAACTTGACGATGATGCCGATCTGCTCGCGCGTGGCGAGCGCCAGGCTCTTGTCCGCCTGCGCCAGGGTCACGGAGTAGCGGGTGCCGGCCTCCTCGTAGGTGCGCACCAGCTCGAGGATGGCCGCGGCCTGGGCATCGAGGTGCACGGCGGCGGCCTCGAAATCTGCCTCGGCAGGCGCGGGCGTCGGGGCTTCAGCCGCCGGGCTGCTGCTGCGCGATGCCAGCCAGATCATGATGCCGAGGCCGACGACGCTGACGGCCGACAGGCCGATCAGGCAGGCCTCCAACATCGTGAGACCGGACGTGAACATGCAACACGCTTCCCCCGCCACCTTCGAGCGCGCAGGAGATCAATGCGCCTGCGCCGAAGGTCCCCGCTGGCCGGCATTGTGAGGCGAACCCCCTCAGATACCGTTAACGGCGGGGCGACGTGGCCCCTGACGGGGTTGGAGGTCACTGGTGGCCTCCGCCCCGCGGATCGCCCAACGAGCGCTGAGAAGGTTGCGACGGGGCCTGGGCATGGTGTAGGGAAAGGCCGCGCCCGCCATTTGCGGCCAAGCGCAACAAATGCCGCAGTAGCTCAGGGGTAGAGCAACGCATTCGTAATGCGTGGGTCGGGGGTTCAATTCCCTCCTGCGGCACCAATGACTTAGCGCAAAAACTGAGAGGATTGAAGCAGTCTGGAGTAACGCGTGGAGTAAACAAACGGCGACCGGCTGAGCTGCAGCTTGCCCCTGCGATGGGCT
>JBGGME010000199.1:0-2663 GCA_041288195.1 Hyphomicrobiaceae bacterium
TGGCTCATCCCCTTGTGTTTCGAGTATCTCTTGAACGCCCCGGAACGCGTAACCCGAGAGCGATGCCAAACTTCTTGGCACCATCACTCAGCCCCCAGCGTTATCCGCTGTACCCTAAAGAAATGCTCTGACCGGGCCCGCGGCACAATGAAAAACTGCGTCATTCCGGGCATTGGTGGATGGTTTTCAGGCGAGTGTTGCTCAAACACCACCGGTATTTAGGCAAGTTGTCGCCAATAGCCCTCGGAAGGCCCAAATGGAGAGGCGACGGCGCTCACCAGGCCACGCCCTCATGAGGCGCTCAGGCCGGATCCAGGTCGGCCGACCTACTGCGGGCGAATCAGGGCATCAAGTCCGCGCCATAACCGATACGTAAAAGCCATCGGTGTCGGTTCGCCGGGGGGTCATCAGCAACCCCTCGTCCGACATCAGCACGGCATGGCGGAACAGATAGGCGCGCTCTCCGAGGGCGTTTGCCGCCTCACCCGGGGGCACGAGCGCAAAACCCGGCTCGCGCGCGAGAAAGGCTCGTATCTGGTCGCCGTTCTCCTCCACCAGCACCGAGCAGGTGACGTAGGCGATACGACCACCAGGCTTGACCAGTGCAGCGGCACGGTCGAGCACGGCCGCCTGCTCCTTGAGCCGCACCGCGAGCGCGCCCGGACGCACGCGCCATTTCGCATCGGGATTGCGCCGCCAGGTTCCGATGCCGGTGCAGGGCGCATCGATTAGCACGAGGTCGGCGCGGCCCGCGAGATCGGCAAGCTCGGTGCCTACGGATTTCGGGGTGCGGACCTGCACGTTGCGCGCTCCGGAGCGCGCGAGCCGTTCGTGGATGGGCGCGAGCCGGCGCTTGTCGGAATCGGTTGCGTACAGTTGTCCTTGATTGTGCATCGCCGCCGCAAGCGCGAGCGTCTTGCCGCCGGCGCCGGCGCAGAGATCGACCACGTGCTCGCCCGGCTTCGCACCCGCGAGAAGCGCCGCGAGTTGGGATCCCTCGTCCTGCACCTCTATCATGCCCTTGATGAACGCGGGCTCAGCGTGGATGGCGGGATTCTTGGCGCCGGCATCGAGCGCAATCCGCAGCCCGAACGGGGACCAGCGCGTCGGCACGGGATTGAGGTCCGCAAGCAACGCCGCCGCCTCGTCACGGTCGCCCTTGATGTCGTTGACGCGCAGATCAAGCGGCGCGCGGCTCGCAAGCGCCGCGCCCTCGGCGGCGCGCTCCTCGCCGAACGCACGGGTGAGATACGGATCGAGCCATTCCGGGTAGTCGCCAGCCACCCAGGGCGGCGCACCCTCGAGATCAGGCACGGCGAGCCGCGTTCGCTCCTCGACGCTCAACGGTTGCGGCGCAAAGCGCTCGCCATTCGCCAGAGCGGCGATGGCATCGGCCTCAAGCTTGCGCTCGAGCCGCAGCATGCCGAGCAGGATCGCGCGCGGGCTGGGGTCGCCCATGACATGGACGCTGGACGCCCGCCGGCGAAGCGCGTCATAGACCAGGCCGGCGAGCGCGGCGCGGTCGCCCGAGCCAGCGAAGCGGTGCGAGAGCCCCCAGTCCTTGAGCGCTTCGGGTGCCGGCCGGTGCCGTGCCTCTATATCGGCGACGATCTCGATCGCGGCGGAGAGCCGGGCGGCGGGTGTCATCAGATGCCGAGGAGGATGCGCAGGATGAAAATCAACCACATCAGCATGAGCACGATCGCGCCCACAATGAACGCAGTGCCGCGCTGGCGTACATCGTTGTGGGTTACGTGGATGTAGGCTTGGACCAGCCGCGTGGCGACGAAGACCCACGCCAGTATGACGAAGAGAAGGTCAGCGTGGCGGGTAATCCAGGCAAGGATCGTGAGCACGTAGAAGAGAACGGGCAACTCGAACTGATTGAGAAAGGCGTTGCCGAGCTGAGTGGGTCGCTGCGGCCAGTTCGGCTCGCGCAAGGCGATGTCGGCCGGTCGGACAGCGCCCCGCTTGAACGCTTCGGTGCGCGCATAGGCCATCCAGCAGAGCAGCACGAAAGTCAGCACCACCTCGACGAACAGTGGAAGCAACACGGCTTGTATGGTCATGACTTGGTCCCCCCGCCTAACGGCGCGGCTAAATTGGCGGTCTGCGGCATCGAACGCAACATTGTAGGCGCACCCTGCGCCGAAGCCTCGACTCTTACCGCGCCCTCATGCCGGGATCGCATCTGCGGCGGGATCAGTCTGCGTCGAATGGACGAATTACACCCGCGATGGGTAGTTCGGGCTCTCGCGGGTGATGGTGACATCGTGCACGTGGCTCTCGCGCATGCCGGCGCCCGAGATGCGCACGAATTCGGCCTTCTCATGCAGCTCCTGTAAATCCTTCGCGCCCACATAGCCCATGGCCGCGCGCAGGCCGCCGGCGAGCTGATGCAGCACGGTCGCCACCGCGCCCTTATAGGGCACCTGGCCCTCGACGCCCTCCGGCACCAGCTTGAGGGTGTCCTTGATGTCCTGTTGGAAGTAGCGGTCGGCAGAACCGCGCGCCATCGCGCTGACCGAGCCCATGCCGCGATAGGTCTTGTACGAGCGGCCCTGATACAGGAACACCTCGCCCGGCGTTTCGTCGGTGCCGGCAAGGAGCGAGCCCACCATGGCGCAGTCGGCGCCGGCAGCCAGCGCCTTGGCGAGATCGCC
>JBGGME010000200.1:0-6074 GCA_041288195.1 Hyphomicrobiaceae bacterium
ACCTTGCCGCGGGAGGCGAGATCGCTGCGGATGGCCACCCCGCCCGCGGCCTCGATCGCCTTGCACATGGCGGAGCCCAGCGTGCCCAACGCGCCGGTGACGAGCACGATATGACCTTCGAGCTGGCGAGCACTCATCGGACACCCTTTCTGCGTTTCAATCTGCGTTGACCAATTCCGCGTCCGATCCCGAACGTGGCATAAAACATCACGAGGTCCATGAGCACGAACCCTATGAGCTGGATGCTCGGGCCCCCGCCGCCGCCCAGCATGTAGAACAGCCCAAATTGACCTGCCGCAACCCCGCCCGCAACCGCCGCGGGGACCCACCAGTCGTAGAGCTTGTAGCCCAGGTAGGCACAGGCGCCCGCGCCTACCCAGAACAGCAGCAGCATGGGCTTCTCCTGTTATCCCGGACTGTCGCGACGCGAAATGCCGGGGAGCACACCGAGTGCCCTAGATGTCCTTGAAGTCGCCGTGGCGGCCCTTGCCCTCAGCAAAGCGCGTGGCGCCGGCGATGCCCTCGGCCTTCACCATGCCGGCGCTCGTCGCCCACTCGCTCTCGAGACCCTGGCGCACGCTCTTGCCGTAGGCGCGATAGACCGACAGGCGGTCGGAACGCATGCACTCCTGGGGGAAGCGGGCGATCTCCTGCGCCATGGCCTCGGCGGCCTCGCGCGCCCTGCCGTGGGGGACGACCTTCTCGGCGAGGCCGATACGATAGCTCTCCTCGGCCGTCACCTTGCGACCCGTCATGATGATCTCGAGCGCCTTGCCCTGGCCGACCAGCCGCGGCAGGCGCACCGTGCCGCCGTCAATCAGCGGAACACCCCAGCGCCGGCAGTAGACGCCGAAGTAGGCGCTCTCGGCCATGACGCGCACGTCGCACCACATCGCGAGCTCCATGCCGCCTGCTACAGCCGGGCCCTCGACCGCGGCGATCACGGGTTTCGACATCTCGAGCCGCGAGGGGCCGAGCGGACCCCGCGGCGCCTTGCCGCCGTCCTTGGGGAAGTCGAGCCGGCCGACGGGATTGCTCATGTCGAGGTCCGACACGGTCTTGAGATCCCAGCCCGCGCAGAAGGCGCCGCCCTCGCCCCAGAATACCGCGACGTTGGCGCTCCTGTCGGCGTCGAACTCTTCGAACGCCGCCACCAGGTCGTCGGCGCTCTTGGGGTCCATGGCGTTGCGCGCCTCGGGCCGGCTGTGGATGACGGTCCAGACGCTGCCGGACTTCTCGATGCGAACGGCCATGACACCTCCCTGGAAGCTCACGCGATGAACGGCTAGGCTGCGCGCCGCAAGGCCTACAAACCGCGGCCGTTGTCTCACGCCATCGGACACGAGCCCAGCGAGAAGTTTTCAGCCCAGGCCTGAGCAGGAGGAACCATGGCGCGCGTTGCGGACTACATGACGCCCGAGGCGAGCCTGCCGAAGGACGGGACGGCGGGAGCGCTCGCGGCGCGCGTGTGGCGGCCCGATGTGGAGGGCCCGTCCGTGGCGGCCGTGCGCGGCGATGGCGTGTGGGACATCTCGCGCCTGGCACCGACCATGCGCGACCTGGCCGAGGCCCCCGATGCCGCGGCGATCGTGAAGCAGGGCAAGGGCGAGCGTATCGGCACGCTGGCCGACATCCTCGCCAACACGCCGGAGGCGCAGCGCGATGCCAAGAAGCCGTGGCTGATGGCCCCCGTCGACCTGCAGGCGATCAAGGCCGCCGGCGTCACGTTCCCGCTGTCGATGCTGGAGCGCGTCATCGAGGAGCAGGCGCGGGGCGCACCCGAGAAGGCCGAGGCGATCCGCCGAAGCGTGCAAGCCCAGCTCGGCGGCGACATCCGCAGCCTCGTGCCTGGCAGCAAGCAGGCCGCAGAGCTCAAGCGCGTGCTGATCGAGCAGGGCGCGTGGTCGCAGTACCTGGAGGTCGGCATCGGACCGGACGCCGAGATCTTCACCAAGGCGCAGCCGATGGCCGCCGTCGGCCACGGCATGGAGGCGGGCCTGCATCCGATCTCCACCTGGAACAACCCGGAGCCCGAGGTCGTGCTGGTGGTGACCTCGAAGGGCGGCATCGTCGGCGCCACGCTCGGCAACGACGTCAACCTGCGCGACGTGGAGGGCCGCTCGGCGCTGCTGCTGTCCAAGGCCAAGGACAACAATGCCTCGGCGGCCATCGGGCCCTTCGTGCGCTTCTTCGACGGCAGCTTCACGCTCGACACCGTGCGACGCATCGAGGTGAGCCTCATGGTCGAGGGCGAGGACGGCTTCACGCTCAAGGGCCGATCGTCGATGTCGCAGATCGCACGCGACCCGGCCGACCTCGTCAAGCAGATGGTCGGGGCGCATCACCAGTATCCCGACGGGGCCGTGCTCTACCTCGGCACCATGTTCGCGCCGGCGAAGGACCGCGGCGCCAAGGGCCAGGGGTTCACGCACAAGAAGGGCGACGTGACGACGATCTCCGCACCGGAGCTCGGCGTGCTCGCCAACCGCATGACGCTCTCCACGGAAGCGCGGCCCTGGGAGTTCGGCACGGGCTCGCTGATGAGGAACCTCGCCCGGCGCGGCCTGCTGTGAGGCCGATGTGATGGCAAAGCCTCTCGCTGGAACCCTCGTCCTCTCGCTCGACCAGGCGGTGGCTGCGCCGCTGACCTCGCGCAAGCTCGCCGATGCGGGGGCACGGGTGATCAAGCTCGAGCGGCCCGAGGGCGATTTCGCGCGCGACTACGACCGGCTCATCAAGGGCCAGTGCACGCACTTCGTGTGGCTGAACCGCGGCAAGGAATCCGTCGTCGCCGACCTCACCAAGGCCGAGGACCGCCGGCTGTTCGAGGCGATCGTGGCCAAGGCCGACGTGCTCGTGCAGAACCTGAAGCCCGGGGCGCTCGCCAAGCTGGGCTTCCCCATGGAGACGCTTCGCAAGCGGTACCCCAAGCTCATCTGCTGCTCGATCTCGGGCTATGGCGACGAGGGGCCGTTCCGCGACCGCAAAGCCTACGACCTGCTGATCCAGGCCGAGTCGGGGCTCGCCTCCGTCACCGGCTCGGCGGAGGCCCCGGCGCGCGTCGGCATCTCCTGCGTGGATATCTGCACGGGCATGAACGCCTACGAGGCGATCCTGGAGGCGCTGATCGTGCGCGGTCGCACCGGCGAGGGCGCCGACATCCGCGTCTCCATGTTCGACTCGATGATGGAGTGGATGGCGGTGCCGATGCTCTACACGCAAGGCGGCATGCCGCCCAGGCGCATCGGGCTCAGCCACCCCTCGCTCGCGCCCTACGGCGTGTTCCAGACCGCCGACGACGTGCCGATCCTCATCTCCATCCAGAACGACCGCGAGTGGCTCGTCTTCTGCACCAAGGTGCTCGAGCAGCCCGCGCTTGCGACCGATCCGCGCTTCGCCAACAACCCGGCGCGCCTGGCAAACAGGACGCAGGTCGACGGCATGGTGGCGCGCTCGTTCGGCGCGCACGGCGTCGAGGCCCTCTCGCGACGGCTGGAGGCGGCCGAGATCGCATTTGCTCGCGTCAACGATATCGAGGACATCCTGCGCCACCCGCATCTGCGGCGGCTGACCGTGGGGTCTCCCGGCGGCCCGATCGAGTTGCCGAGCCCTCCCGCACGCTGGATGGGCGAGCCGGCCCCGAGCTTCGGTCCGCTGCCGGCCTTGGGTGAGCACACGCAAGCGGTGCGTCGGGAATTTCTGGGCTGACGCCACGTTCTCCTTGGATCCGGCGCGGCGTCGCGCGCGTTGTGAGAGATGTCGCGCTTTGCGATGCCGCGACGCGTTGCGGCGGCAAGCTCCAGGCGCCACGCTAAGACCACAAGTTGCACGCACGCTTCGAGCGCGGGCGATTTGCGGACATTGGGAGTTCCTAAAGGGGATATGGCGCAAACTGCCAGGGTGTCGGCGCTGCTCAAAAGGTCCGTGGTTGCCGTATCGACGAAGCTGTCGATAGCGGTCGTGCTCGGCCTCGCCGCCATCCCCCTGCTGCCGCACGACGCGGCGTCGCGACTCGGCTGGCCGGGAACCCAAACCGCTCCCATCGAGCTGGTCGCCGCCAAGCGAGTGCCGCTCGGTGAGACCTCCGACCCGACCGTCCAGCTCGCCGCCGCGCGGCGGCGACAGACGCGCGAGCGGCCCGAGCCCAGGGAGCCCGAGGCCTCGGCCGCGCACAAGAACTCCGCCATCTCGCCGGCTGCGGAGCCGCCCGCAAACTCCGCTGCCGATCCGAAGTCGGCCCCCAAGCAGGCGCTCACGCCGCCGGTGTCCGAGCCGAAAGCCGATGACAAGTCGGAGCAGGCTGCCGCCGCGCCGCCCAAGCCCGAAGGCTGGACCGACGCCGAGGTGATCGCAGCCTTGCGCGAATGCGTGCGGATTCTGGCGCCCATCGCCAGCGACGTGGAGCTCGCCGAGCCGACCCGCCACCAGCAGTGCGGCGCGCCGGCCCCGGTGTTCGTCAAGCGCATCGGCTCGGGAGCCAGCAAGATCGAGATCAACCCCCCGGCCGAGCTCAACTGCCCGATGGTGGTGAGCTTGCACGCCTGGGTGGAGGGTACCCTGCAGCCGGCGGCGCGCGAGGCGCTGGGCACGACGATTGTGCGCCTGCGCAATGCGTCGGGCTATTCCTGCCGCGCGCGCAACGGCAACCCCCTCGGCACCGACAAGCTGTCCGAGCACGCGCTCGCCAATGCCATCGACATCGCCGGCTTCATCACGGCCGACGGCCGCACCGTCGACGTGTCGCGCGGCTGGGGCCTGACCGAGCGCGACAAGCGCGAGGCCGAGCGGGTGGCTGCCGCGCGAGCCAAGGACGGCAAGGAGGAGAAGCCGGCCAGAGCCCCCGAGAGGGAGGCCAAGCCCGAGCCGGCGAAGACTCCGCAGATCAACAAGAAGATCAGCCTGATCGCCGTCAAGGCCGAGGCGCAGCCGCCGGCCGACAAGTCCGCCGCGACCAAATTTCGGGAGGCGAAATCAGGCCGCAAGACGGCGGCGCTCGAACGCTCCAAGTCGACCTCCGACATCAGCTCGGACCCCAAGGCCATTCCGGCCCCGCCCAGCCCCGAGCGCGAGACTGCGAAGAAGAACGCAGAGGCGGCCTTCCTGCGCCGCCTGCATAAGGGCGCCTGCTCGGTGTTCGGCACCGTGCTCGGCCCGGAAGCCAACGACCTGCACCGCGATCACTTCCACTTCGATCTCGCCAGCCGCCGCCGCAGCGCGCTCTGTCAGTAGTAGGGCGCAATAAGGCGAAGCCGCATTGCGCCGAATGGCGTTTCGGGCTCGCCGTCGCCCGTGGTCGGCGCAATACGCTTCGCTATTGCGCCCTACGCCCGTAAAATGCCGGGCGAGGAAACATTGCGGAGCCCCCCATGGACACGCCCGTCGAGACGCCGGAGCGTCGCGCCTTCTACGACAGGATCGACAAGGACAACATGACCGCGCTGTGGACGGTGATGGGCGCGCTGATCACGCCCGAGCCCAGGAGCGCGTGCGTGCCGGCGCTGTGGCGCTTCGATGCCATCCGCACGGCCATGCTGGAGGCGGGCAAGCTCATCACCGCCAAGGAGGCCGAGCGCCGCGTGCTGGTGCTCGAGAACCCGGGCATGCGCGGGCAATCGAAGATCACGACCTCGCTCTACGCCGGCGTGCAGCTCGTCATGCCGCACGAGGTGGCGCCCGCCCACCGCCACTCGCAGTCGGCCCTGCGCTTCATACTGGAGGGCCGCGGCGCACACACGTCCGTCGACGGCGAGCGCACGATCATGCAGCCGGGCGACTTCGTCATCACGCCCTACATGGCCTGGCACGACCACGGCAACGACACCGACGAGCCGATGTTCTGGCTCGACGGCCTCGACATCCCGCTGATCCAGTTCCTCGACGCCTCGTTCGTGGAGCGGCTCGGCGAGGACGAGCAGCCCATCGGCAAGCCCGAGGGAGATGCGCTCGCCCGCTACGGCGCCAACCTGCTTCCCGTCGATCAGCGCGGCAGCTCATCCACCTCGCCGATCTTCAACTACCCCTACGCCCGCACGCGCGAGGCGCTGGCGCAGCTCGCGCGTGCGGGCGATCCCGAT
>JBGGME010000201.1:0-2599 GCA_041288195.1 Hyphomicrobiaceae bacterium
CTCGTGCCGTTCGCACTGGCGGCAGTATTCGCGGGGGTGATTGCGCCCTACGATCCGACCGAGCCGGTAAAGGGTGCCAAGATGTTCGAGGCGCCCTTCTGGATGGAGGGAGGCAGCACGGTGACGCTGCTCGGTACCGACTTCCAGGGCCGCGACCTCTTGAGCCGGCTCATCTACGGCGCGCGTGTTTCGCTGATCGTCGGGCTGATGGGGACGGTGGTGGCGGGCGGCCTCGGCACTGCCTTCGGCATCCTGTCCGGCTACCTCGGCGGCTGGGTCGACCAGGCTATCATGCGCCTCACCGACGCTTGGCTTGCCCTACCGGCTTTGGTGTTTGCGATTTTTCTCGCCACGGTCGTCGGGCCCAGTATGTGGAACATCGTCATCATACTGGGGCTCGTCTACTGGACCCGCTATGCGCGCGTCATTCGCGGCGAAGTGCTCAGCCTGAGGGAGCGCGAGTACGTTCAGCTGGCCGAGATCGCGGGTGCGTCCCGTCTGCGCGTGATCCTGCGCCATATCCTGCCCAACGTGCTCAACACGGCGATGGTGCTGGCGAGCCTGACCATCGGCGTCGTCATCATTGCCGAGGCGTCTCTGAGTTTCCTAGGTGTCGGCGTGCCGCCACCCGAGCCCGCCTGGGGGTTGATGCTGTCGGAAGCGCGCTCGACGCTGATGGCGGGCAAATGGTGGCTGACGGTGTTTCCCGGCGTCTGCATCCTGCTGGTGGTTTTGGCCACACAGCTGCTCGGCGATTGGTTGCGCATCCGCCTCGATCCTCAGCAGCGCAATCTCTAGTGTGGTGCCCGGCATGAGTGCGCCATTGCTGGAGGTCCGCGGTCTTCAAACACACTACTTCACCTTTGGCGGCACCCGTATCGTCAAGGCCGTCGAGGACGTGAGTTTCACTCTGCGCGAGGGCGAGACGCTGGGCCTCGTCGGAGAATCCGGCTGCGGCAAGACGACTACCTGCCTCTCCATCGTTGGACTGCTGCCGCCCGCGGCGCGTGTCGTCGGTGGGGAGATTCGTTTGAACGGTACCGACCTGACCAAGAAGACCGCGCGAGAAATGCGCCGTCTGCGCGGCAGCGCCATCGCCATGATCCTGCAGGACCCGATGGCCTCGCTCAACCCGCTATTCAGCATCTATACGCAGGTCGCGGAGCCCGCCTATTACCACCTCGGCATGCGTAGGCGCTCCCTGCGCCAGCGTGTGCAGGAGTTGCTCCAGGCCGTGCGCATACCTTCCCCGGCAATGCGTATGCGCGGCTATCCTCACCAGATGAGCGGTGGCATGCGCCAGCGCATCGTCGGTGCCATCGCGCTCGCCGGCGGCCCGAAGCTCATTATCGCCGATGAACCGACCACCAATCTCGATGTCACCATCCAGGCCCAGTATCTCGACCTGCTCATGGACCTCCAGCAGGAGACCGGCGTGGCGCTAGTCTTCGTAACTCACAATCTCGGCATCGTCGCCAAGATGTGCAACCGCATGGCGGTGATGTATGCCGGCCGGATCGTGGAAATGGGCTCGGTCCGCGACCTCTTCAACGCGCCCCAACATCCCTATACGAAGGCACTGCTGGGCTCGATGGCCAAGCTCGGAAGCAAGCAGCCGCTCTATGCCATCCCCGGGCAGCCGCCGGACCTAGCGCGACTGCCGCCGGGCTGTGCCTTTCATCCGCGTTGCGCCGACAAGATACCGTGCTGCGCGACGCAAGACCCCGACAATGTTCAATGCGGCCCGGCTTGGACAGCGCGATGCTGGCGATCGCAACGGGTGGCAGAGGTGGTTGCATGACCACGCCGATGCTCGAGGTAGACGAGGTACGCAAATACTTCCCTGTAGGCACCGGCGCACTGCTCCAGCGCAAGACCGCCTGGGTGAAGGCGGTCGAAGGCATAAGCTTTGCGATTGCCGCTGGCGAAACGCTCGGGCTGATCGGTGAGTCCGGGTGCGGCAAGACTACGACCTCCAAGCTGATCCTGCTGCAGGAGCGGCCGACGGCTGGCACCATCCGCTTCGATGGTCAGGACGTCGGCACCCTCAAAGGTTCGGCGCTGTTGCGCTACCGCCGGTCGGTGCAGGTGGTATTTCAGGACCCATTCGGCTCGCTGAGCCCGAGGATGCGCGTCGGCAGCATCATCTCCGAGCCGCTAGAGATTCACACCGACCTCTCCCGCTCCGCCATGCGCGAGCGCGTGGCGGAGGTGCTTGAGCTCGTGGGGCTTCGGCCAAACGTGGCAAACCTGTTTCCACACGAGTTCAGCGGCGGGCAGCGTCAACGGGTAGCCATAGCCCGAGCATTGGCTACCAACACTCGGCTCATCGTGCTTGACGAGCCAGTCTCGGCACTAGATGTGTCGATCAGGGCCCAGATCATCACTCAGCTCGAGCAGCTACAGCAGACCCTGGGAGTGAGTTACCTGTTCATCGGCCACGATCTTGCGACCGTCGCCCACATCAGCCATCGCATCGCCGTGATGTATCTCGGCCAGATCGTGGAGACCGCAGAAAGTACCGAGCTGTGCGCCAACCCCTTGCACCCCTATACCCAGGCGCTGCTCGTTGCCGCCCTGCCGGCCCATCCAGACGACA
>JBGGME010000202.1:0-12281 GCA_041288195.1 Hyphomicrobiaceae bacterium
GATCCTGATGGTCGGCCAGGGCGGGGTCGCCACCGAGGTTATCAACGATCGCACGCTCGCGCTGCCTCCGCTCGACTCCGTGCTGGCCGATGATGCGCTCACTCGGACGCGCATCGACAAGTTGCTGCTCGGCTATCGCGATCGCCCGCCTGCGGCGCGTTCCGCCGTGACGGGCGCCATGGTGCGGTTGTCGCGACTCATCGCCGAGGTCGATGAGATCGCGGAGCTCGACATCAATCCTTTGCTGGTCGACGAGCAGGTGCGCGGCGGCATCGTGCAAGGTCTCGGCGGAGCGCTCTACGAGCACTGCGTCTATTCGCCAGAGGGCCAGCTGATGGTGGGCTCGCTGGCGGACTACCTGGTGCCGATGGCGGCCGAGATGCCCGACATCGAGGTCGGCCACATCGAGACGCCAACGAAAGAGTCGCTGCTGGGTGCCAAGGGCGCCGGCGAGGCCGGCACGGCCGGCGCTCCGGCCGCCGTCATGAACGCCATCAACGATGCGCTGCGCCCGTTCGGCGCCAAGGTCTTCGCCCAGCCGTTCACGCCGGAGCGCATCCTGGCCGCCCTCGGCAAGGTGCCGGCGTGTTGGCCGGAAGGGGTGCCGGTGCGACCCGCCGCGCAACAGGCGCCGACGCAGGCATCTGCCCTGTCCGCTGCTTCAGCGGCAGCCGAACCATCGCCGAGCCTGCTGTCCCGCGTCTTCGGACGTGGCAAGAGCGGCTAGCGCTATCTTCGACGGCGGATGCGCCAGGTGAAGGCGTCATCGCCCCAGTCGAGACGCGAGACGACCTCCAGCACCAGAAACCGGTCGTGCACGGCGAGCGCGCCCTCCAACAGGCCGTTCCAGGCCTCGAAGACGGCGGGCGACAGCGGCTCCAGTCCTCGCATCAAGCGCCAACTCGGTCGGCGCACGAGCACGGCCTCACCGTCGCGCGCGACGCCGGCCGCAAGCCGCACCATGTAATCGCCGAAGGCCTGGGCTCCTCCGGCCGGGACTCCAAGGAGGGCCGCCGTCTCCTTGTAGAGCTGCGCGCCGACCAGCCGGCCCGTGATGCGGCCGAGATGGCCCGCCTCGGCCGGCCCGAAGATCTCGGCGAGCCGCGGCAGACCTGAGCGGACGTATTCCATGGCGTAGTTGCGCTCGGCCTTGGCGAGGCGCTCGGCCGGCCAGTCGGCGGCCGGCAGACGCGGCGCCGCGGCCGGATCGAAGGGCGGGGGCAGCTCGCCGGGCCGGTACTGCAGGCGCTCCTCGGGGCCGAGCTCGTGGTCATGCTCCAGGAAATAGCCGGACAGCCCGTGCTGGCCATCGATCGTCTGCGCCGTGCACACGAAGCCGAGCCTGGGGTTGCCGAGCGACACCCCGTTCTGCGCGTACCAGCCGCGCAGGAACGCGCGCGACACCTCGCTCGGCACGCCGCAGATGCTGGCTCCCGGATAGATCCAGCGCGGCGGCACGAAGTTGACCCAGGCCTTGCGGTCGCTCTCGCGCATGAACTCGACGGTGACGCCGCCGACGCTGTTGGAGAGGTAGTGGTAGGCCGCACAGGCGACCGCATCGGGCATGCCGCGCAGGCCCAGCTTGTCGAAGCTCGACAGGAACTTCTCGTGATGCTGGTGGCGGAAGACGCGGAATATCCATTCGGCGGCATCGGCGGCGCTGCGGCGCGTGACGAGCGTGAGGATCAGTCCGGTGAAGTAGGCGTGATAGAGCTCCGCCGCGGCCTTCATGGCGCGGGTGTCGTCAGCGACTCTTGGGGTTTTGCTCGCCTCGATCATACGGTCCGCCCTTGACAGGGGCAAACGGTCGCCCCGGATGTCATCCTCGGGCTTGTCCCGAGGACCCAGCCCACAGCATACTCCGCACGTTCGAGGCGTACGAGGCATGCGCAGCTACTGGACCTACATTCTCGCCAGCAAGCCTAGGGGTACGCTCTACATCGGCGTCACCAATGGCTTGCCGACGCGAGTTGAGCAACACCGCGCCGGCAAGGGTTCCGTGTTCACGCGCAAATATGGCGTGCATCAGCTTGTCTGGTTCGAGGAATTCGCCGACATCGGCCAGGCCATCCAGCGCGAGAAAACCCTCAAGCACTATGTCCGCGCTTGGAAGATCAACCTGATCGAGCGCGCGAATAATCCGCACTGGGTCGATCTCTATCCGATGCTACCGGGTGTTGCGCCTGTTCCGAGGCTCGATGCTCGCGGAGGGGTGGGTCCTCGGGACAAGCCCGAGGATGACCGTGGAACGGCAACGTGACGAACAACACGGTAGGCGGAGCAATGCAGGAGCGCACCGAAATGTACGACGACCTGCCCATCGTCGATGCCCATCATCATCTCTGGGACCTCGAAGGCCCGATCCGTTATCCCTGGCTCAGTCACGCCGACCCGCATCATTCCTACATGGGCGACAACTCCTCGCTGCGCCGCTCCTACCTGCCCGACGAGTATCGGCGCGACACCGCGTTGCACAACGTGGTGGCGACGGTGCATATCGAGGCCGAGTGCGACCGCAGCCAGCAGGTGGCGGAGACCCGCTGGCTGACCGGGATCGCCGAGCGCCACAGCATGCCCAACGCCATCGTCGCCCACGCCTGGATCGACGAGCCCAACTCCGAGGAGATCATCGCGCAGCAGAAACAGTTCCCGCTCGTGCGCGGCATCCGCACCAAGCCCATCATCTCCGACGGGCCCGACACGAGCGTGCGCGGGCGCCCACGCAGCATGCAGGACCCGAAGTGGCGCAAGGGCCTGGCGCTGCTCGAGAAGCACGACCTGTCGTGGGACCTGCGCGTGGTATGGTGGCATCTCGAGGAGGCGGCCGAAGTGGTGCGGGAGCATCCGGGCCTGCGCACCGTGCTCAACCACACCGGCTATCCGCTCGACCGCTCGCCGGAGGCGCTGAAGATATGGCGCAGCGGCATGGAGGCGCTGGCCGCCTGCCCGAACGTGGCCTGCAAGATCTCGGGCCTCACGGTCAAAGATGAGCCCTGGACGCTCGCCGCCAACAAGCCGCTGATCCTCGACGCCATCCGCATCTTCGGCGTGGAGCGATGCATGTTCGCGTCCAACTTCCCGGTCGACGGTCTCAAGGGGAGCTGGGACTACCTGATGAGGCAGTTCAAGCGCGCGGTTGCAGACTACCCGCTGGCCGACCGCCGCAAGTTGTTCGCCGACAATGCGGTCAGGTTCTACCGCATCGATCTCGGCAAGCTCGCGGCTCGCGGTCAGGCTGCCCTGAGCGGAAAGCCGAGCAGCGCCCAGTAGGGCAGCGTGAGGAGCGCCACGACCATTGTCAGCGCGAGCATGGTCAGGCCCAGCTTCAGGACGTCGGCGCGGTCGAAGTAGCCGCTCTCGTAAGCCATCAGGTTCGACGCCGTCTGCACCGGATAGAGGATCACGGCGTCCACGGTGATCGTGAGCACGAGGCCCGTCACGACAGGGTTGAGGCCACTGCTCGCCGCGATCGTGGCGTTGATGGGCAGCAGCAGGGCGACGCACGCGGCCAGGTTGGTGATCGCCAGGTGCACGATCACGACGGCGAGGATCAGGCCGACGACCAAGGCGTGCGGGAGGGCCGCGAGGCCGGACAGAGGGGCGAGCAGGAGGCTGCCGAGCCAGCCTGCTGCGCCGGATCTCGCCATGAGGGTCGCAAGGGAAAGCGACGTCCCGACGGTCAGGATGAGCCCCCATGACAATCGTTGCTCGAACGTCTTCCAGCTGATCACGCCGATGCCCGGTGACAGCAGCAGGGCGCCGCCCAGCAGTGCGGGAATGGCGGGCGAAAGATGGTGGACCCCGTCCGTGAACCAGAGAACGGCCGTGAGTGCCAGCACGGCCAGGGTGCGCTTCTCGGTTGCGGAGAATGGCTGGCGCGCGGGTGGGGAATCGACGTGAGGCTCGCCACGCTCAAACCGCCCGACGAGCAGCCTGAGGGCGACGGCGCCGCCGGCCAATAGCGCGTAGTAGGGCACCGACATCAGCGCGAACCAGCCGAGCCAGGAGAAGCCACCGATCAGCGTCGCCGCCGTTATCGAGGTGATCCCGCCCGTCAGCAGCGCGGAGGACGCGAGCGGATTGAGCATCCCCAGCGCCAGCATCACCGCGCGCCCGCAGCGCGTCGCCTTGCCGAGTCCCATGGCGGCGAGCGCGTCGCGGTAGGCCGGGATCAGGATGGCGTTGCGCGTGATGGCGGACGGGATGAGCAGCGCGAGCAACGGGAACCCGGCGATGAGCTGCATGTAGAGCCGCCTCGGATCGCCCCGCGCGCTCCGGGTCAGGAAGCGGGCGGCGCGCTCGGCAAGCCCGCTGGTTTCCACCGCCGCGCCGATCGCCACGGCGCCGATCAGGAACAGCGTCACGTCGCCCGCAAAGCCGCCGGCGATGTCGGGTACGCGAAGCCCCGGACAGAGTCCCAGAAGCACGAGGACGATGATGGCCGTCAGTCCGAGCGGGATGACCTCGGACACCCAGAGCACAGTGCCGGCGAACGCGGCACCGAGGACGGATTGGCCGAGCTCCGTCAATCCGGCCAACGGAGGCGCGAGACGCGCGAGCGCAAAACCGGCCAACGCGAGCAGACCCCAAATTGCCGCCGTTGCGGAGCTTTTTGCATGCGACATCGAGAAGGCCTCGAGTGGATCCTCGATGCGGACACCAGCTCCAGCCTGCGCTTGACAAGCGATCGTTTGTCCGCGTCACATGAGAAAAAATCATATGGTCGGAGAAAGACCGTGCGCCGACTGCCCCCGCTCAAGGCCTTGCCCGCGTTCGAGCTCGCCGCCGAGAGCCTGAGCATCAGTGCGGCCGCGCAGGAGCTGCACCTGACCCATGGTGCAGTCAGCCGCCAGATCAAGGCGCTGGAGGACCATCTCGGCGCGCCGCTGTTCCGCCGCTTCAACCGGCGCATCGAGCTCACCGCCGCCGGCGCAGCGTTCCTGCCGCACGTACGTCAGGCCCTGCAGGTCCTGCAGACATCGGCGGCCGAGGTCGCTGCGCGAACCAGGCAGGGGCCGCTCGTGGTCTCCTGCCTCGCCACCTTCATGATGCGCTGGCTGATCCCGCGGCTCTATGCCTTCAACGCCGCCAACCCCGGGATCGAGGTGCGGCTTTCCGCGTCCCATGCCCCGCCCGATTTCGGCGCCGGCGGCATCGACGTCGCAATCCGGCTGGGCAAGCCGCCGTGGCCGAGCGGCGTCGTTGGGCGTCCATTCCTTGCCGACCGCGTCAGCCCGGTCGTGGCCCCTGCCCTGCTCCAGGGTCGACGCATCAGGCGACCCGCCGACCTCCAGCGGCTGGGCCTGCTGCATGCGGAGACGAGACCCGGAGCCTGGGCGCAGTGGTTGGCGATGATGGGTGCCGAGGACTTCGACGCGACCAAAGGGGCGCGGTTCGAGCACATGTATTTCCTGATGGAGGCCGCGGCGAGCGGGCTCGGCGTCGCCATCGGCTCCTATCCGCTGGTGGAGCAGGACCTCGAGAGCGGGCGGCTCGTCGCTCCCTTTGGCTTCGTGCCGAGCGGCAGCTCCTATTGCCTCTTGCGCCCGCGGCTCGGATCGGATGTCGCCAAGAGTTCGGCCTTCCTGGCCTGGATATCGGCGCAGGCGAAGACCAATACTTGACGGAGTCAAATAATTATTTGACCATGCTCCCAACCGGGAGTCCCACGCATGCCGAAGGTCGCCGCAGCCGACGCCGATGGCTTGGTCGCCAGCGTGCGCGCCTTCAACCGCTTCTACACGCGACAGCTCGGCGTCCTCGATGAGAGCGTGCTTGCGAGCGGCCTGTCGCTCACCGAGATGCGCGTGCTTTACGAGCTTGCCCACCGCGACGGCGCCACGGCAACCGGGCTCGGGCGCGACCTCGGCCTCGATGCCGGCTATCTGAGCCGCCTACTGTCGAAATTCGAGGCGCGCCGGTGGCTCAAGCGATCGCCGGCACCCGGGGATGCGCGCCAGTCCCTGCTTGTCCTGACACCGAGCGGGCGCAAGGCCTTCGCCCCCATCGAGAAGGCTGCTTGCGAGCAGATCGCCACCTGGCTCGAGGCGCTGCCGCCGCCGCAGCGCGACAGGCTCGTCAAGTCGATGGAGACGGTGCAGCGGCTGCTTGGAGGGCTGCCCGAGGCCAAGGTTGCCTACGTGCTGCGCGATCTGCGCCCGGGCGACCTCGGCTGGATCGTGCATCGCCAAAGCCTGCTCTACCACCAGGAGTACGGATGGGACGAGACCTTCGATGCGCTTGTCGCCGAGATCGCGGGCGGTTTCGTCAAGCGCTTCGATGCGAAGCGGGAGCGCTGCTGGGTGGCGGAGCGGGAAGGCGAGGTGGTGGGGAGCGCGTTCCTCGTGCGCGCTTCCGACAGGGTCGCCAAGCTGCGGCTGCTCTACGTGGAGTCCTCGGCGCGCGGACTAGGCATCGGCAGCCGGCTGGTCGAGGAATGCGTCAGCTTCGCCCGCGCCAAGGGCTATCGCACGCTCACGTTGTGGACCAACGACATCCTCGTCTCGGCGCGCAAGATCTATCAGGCTGCGGGCTTCCGACTCGTGAAAGAAGAGCGCCACCACTCCTTCGGCAAGGACCTCGTCGGCCAGAACTGGGACCTTGCCCTGTGAGATTGCACACCTAGCCGCGGGGTCCCGGATCGTCGCTGTGCGACGTCCGGGATGACAGCCAGCGGCCGTGGTTGCCCTAGTTGCGGAAGAAGCCTTCGACCTCGGAGTGCGCCCAGTCCAGCGTCTTGGCCATGGGCTCGCCCTTCGCCATCCGCAGCACCATCTTCGGCACGATGCCCTGCGTGTAGATCTGGTGGGCCACCGACGGCGGGGCCGGCGCGCACGGAATGATCGGCACCAGGTCGCCCTTGGCGGGATAGTGCGAGATCGTGCCCTTGGGCGGCCCGACCTCCTCCCAGGTCTTGAAGTCGTTGAACTTGGTGTAGGGCGGCAGGTCGTAGCCGTCGCACGCAGCAACGAGCTTCTCGGCCGCCTCGCGGGTGGAGACGTAGGCCAGCAGGCTCTTGGCCGCCGACTTGTTCTTGGAGAAGTTCCACAGACCCTGGAAGCGCGGCAACACAGACACGTACCGGCCTTTGGGTCCCTTCGGCATGCCGTGTGTCCAGAGCTTCTCGGCCACCTGCGGCGCGTCGCGCTTGGCCACGGCCCACGCGCTCGGCGGGTTGAAGATCAGCGCCGACTTGCCGGCGACCAGCGCCTTGTTGTTGGAGGCGTTGTCCCAGGCGCCGACGTCGGGCGGGAGGAACTGGTTGAGCTTCACCAGATACTCGAGAGCCTGGCGCACGGGGTCCGACTTCACGGTGATGTTGCCCTTGGCGTCGACCACCTCGGCACCGTAGGCGCGGAAGAATGCGCCCAGCCACTCCACGCTGTCAGTGGTGACGCCGAGCGGGAGGCCGAACGGGTAGCCGGCCTTGTGGCATTTTTCCGCCGCCGTCATGAAGGCATCCCAGGTCCAGGCATCCGCCGCCTTGGTGGGCTGCGCACCTGCCGGGTACATGCCGAGGATGTCGATGCCGGCGTGCTCCTTCATCATGTCGAAACGGCTGCAGCAGGTGAGGAACAGCGTGCCGCGAATGCCCGGCACCGCCAGCCACTGGCCCTTGGGCTTGGCCAGGTACTCGTACTCCGGGCCGACCCCACCGTTGCGTGGGAGCACCTCCTTCATCACATCGTCGACGGGCTCGAGCGAGTTCGCGTACTGGTTCGGCTCCCAGGCCGAGAAGTCCATGATGTCGTGGCCGGACTTGGCAAGCGCCTCGGCGGCAATCGTGAGGTAGAGCTTGTTGCCCTGGGTGGAGAGGTAGTCGATCTTGATCTCGACCTTCTCCTTCTGCGCCCAGGCCTCGCAGATCTCGGTCATCGCCTTGTTGGCGCCGGGCACCCAGTGGTCCCAAAGCCCCAACGACAGACTGCCGGCCGCGCCGGCGGTGTGGACGAAAGGCGCGGCGACGGTCGTCGCCGATGCGGCGGCCGTCGTGGCAATGAAGCGGCGACGCGTGAGCTGTCTTCTCTGCATTCCTTGTTTCCTCCGCATTCGGGTGCAGGCAGCCAACGGACTGCAAAATCAATTGGCCAGCCGACTAGCAGCCAAGCATTCTGCCTATGCCGCCAAGGCGAAAGCCTGCACCCGAGATGCTCCGGGCGCAAGGATTGCCAGGCCCTCAGGTTCGGCGTCCCGGTAGCATCAGTCTGTGCCCGGCGGCGTCGATGGGCTGTCATGGGCCTGTTACGCAAATATTCCTATAGGGTTAGGAGTATGGCTGACAGGAAATGGGGGCTGCCATGAGGTCCATGCGTTCGCTGGTCTTGGCCGCAGGCGCGGCAATCGCATGCGCGCTTCCGGTGAGCGCGCAGACGATCTACCCGATCTCGCGGGCGGAGATCCTCGCGGGCTCCAAGTTCGATCTCAAGGTCGAGTTCGACGGTGCGCCGGCCGCCGCCGATATCAAGGTCGCGATCAACGGGCGCGACGCGGCCCAGGTGCTCGGCAAGAGTGCGATCGTGGACGCCAAGGAGGAAGGCCAGGACCACACCGCCTACTGGATCCGAGGCATCTCCCTCTCGCAGCCCGGCACCTACCAGGTGACGGCTTCCGCAGGTGGCAAGTCGCAAAGCGTCACGTGGGAGGTCTACGGCACGCCGGCGCGCAAGGCGCGCAATGTCATCCTGTTCGTCGGCGTTGGCTTGTCGATGGCGCACCGCACGGCGGCCCGCATGCTCTCGAAGGGGATGGTGGAAGGTCGATTCGGCGGCGAGCTTGCCATCGACGACATGCCGCACATGGCGCTTGTGTCGACCGCCGGCACGGACTCGATCGTGACGGACTCGGCCAACTCCATGAGCGCCTACACGACCGGCCACAAGTCGTGCGTCAACGCCATGGGGGTCTATTGCGCGCGCAACAAGAGCGGGCTCGGACATCCCAAGGTCGAGACCGTCGCCGAGCTGGCCAAGCGCCGCAACGGCGGCATGGCCGTCGGCGTCGTGACCAACACCGAGATCGAGGACGCCACGCCCGCTGGCATGGTGGCGCATGTGCGCCGGCGCAGCGACTACGACGACATCGTGCGCATGTTCTTCGAGGTGAAGCCCGACGTGATGATGGGCGGCGGCTCGGCCTACTTCCTGCCGAAGTCGGATCCGGCCGGCAAGCGCAAGGACGAGGAGAACTACCTCGAGAAGTTCAAGGCGGCCGGGTATCGCTTTGCGGCCACCGCTACCGAGATGAAGGCTGCGGCCGCCGAGCAGGGCACGCAACGCCTGCTGGGCCTCTTCCATCCAGGCAACCTCGACGGCGCGCTCGATCGCAAGCTGCTGAAGAAGGGTACGGTTTCCAGATATCCCGATCAGCCCGACCTTGCCGATCAGACGCAGGCTGCAATCGACATCCTGAGCCGGGGCGCGAACGGGTTCGTGCTGATGGTGGAGTCCGGCATGATCGACAAGTATTCCCACGCGCTCGACTGGGAGCGGGCGGTCTTCGACACGATCATGCTCGACAACGCCGTGGCAGTGGCCAAGCGCTTCGCGGCCCAGCGCGACGACACGCTGATTGTCGTCGTTGGCGACCACACGCATCCCGTCAGCATCATCGGCACCTACGATGACACGCGGCCCGGCGAGCGCCTGCGCGACAAGCTCGGCGTCTACAACAACGCGGGGTTCCCCAACTATCCTGCCGCCGGCCCCGATGGCTATCCGGCCTCGATCGACGTGACGCGGCGGCTGGCGTTCGTGTTCGCGGGCTTTCCGGACCATTGCACCTCGGGCAAACCCTACCTTGGCGGGCCGTTCCGGCCGACCGAGAGCAAGGAGAACAAGGCCGTCGCCAACGAGGTGTTCTGCACGCCGGAGGCCACGCGCATGCAGGGCAACCTGCCCTTCACCCAGCCGCAAGGGGTGCATTCCGCCGACGACGTGGTGCTGACCGCCATGGGGCAGGGAGCGGAACTCTACAGAGGACGCCTCGACAATACCCGCGTCTTCCGTGTGATCGCCACTGCCCTCGGTCTTGCCAACAGCGATTGAGCGGTGTGCTCGATCTTGCGGCAGTTGGGCCGGTCCAGCGCCGGTATTTGTTGCCGATGGGGTCGAAGGCGATCTGGACGACCTTCAGGTCCGGGCCGTTGATCGCCCCGGCAAACTCTGCTCTGCTGCGTCCAGCAGGGAGCATTCCATGGACCTCATCTTGCGCAATGCCCGCGTGCTCGGCAGCGAGGGCACGGCGACCGACATCGGCATCGACAAGGGCCGCATCGCCGCCATTCAACCCGATCTCGCCGCAACGGGCGAGACCCTCGACCTGGGCGGCCGCCTTGTCGCGCCCGGCCTGATCGAGACCCATATCCACCTCGACAAGTCGCGCATCCTCGGCCGCTGCAAGGCCGAGAAGGGCGACCTCGAGGAGGCGATCGGCGAGGTCGCCAAGCAGAAGAAGTCGTTCACGCCCGAGGACGTCTACGCCCGCGCCAAGGCAACGCTGGAGCGGGCCATCCTCAACGGCACCACCCACATGCGCACCCACCTCGAGGTGGACCCTGGCATCGGCCTGCGCGGGCTCGAAGGCGTGCGCCCGCTGATCGATGAGTACAAGTGGGCCATCGACCTGGAGATCTGCATCTTCCCGCAGGAGGGCCTGCTCAACAATCCGGGCACCGACGAGCTGATGGTCGAGGCGCTGAAGAGCGGGGGCAAGGTGGTCGGCGCCGCGCCCTACACCGACTCGAGCCCGCACGGCCAGATCGACCGCATCTTTGCCATCGCCCGCGAGTTCGACATCGACATCGACATGCACCTCGACTTCGCGCCGAACCCGGACGATCTCGACCTCGTCTACGTCTGCGAGCTCACCGAGCGCTTCAAGTGGGGCGGGCGCGTCGCCATTGGCCACGTCACCAAGCTCTCGACCGCCCCTCCCGATCTCCTGGCCAAGTGCGCCAAGCGCATGGCGGACGCCGGGGTTGCCCTCACCGTGCTCCCCTCGACCGACCTCTACCTGATGGGCCGGCACATGAACCACAGCGTCATGCGCGGCGTCACCGAGGCGCACAAGCTTCTCAATCACGGCGTCAACTGCTCGCTGTCCACCAACAACGTGCTCAATCCGTTCACGCCGTTCGGCGACTGCTCGCTCGTGCGCATGGCCAACATCTACGCCAACATCGCGCAGGTTGGCTCGCAGCGCGACACGCGCGAGTGCTTCAACATGATCACGACACGCTCCGCGCGGCTCTTGAACCTGAAGGATTACGGGCTCGAGGTCGGCAAATCGGCCGATCTCGCCGTGCTCGATGCCGAGAGCCCGGAGCAGGCCGTGGCCGAGCTCTCGCCCGTGCTCTACGCCTTCAAGCGTGGCCGCCGCACCGTCACCCGCACGCCCGCCCAGCTGCATCGGCCGGCCTGACGAGACGCAAGTCCGCTATCTGACGGGACGTCTACTGTTTTTTTCAGGCATGCCAGACAAGAGCGGGGCATGCGACTTTGCTACGAGGCGATTGCGACTTCGTGCCAACTAACCCTTGGCTGACAATCTTTTGACTCCGCTTGAGGACCGTGCCACGTTGGTTCCATAGGGGCGCCGAAAATCCGTCGTGCCGTGCAAACAAGCGGCAGCAAAGAAGCACAAACCAAGCCCCAACGATTTGTGCCGCCGCCAGCCCGGTAGCTCAAAGCCGCGCGGACCCTTCGGTCCGGCGCGACCGGCGCCTGTGTTTCTAGGCGATGAAGGGAGGACTGCCATATGTCGAAAAGCCTGCTTAGAGCGGGAGTCGTGGGCGCGTCTGCCGCCGCGCTCATGCTGATGGCCACCGCGGCCAGCGCCCAGGACAAGGTGCGCTGGAAAATGCAGAGTGCGTTCGGTAGTTCGCTCACGCATCTCGGCCCCTCGGGTGTGCGCTTCGTGAAGGACATCGAGCGCATGTCCGGTGGCAAGTTCGAGGTGAAGTTCTTCGAGCCGGGTGCACTCATTCCCCCCCTCGAGTGCTTCGATGCGGTCTCCAAGGGCTCGATCGAGTCCTGCTGGACGACGCCCGGCTATCACACCGGCAAGTATCCCTCGCTCGCCTTCTTCACCACGGTGCCGTTCGGCCCCAACATCGGTGAGTTCCTGGCCTGGAAGTGGTTCGGCGGCGGCAACAAGCTGCGCGATGAGATCTACGCCAAGCATGACTTGGTTGCCGTCGATTGCTTCTGCATCGGCCCCGAGACCTCCGGCTGGTTCCGAAAGGAGATCGGCTCGGTCGACGAGCTGAAGGGCCTGAAGATGCG
>JBGGME010000203.1:0-11182 GCA_041288195.1 Hyphomicrobiaceae bacterium
TTGACGAAACGAGCGATGGCATCAAGAGAAAAGACTAAGCAGGCGGCGGGCCCGGCGGCGGTGCTGCTGCCAGCCGACGGCAAGAAGAAGTCGATTCCCATCTGGCTCGCGCGCAACGCGGCCTGGGTGCGCGAGGCCCCGCTCGCGCCGGCGCAGAAGGCGTGGGTGGAGGCACAGGGGTTCAAGGGCGCGCCGAGGAAGCACCTGCTGCTGCCGGGCCCGGACGGGTCGCTCGCGGGCGCCGTGCTGGGGCTCGGCGAGGCGCGTGCCGGCGATCCCATGGACCGCGCCGAGCTGGCGATTGGGCACCTGGCGGGCGTGCTGCCTCCCGGCCGCTATCACCTGGCCGACGAGGTGGCCGACGGCGACCTCGCGGCCGTCGCCTGGGGCCTCGGCGCCTACCGCTTCCGCCGCTACAAGTCGGGCGAGGGCGAGGAGGCCGCGCAACTCGTGCTGCCGCGCGGCGCCGATCATGCCCGCGCGCTGTCGGTGGTGGAGGGGGTCTGGCTCGGCCGCGACCTCATCAATACGCCGGCGAGTGACCTGGGCCCCGCGGAGCTGGAGGATGCCGCGCGCGGGCTCGCCAGGAAGCACGGGGCCCGCGTGTCGAGCATTGTCGGCGACGACCTCATCGCCAAGAACTTTCCGATGATCCACGCGGTCGGCCGCGCCAGCGACCGGCCGCCCCGGCTGATCGATCTCGTCTGGGACGGCCCAGGGAGCGATGCGGGCGGCCGCACGGATGCGCGGCGGGTCACGCTGGTCGGCAAGGGCATCTGCTTCGACACCGGCGGGCTCGACATCAAGCCGGCCAGCGGCATGCTGATCATGAAGAAGGACATGGGCGGGGCGGCCAGCGCGCTCGCCCTCGGCCACATGATCATGGCGGCCGGGCTCGATCTGCGGCTGCGCATCCTGATCCCGGCGGCAGACAACAGCATTGCCGGCAACGCGTTCCGGCCGGGCGACGTGTTGTCGAGCCGTGCAGGCAAGACCGTGGAGATCGGCAACACCGATGCGGAGGGCCGGCTTGTATTGGCGGATGCGCTGGCGCTCGCCGACGAGGAGCGGCCCGACACGATCGCGAGCTTTGCGACGCTGACGGGCGCCGCCCGCGTGGCGCTGGGGCCGGATCTGCCGCCGCTCTACACCGATGATGATGGCTTGGCGGCCGAGTTGCTGGCCGCCGGCAATCGGGTCGGCGATCCCATGTGGCGCATGCCCCTATGGCCCGGTTACGAGACGAGCCTCGACAGCAACGTGGCCGACATGAACAACGTCTCAGAGTCGCCATTCGCAGGCTCGGTCACAGCGGCGCTGTTCCTGCGCCGGTTCGTCAGGCAGGCCAAGCGCTTCGTGCACCTCGACATCTACGGCTGGCGGCAGGCACCCAAACCGCTGGGACCGAAAGGCGGCGAGCCGAATGCGGCGCGGGCTCTGTTCGAGCTCCTGCGCGTTGCGCACGCGCCGCGATGACCCGCGAGCCTGCCATGAGCACCCCGCCTCTCGATCCGCGCCGCAACGCCTATCGCGCCGACCTCGCGGCCGAGACCCTGCGCGGCCGGGTGGAGGCCCCGCGCTACGTTGCCGGCGAGCATCGCCAGGTCGTGCACTCGGCGACCCCGGTGCGGAGTGGGCCCAACGCGCTCGGCAGCTGGACCACGGAGGCGCTGTTCGGCGAGCTGGTGACGGTCTACGAGGAGCGTGACGGCTGGGCCTGGGTGCAGCTCGACCGCGACGGCTACGTCGGCTACATGCGCTCGGCCGCGTTGACCGCGCAGGTGCGAGCACCGACGCATCGCGTGAAGGCGCTCGGCACCAGCCTCTATCCCGCGCCCGACATCAAGGCCTCGCCCTGGCTGCCGATCAGCATGAACGCGCTCCTGTGCGTCGCCGAGCTGGGCCAGACCTTCACCAAGCTCGCGGACGGGAGCTTCGTTCCCACCCGCCACATCGTCGAGATCGACCGCTTCGCGCCGGATTTCGTCGCCGTCGCCGAGCGTTTCATGGGTGTGCCTTATCTGTGGGGCGGCCGGAGCCGGCTGGGGCTCGATTGCTCCGGCCTCGTGCAGGTGGCTCTCCATGCGGCGGGCATCGAATGCCCGCGCGACAGCGACATGCAGCAGGCCGAGCTCGGCGACGCGGTGGAGGTGAGCTCGGACCTCGACGGGCTGCTGCGCGGCGACCTGATATTCTGGAAGGGTCACGTCGGCATCATGCTCGACGGCTTCCTCATGCTGCATGCCAACGCGCATCACATGGGCGTCGTGGCGGAGCTGCTGCCGGGTGCGGCCGACCGCATCGCGCACACGGGGAGCAGCATCGCGGCGATCAAGCGGCTGCCGCGCAAGGCCGTGGCACCAACGGTTGCGGACACCGGCGCCAGCGGTTGATGGTGGCCGCCATCGCGCTCACTGGTGGCCGCGAAAGACTCCCAGAAATGCCTGCTTGAGGTTGGCGAGCGAGAAGGGCTCGAAGCGCAGCACGATGACGTGACGGCCCTCGGCGACCTCGATGCCGCGGAACAGGACGTTGGCGCGGAGGATGCGTGCGGGCTTGCCGTCGATCTCGGCCACCCAGCCCGGGTAATAGATCTCGTGCGCGATGACGATGCCGGGCTGGTCGCTCTGCACCTCGATCTCGAGGCGGTCGGGACGCCAGGACAGTATCTCGGCCCAGCTTCTGCCGCGCCGTCCCGACATCGCCCAATATTGCCGCGCCGGCGCCGTCTCGCTGTCGATCAGCGCGGTCTCGCTGGCCGGATTGACCCCGAACTGCCCGGCGCGGATCTGCGCGTCGGTGTCGGCGACGATCACCCGCTTGATGAGTTTTACGCGCGGCTCGGCGCGCCGCAGCCGGTAGATCCACACCTTGGGGCCCGCCAGCAGCACCTCCGCGATCGGCCGGCGGTGCAGGTGCGGAACCTCCTCGATGGGGCGACCCAGGACGACGTATTCGAGGCCGAGCTCGCGCGCGAGTGCGCAGTCGTATCCGTCGAAGGAGGCGGGGAACAGCCGCTGGTCGACGATGTGGGTGGTCTCGCCGGGCGACACCAGCCGGTCGTAGGAACCGATGCGCAGCGGGTTGTAGCCGTTGGTCGCCTCCAGCCCGCGCGCCATCGCTAGGTTCTGCCAGGAGCCGCTCACGCCGACGATCTCGACGCGCGGCCACTCGCCGTTCTGGTGACGGGTCTCGAGCTCGGTCTCGAGGATGGAGAGGGCCTGCGCATCGGCACCGGCCGGGCTCTGCAGGACCGAGTAGTAGCCGGGAGCCTCGGCGTTCAGCGTCGAGGCGACGCTGCACCAGATGAGCTCGGCTGTGGCGATGGCCGCCACGCACGCGGCCGCGACCGTCCGTGCCTGGGGACCGCGCGCGCGGGCGAGCAATGCGATCACCAGCACCGCCACCGGCACGATCTTGAGAGCCTCCCACAGCGCCGACCACTCGCGATGGGACTTGCCCGCGAACAGGACGGCCCAGGCCACGACGCCGACCGCACAGGCCGTGACCGCAACCAGGCGCCATCGCGCGATGCGCGGGACGCCCTCCCGCACGTAGTCGGCGATCAGCTGCCCGGCGAGAAGTGCAACCACGGCCACCAGCACGAACGCGCCGTCGATCGGCCGGCGGAACAGGCTGACGCCCGGCACATAGCTGAAGGCAAGCGAATAGAGCGGCGTATAGCGGCCCAGCGCATAGAGCAGCGCCACGAGCAGCACGCCGGCCATCAGCCGATAGCCGCGGCGGGCCAGCCAGCCGCCGGCGACGCCGAACCACAAGATGACGATGGTCGAGGCGGCGCCGATGAAGAGGTAGTTGAACGAGCGGTCGGTGGCGCCGACGGCCGGCAGCGTATCGTGGTTCGGCCCCCAGTAGTCCTTGGTGCTCTCGAGCGAGCCCATGATGTTGGCGACCGCCAGGGAGGCGAGGTTGGCCGGGTAGAGCGAGGCCTCGAACGCCGCATCCAGCGCCACCGCGGGTCGATTGGAGAGTGCCGCGAACTGCACGGTGAGCAGCAGCGGAATGGCGAGCAGCGCGGCGGCGACGAAGGCCATGGTGGCGATCGCAGGCCCCCGCTCGCGCAGGTAGGTGCGCCGGTCGCCCGCCGTGAGCACGGTGCCGGCGAGCACCGCGGCGAGCACGAAGGACAGCAGCAGCGCCTCATGATTGCGGCCGACCGCCAGGGTCGCGGCAATCACTCCGAACGCACCCGCCAGCAGGACGGAGCAGCGATCGAGCGCGATCTGCATCAGCAGCAGCGCCAGCGGAAAGAGCCCGTAGCTCACGATGATGCCGCTGTGCTGCAGCCGGCCCGACGCCGGGCCGCCGAACATGAAGATGGCGGCGGCCAGGACCGAGGCCGACATCGGCCAGCCGGCGCGCCGACCGAGCGCACCGACGGCGAGCCCGCCGACCAGCAGGTGCGCGTAGACGATGAGGTCGAAGGCGCGGAAGGAGGGCGCCGGGTCGAACAGCGCCCACAGCACGAAGGGCGGCGAGAAGATCAGCGACTGCGGATCGGCAACGCTCGGGTGGCCGCCGTAGTGGTAGGGGTTCCAGAACGGCGCGTAGCCGGCGTGGATGGTGGAGGCGAGGAAGCGGAAGAATGCGTAGAACTGGTTCTTGGCGTCCCAGGGCACGACCGTGTCGGTGACGATCCAGCGGCTGGCGGCGACGGCCCAGATTGCAAAGATCGCGGCGAGCAGGAGGATCAGGTCGCGGTGGCGCATCCACACCGACGACATCCCGGCTCCGATCTTGGACGGACCCCAAGCGGCTGAATCAGGCTCGCGCACGCACGCCCCTTCCCATACGCCGAAGGGCCCGCTCTGGGCCCTCGCTCAGCATACGTTCCCTTCCCCGGACGTGATGCTATTCGCTGTGAGGCGCCGCCTCAATCCCAGAATTGAAGAGCGCACAATTCGAATACTCGCATGGATTGGAGGAGGCAATATGGCTGCGGGACGCGGCGGTTGCTCTGCCTACTAAGTGATTTGCCAGCGCGAGGCGATAACTCCTAGAGTTGGCCAGGGGCGAGCCCCTGTGCGCCTGCCTTCCGTCTTGTTGCAGTGCAAGAGGAGTACGACCATGGCAGAAAGCGTCTACAAGATCATCGAGATCGTCGGAACCAGCCCCACGTCCTGGGAGAAGGCCGCGTCCGCCGCGGTAGAGCGCGCCTCCTCGACACTCAGGGACCTGCGCGTCGCCGAGGTGTGCGAGCAGGACGTGACCATCTCGGACGGCAAGGTCGAGGCCTATCGCGTGCGGCTCAAGGTGTCGTTCAAGTTCGAGGACTGACGCCGGCGAGCGGGGGCACCTCTCTCGGCACTGTCATCGGATCTTTGGGGCGGGGCTATCGCGTCCCGCCGCGTGATGCTGCGCGTCACTCCAGCGGGGGCGCCGCTGCCGACAGGTCGAGCAGCTTCTTCTGGTTCTCGATGCAGATGGTGCGGAAGGTCTCCGCGGCCAAGCCTTTCTCGTGCAGGCTCTGGATGACGATGCGGATCGCCTCGTGCGGGCGCGGATTGAAGGGCTGTCCGCCGTCGCTGGACAGGATGGTGCGCTCCGGCGTGACGGCCTCGATCGCCTCCAGCAGGCCCTGCACGGAGATCGAGTAGAACATCGGCAGCAGGTTGACCGCGCAGAACTCCATGAAGCAGCCGGCCTTGGCGAGCTCGACCATGGTCGGCAGATCGAGCTTGGGCGCGGCGAGCTCGGGGTGCGTGATGACGATACGCTTGGCGCCGACGCCGAGCGCGAAGTCGACGGTCGCCAGGATCTCCGGCTTGGAGATGTGCCCGGTCGCCAGGATGGCGCCGTAGTCGACCACGAGCTGCACGACCTCCTTGGCATCGTCGGTGAGCTTGCCGCTGTCGTTGGTGACGCGATAGAGCGGGTCCTTGATCTTGCGGCGCGAGGTCAGCGTCATGGCGCCGAAGCCGTAGGTGCCGGCCGCGCCGAAAGCCGCCGCATGGTTGGCGGCATCCAGCGTCGGCATCCACACCACCTTGGCGCCCTGCTGCAGGGCGAGCTCTACCGCGCCCGGGTTCACGCCGCCGACGCCGCGGTTGAGCGCTATACCGGAGAACACCTTGAAGTCGGGATAGGCTTCGCGCACGGCCAGCCGCGCGTGATAGGCCTTGGAGACCGTGCTCTCGAAGTGGCTCTTGATGACGATGCCGGCCATGCCGGCCTCCGCGCACCAGCGGGCGATGTCGGCGCTGTCGCCGATGCGCACGAACGGCGCGGGGGCGGAATGGATGTGCAGGTCGTAGAAGCCGTCGAGCCTCAGCATGGGTCTCTCTCGTCGAGTGCACGGGGGGTGATGGGAGGCTGCGCCGCATGGGGTAGCAGCACGGCAGGGACGGGCGTCAGATGACCTCTTCCGTCTTGTCGTCGGTCTCGCCGTAGCGGCGCATGGTGGCGGGCCTGGTGCCGGCGTAGAGCTTCTCGATGCCGGGCGCGATCTTGGCGTTCTCGCGCTCGAACAGCGAGTTGCCGGCAAGATCGCTGTCGACGATGAAGGGGCCGAAGTTCTCGACATCCAGCACCCAGATGCCCTGCGCCAGCCCCAGCTCCTCGATCCAGTAGGTGGCGGCCACGCGCCTGATGCCGCGGCCGAGGAGCGCACCCGTGCCGTAACCGACGGTGGTGAGGTAGACGGCGTTGTTGGGAACGAAGTGGCGCTTGTAGATCTCGCTCGTCATCCCGCCCTTGCCGAGGATCAGGTTGCAGCGGGAGACCTTGAACCAGCCGTCGAGCCACTTGGCGAAGCGGAACGAGGCGGTGGCGGTCACTGCGCCGACCGTGGCGCTGCCGTCGGGGTTCAAGGTGGCGGCTGGCGAGCAGTGGAAATTGGCAGAGCCCAGCTCCTCGGGAGGCGCGGGCAAGCCGGCGCCGTCCTCCACCGCCTTCTTGTAGACGCCCTCGCGCGCCGTGTAGACGCGGCCCGTCAGGTACACGACCGTGCCGATCTCGAGCGCGGCCAGGTCCTCGGTCTTGGCGGGGAGCGTCAAGTGCACTGTCTTCAGATCAGTCACTGCATGCTCCTGTAGGGTGCAATAGGCGCCAGCCGTATTGCACCGATTTGACGTTGCATCGGCGCAATACGCTTCGCTATTGCACCCTACGCTCCCGTCTCAGAACTCGATGACGCCGCGGGCGACGCCGCCCGCCAGCATCAGCTTGAAGCCCTCGTTGATCTCGTCGAACTTGTAGGTGCGGCTGATCAGGCTGTCGAGGTCGATGCGCTTGTCCATGTCGAGGTCGGCGAGCACGGCGAAGTCGATGGCCGGCCGGATCGAGCCGTAGTAGGTGCCGGTCAAGGTCTTCTCGCCGTAGACCATGCCGACCGGTGCGATCGGCGCCCTGGCGGAGAATGCGGGGATGCCGACCAGCACCGCGTGGCCTCCAGGCGCGATGGCGTCTACCACCAGCACCGTCGTCTTCTCGCCGCCGATAGCATCGAAGGCATAGTCGGTACCGTAGCCGCCGGTCAGCTCCTGCGTGCGCTTCACCACATCCTCGGTCTTGGCGTTGATGGTGTGCGTGGCGCCAAAGGCCTTGGCGTACTCGAGCTTGTTGTCGAGGAGGTCGCAAGCGATGATGGTGCGCGCCCCGGCGAGCTTGGCGCCCTGCACGACGTTGAGGCCGACGCCGCCGCAACCCACCACCAGCACGCTGCTGCCGGCCTGCACGTTGGCGTGGCGGATGACGGCACCGACACCCGTCGCCACGCTGCAGCCGATGATGGCGGCGTGCGTCCAGGGCAGGTCCTTGCGCACGGCGACGACCTGCTCGGCCGGGCACACCACGTACTCGGAAAAGGTGCCTATGCGCGCCATCTGGTTGACCGGCTCGCCGTTCAGCTTCACGCGCGCGGTGCCGTCGTGCATGCGCCAGCGCGGGGTGTCGTTGTGGCCCGAGCACAGCACCGTGCGGCCCGACGAGCAGTAGCGGCAGTGGCCGCAGTGCGGCCGGAACGAGAAGATGACGTGGTCGCCCTTCTTGACATTGGTGACGCCGGGTCCGAGCTCGGCGACGATGCCGGCGGCCTCGTGGCCCAGCACCATCGGCAGCGGCAGCGGCCAGTCGCCGTTCATGATGTGATAGTCGCTCATGCACACGCCGGCGGCCTTCACCTGCACGCGCACCTCGCCGGTCTTCGGCCCCTCCTGCTCGAGATCGAGGATCTGCAGCGGCTTGTTGACTTCGGTCAGGACGGCGGCGCGCATGGACGTTCTCCTCCTCTGCTGTAGGTTGGGTTAGCGCGTCAGCGCGTAACCCAACATTGGCTGGTGCCTGTGGGTGTTGGGTTACGGGCTTCGCCCTAACCCAACCTACTCGGCGGCTTCGACCTTGGCGGCCGGCTCCCACTCCACCGTAGCGCGGCGCATGTAGTCCGTGAACCACGCCGGATCGGTGCGGAACTCGGCGCGGCCGTCGGGGAAGATGCGCGCGGTGGCGCGGCGGGAGGACAGGCAGAACATGTGCACGCTCATGGGCATGCCGCCGGTGTGGCAGTAGCCGACCTCGATGTGGCAGTCGACGACCATGGACGAGCCCATGAAGCCCATGGCGCCCATGCCGATATTGTTGCCGAGCTCTTTGAGCTCCGCCTCCAGCTGGGCGATCCTGGCATCGGGATTGCGCGAGCCGACGGTGCGCAGGCAGGCGGCCTGCTTGCCGAGGATCATCGAGATGTCCTTGGAGCCGCCGAGACCGACGCCGACGATGGCCGGCTGGCAGGCGAGCCCGCGGCGGCCGAACTGGATCAGCGTGTCGAGGTAGAAGCGCCTGATGCCCTCGATGCCGTCGGCCGGGAACAGCATGCGGTAGTCGCTGCCGAACAGCCCGCCCTTGTGCACGGTGGTGAGGTCGACCCAGTCGCCCTCGGGGTGGAATGAGTATTCGATCTCGGGGGCGCCGATGCCGCAGTTGTTGTTGTGGTCCGTGCGCCAGAGCGGGTGCACGCGGTTGGGCCTGAGCGGCACGTCGTGCGTGGCGTTGGCGGTGGCGCGGCGCAGCGCCGTCTCGAGCGCGACCGGGCCGCCCTCGATGCGCGCCTCGTTGCCGATCTTGACGTACCAGCGCGGCACGCCGGTGTCGCCGCACATGGCGCGCCGGTCCTCTTTCGCCGCCTCGTAGTTCTCCAGCATCGCCTGGATGACAAAGGCGGAGAGATCGCCCTTCTCGGTGTTGGCGCACGCGCGCAGGCCGCCGAGGTAGTCATCCGGAATCTCGATCGCCGCCTTCGCCATCAGCGTCTCGGCGGTCTTCTGCAGGGATGTGATTGGGATCATTGTCTGGCCTCCCGCGCCTCGGGCGTCATCGCGGGGCTTGTCCCCGCGATCCACCGAGCCCCATACTCCGTTGGCAAGTTTTGGGGCGTATCGTGCGCAGCTATTGGACCTACATCCTCGCGAGCAAGCCTCGCGGCACCCTCTACATCGGCGTCACCAACGGCATCATCCGCCGCGTCGAGCAGCATCGCGCCGGCAAGGCGTCGAACTTCACGCGCAAGTACAAGGTTCACCGGCTCGTGTGGCTCCAGGAGTTCGGCCGTGCGCGAGATGCGATCCAGCGCGAGAAGACCATGAAGGAGTGGCCGCGGGACTGGAAGGTCAACCTGATCGAGCGCGAAAATCCGTACTGGGAGGATCTCTTTCCTACCCTGCCAGGGGTGCGCACCCCAACGATCAGGGGAGTTCGCGGATGGTTCGATCGCGGGGACAAGCCCCGCGATGACGTTTGAGTGTGTCGGACGCGCGCAGCTCACTCCGCGGCCTCCTTCAGCAGGGTCTCGCCCGGGCGGACGATGGTGAAACGCACCGGCTCCTCCGTGATGTCGAGCGCGCCGCCGCGCTGGCGCACCACCGTGTAGGTCGAGCCGGCGAGGTCGCCCTCGTCGGGGAAGTCCTCGCGGAAATGCGCGCCGCGGCTGTTCTCGCGCCTGAGCGCGGCGAGCGCGATCACCTTGGAGACCTCCACGAGCGAGCGCAGGTTGAGCCAGTCGTGCCAAGTCAGGTTGAACGCGCGGTCGCCGTCCGCCACACCGGTCGCGAGCAGCTGGGCCTCGATAGCGTCGAGCTTGGCGAGGCCCCGCTTCAATCCGACGGCGTCCCGGATCACGCCTACGTCGTCCCACGTGGCGTCGAGCAGGCGCTCGCGCAAGCCGTTCAGGTCGCCGCCGCTACGCGTGAACGGATGCTGCGCGCGCTCCATCTCCGATTCAATCAGCTCCTCGTCGGGCTCGCGCGGTCGACCATTGGCCGCAATCCAGCCAGGCATCGTCTCGCCCGCAATCCCGCCGAACACGGTGGAGTTGGCAACGCCGTTGCCGCCGAGCCGGTTGGCGCCGTGCATGCCGCTCGCATCCTCGCCGGCCACGAACAGACCGGGCAGCTCCGTGGAGGTGTCGACCCGGCACATCAGCCCGCCCATGAAGTAGTGCGCGGTCGGCACCACCTCCACGAGGTCGCCCGCGAGGTCGAAGCCGCAGTCGGCGCAGCGCTCGACCATGCCCTTGAACTGCTTGGCGACCTTCTCGGGGCCCAGATGCGACATCTTGATGTAGAGCCCGCCATTGGGCGTGACGCGGCCCGCGCGCATCTCCTCGTACATGCACTGCGAGATGAAATCGCGCGTGGCCCGTTCCGCCCGCGGCGAGCGCGCCACCATGAAGCGCTCGTGCTTGCCGTTGAGCAGATGCCCGCCGGCGCCGCGCAGGCCCTCCTCGAGCACCGTGCCGGTCATGCGCGTGTCGGGGCCGGCGAGCAGGCCCGTGGGGTGGAACTGCACCATCTCCATGTCGCGCAGGGGCAGCCCGAGGCGCAGCGCCATGGCGAGGCCGTCCATGCTCTTGTCGCCGGAGGGCGTGTGGTAGCGGTACATGGTGGGCCCGCCGCCGGTGGCGAGCAGCACGGCCTTGGCCTCCACGAAGCGGAAAAGGCCGGTGCGAATGTCGATCATCAGCACGCCCGCCAGCGACTGGCCGTCCTTGGCCGGGATCAGCGCAACAGCACGGTGCTCCTCCAGCCGGCGGACGGGCCGCGCCCATACCTGCTCCATCAGCCGGTTGATGATCTCGATGCCGGTGAGGTCGCCCTTGTGCACGGTGCGGTCGAAGGTCTGGCCGGCAAAGGCCTTGCCGTGCAGCGTGCCGTCGGGATTGCGGTCGAAG
>JBGGME010000204.1:0-56223 GCA_041288195.1 Hyphomicrobiaceae bacterium
CGGGACCAGCATGCGCGCACCCGGCGCCAGCCGCAGCGGCTTCGATTTGCCGACGGCGGCCACGAGGTCCATGCCGGCGGCACCGTCGGACTGGTAGGCCGGCAGGTCGAGGCCCTCGGCGTGGGGCAGGCGGTTCACCGCAATCCGCGGACCCTTCGCGCGCGCTGAGCGTGTCATGTGAACGCCGTATGCTCGGCGAGCCATTCGGCGGCGCGGGCGACGAGGCGGCGCGCCACCTCCGCCTTGTCGAGCTCGGGCCAGCTCTCGATGCCGTCGGCCGTGACGAGATGCACCGTGTTGCGGTCGCCGCCCATGATGCCGGTCTCGGGCGACACGTCGTTGGCCACGATCCAGTCTGCCCCCTTGGCCTTGCGCTTGGCCGAGGCGTACTCGGTGACCTTCTGGGTCTCGGCGGCAAAGCCGATGACGAGGGCCGGGCGCCTGCCGGGCCGCTCGGCGGCGATGGTCTTGAGGATGTCGGGGTTCTCGACCAGCTCGAGCCTGGGCGAGGCCTTGGCGCCCTTCTTGATCTTCTCGCTGGCCTCGGAAGCCACGCGCCAGTCGGCCACGGCGGCGGCAAAGATGGCGATGTCGGCCGGCAGCGCCTCGCGCACGGCCTCCAGCATCTCGCGCGCGGTCTCGACGCGGACGACCTTCACGCCGGCCGGATCTGCCAGGTTGGTCGGGCCGCTGACGAGCACCACGTCGGCGCCGAACGCCGCGGCCTCCGCGGCGATCGCCGAGCCTTGCTTGCCGGAGGAGCGGTTGGCGATGTAGCGCACGGGGTCGATGGGCTCGTGCGTGGGGCCGGACGTGACCAGCACGCGCCGGCCGGCGAGGGGTGAATCCCCTCCCCCCTTGCGGGGGAGGGTCAGGGAGGGGGGGAATCCCAACGCGTCGTGATTCCCCCCACCCCTTGCCCCTCGCCGCAAGGGGGAGGGGGATTCCAATAGGCCTTGAATCGCCTCCAGCAGCTGGGAGACCTCGACGAGGCGGCCGGGGCCGGCCTCGCCGCGCTCGGCCATCTCGCCGCTGTTGGGCCCGACGAAATGGATGCCGTCAGCCTCGAGCAGGGCGACGTTGCGGCGGGTGGCGGGGTGGAGCCACATGCGCGGGTTCATGGCGGGGGCCACCAAGACAGGCTTGTCGGTCGCCATCAGCACGGCGCTGGCGAGGTCGTCGGCGTGGCCGCCGGCCATCTTGGCCAAGAGGTTGGCGGTGGCGGGGGCCACCACGATCAGGTCGGCCTCGCGCGAGAGGCGGATGTGGCCGATCTCGCGCTCGTCGTCGAGGTCGAAGAGGTCGGCGAACACGCGCTCGTTGCTCAGCGCCGCCACCGACAGCGGGGTCACGAATTGATGCGCCGCCCTGGTCATGACCGTGCGCACGCCGATGCCCCGCTCGCGCAGCCGCCGGATCAGCTCCAGGCACTTGTAGGCGGCAATGCCGCCGCCGATGATCAGCACGATGCGGGGACCGAGGGCATCCGATCGGAGACTTGTTTCACGTGAAACATCCGCCGCCGGCGCCGCCCGGTGCCGGGCCGCCATGTAGCCGCGCACCCTGTCGGCGGTCTTGAGCGTGACGCTGGTGCCCTTGCGCAGGTTGGCGACGAGGTGGCCGTCGTTGACGGCGGCGAGCCCGAGCTTGGTCGGGCTCAGCCCAGTCTCCTCGAGAAAGGCCTCGATCTCGGCCAGCAGATCTCGTGCAGCGCCCGGCATGAGAAGCGCATAATGGGAAATTGCCCATACGTCAATGGGGTTTTGGCGGCTTGACGGCAGTCAATGCGGGCGTGCCGCCGCCGGTTAGTCTCCATACCGGTCTTTTCGGACAGCCATGGAGCGAATCGCCATGCGGAAACTGCTAGTGCCGATGGACAATTCCGACAACGCCACGCGCGCCTTGGACTACGCGATCCGCCTTGCCAAGGGGACCGGCTCCACCGAGTTGCACATCGTCAATGCGCACGAGCCGCCGATCGTGTTCGGGGAGATCGCCGTCTACCTCGAGGAGGAGAAGGCCAAAGAGCTGCAGCGCAGGCACAGCGAGGACATCCTGAAGCCCGCCACCGAGGCAGCCAAGGCCGCCGGTGTGCCGTTCACCAGCGAGATCCTGATCGGCGACATCGCGCGGGGCATCGTCGCCTGCGCCGAGGAGAAGGGGTGCGATCATATCGTCATGGGGACGCGCGGGCTGGGAGCTATCGGCAACCTGCTCATGGGCTCGGTGGCCACAAAGGTGGTTCACCTGACCAAGCTGCCCGTCACGCTCGTGAAGTAGGCTCGCCGCTGTCAGCCGCAGGCCAACGCCTCAGGTGGCCACGGCCGTGCCGTGCACGACCGCGAGGTCGAAGGCGGCGGCGAGCAGGGCCTTGGTGTATTCGGCCTTGGGATTGTTGAAGATCTCCTCCGACGGCCCCTCCTCCACGACCTTGCCGTTCTTGAGCACCACCACGTAGTTCGACAGCGCGCGCACCACCTTCAGGTCGTGGCTGATGAACAGGTAGGCGAGGTCGTGGCGGCGCTGCAGGTCGCGCAGGAGATCGACGATCTGCGCCTGCACCGACATGTCGAGGGCGCTGGTCGGCTCGTCGAGCAGCACGAACCTCGGCTCCAGCACCATGGCGCGGGCAATAGCGATGCGCTGGCGCTGCCCGCCCGAGAACTCGTGCGCATAGCGGTCCTGGCACTCGGGGTCGAGCCCGACCTCCTTGAGTGCGGCCCCGACCTTGTCGCGCCGCTCGTGCCAGCTCATGCCGGGGCTCTGGATGAGGAGGCCTTCCTCGATGATCTGGCTGATTGAGAGGCGCGGAGACAGCGAACCGTAAGGGTCCTGGAAGACGACCTGCATCTCCTTGCGCAGCGGACGCATGTCGCGCGAGTTGTGGCCGTCGATGCGCTTGCCGACATAGGCGATGGGCCCGGTCGATGAGACGAGGCGCAGCAGCGCCAGCCCCAGCGTGGTCTTGCCCGAGCCCGACTCGCCCACCACGCCCAGCGTCTCGCCGGCGCGCAGCTTGAGCGAGAGGCCGTCCACGGCCTTGACGTGATCGACGGTGCGGCGCATGAGGCCGCGCTTGATGGGGAACCAGACCTTGAGGTTCTCGGTCTCGAGCACGACCGGCGCGTTGGGCGAGGATCGCGGCGGCTTGCCTTTGGGCTCGGCAGAGATGAGGTGGCGCGTGTAGGGATGCTGCGGCCGCTCGAACACCTCGGCCGTGGGGCCCTGCTCGACCACCTCGCCCTTGCTCATGACGTAGACCCGGTCGGCCATGCGGCGCACGACGCCGAGGTCGTGGGTGATGAGCAGCATGGCCATGCCGAGCTCGCGCTGCAGCGACTTCAGGAGCTCGAGGATCTGGGCCTGGATAGTGACGTCGAGGGCGGTGGTCGGCTCGTCGGCGATCAGCAGGTCCGGCTCGTTGGCGAGCGCCATGGCGATCATGACGCGCTGGCGCTGGCCGCCCGAGAGCTGATGGGGATAAGCCTGCAGCCGCCGCTCGGGATTGTCGAGGCCGACCTTGCGCAGGAGTTCCAGCACGCGGCCGCGCGCGGTGGCGTCGTCGAGGCCGTGGTGCAGCTTCATGATCTCGCCCACCTGCTTCTCGATGGTGTGCAGGGGGTTGAGCGAGGTCATCGGCTCCTGGAAGATGATCGAGATCTTCTCGCCGCGGATCTCGCGCATGTCATGGCCCGCCAACTTGAGCAGGTCCTTGCCGCCGAAGCGGATCTCGCCCGAGGGATGGGAGGCCGCAGGGTAGGGCAGCAGCCGCATGATCGACAGGGCCGAGACCGTCTTGCCCGAGCCCGATTCTCCGACCAGGGCGACGATCTCGCCCTTGGCGATCTCGAAGGAGACGTGCTTGACGGCTTCGACCACGTTCGGGCCGGAGGAGAAGCGCACCGACAGATCGCGTACGTCGACGAGGGAGGCGGCCATCGGCTAGTGTCCTGATCGCGAAATTCGTCGCAGTGTGCGGCAGGCTCGGAACGAATTTCGCGATCTGAAGGACACTAGAAGATTCATGACGCCAGTGTGATTCATATCGAGAAGTCCGCTCCTCAACCCGGCACAGCGCGATGGTGCGGACTTCTCGATCATCACATTGGGCTCCCTCACTTGAAGGTCTTGCGCGGGTCGAGCGCGTCGCGCACGCCCTCGCCGACGAAGATCAGGAGGCTCAGCAGGCCGGCAATCGAGATGAAGGCGGCAAGCCCGAGCCAGGGCGCCTGCAGGTTGGCCTTGCCCTGCGCCAACAGCTCGCCGAGCGAGGGCGACCCCGGCGGCAGCCCGAGGCCCAGGAAGTCGAGGGCGGTCAGCGCGGTGATCGAGCCCGAGAGCTTGAAGGGCAGGAACGTCAACGTCGCCACCATGGCGTTGGGCAAGAGGTGCTTGAACATGATCTTGACGTTGGAGAGCCCGAGCGCGCGCGCGGCCGTGATGTACTCGAAGTTGCGTCCGCGCAGGAACTCGGCGCGCACCACGCCGACGAGATAGACCCAGTGGAACAGCAGCAGCACGCCGAGCAGGGTCCAGAACCCCGGCACCAGCACCGACGAGATGATGATCAGCACGAACAGCGAGGGGATCGACGACCAGATCTCGAGGAAGCGCTGGAACACGAGATCGACCTTGCCGCCGAAGAAGCCCTGCACGGCGCCCGCCGTCACGCCGACGATGGAGGAGAGGATCGTCAGCAGCAGCCCGAACAGCACCGAGATGCGGAAGCCATAGATCAGCCGCGCCAGCACGTCGCGGCCCTGGTCGTCGGTGCCGAGCCAGTTGTAGTTGCCTATGGATCGATAGCGCGCCACCTGCTCGGCAGGCGCATCGCACACGGCGGCGCTGGTCGCCCAGGGCGGCGGGCCCGGGAAGCCGAGGCACTGGCCGGACGCGTTCTTGATGCGCGGATAGTCCTTGTTGATGGAGCGGTAGGAGTAGCCGATCGGCGGCCAGACGGCCCAGCCGTGCGCCGCCATCTCATCGAGGATCACGGGGTCCTTGTAGTCGGTGACGGCAAGGAAGCCGCCGAACTTCGACTCCGGGTAGTCGACGAACACCGGGAACAGCCACTCGCCCTTGTAGCGGGCGATGATCGGCTTGTCGTTGGCGATCACCTCGGCGAACAGGCTCAGCACGAAGAGCGCGAGGAAGAGCCAAAGGCTCCAGTAGCCGCGCCGGTTTGCCTTGAAGTTGTGCCAGCGCCGCTTGTTGAGCGGGGAGAGGACGAGGCCGCCGCCGGCGATCCAGAGCCGCGATGGCACCAGCCGGCCGATCTGCTTGCTGGGACCGGGGGGCGCGGCGGGCTCGGCTGGATCGAAGGCGCGCGCTATTGGCCGCGACGGCGCCTTGGCCTCGGCAGCCTTGATGGCCTCGCGCGCTCTCGCGATCGTCTCCGGGGAGGCAGGTTTGTCTCGGATGTTCACGCGCCTCAGACCTCTCGCGACTCGAAGTCGATGCGCGGATCGACCAGCGTATAGATGAAGTCCGAGACCAGGTTAACGACGAGGCCCAGCAGCGCGAAGATGTAGAGCGTGGCGAACACAACGGGATAGTCGCGATTGATGACGCTCTCGAAGCTCAACAGCCCGAGGCCATCGAGGGAGAAGATGGTCTCGATCAGCAGCGAGCCCGAGAAGAAGGCGTGGATGAAGGCGCCCGGGAAGCCGGCGATGATCAGCAGCATGGCGTTGCGGAACACGTGGCCGTAGAGCACCTGGCGCTGGCCCAGCCCCTTGGCCTGCGCCGTCATCACGTACTGCTTGCGGATCTCGTCGAGGAAGGCGTTGCGGGTGAGGAACGTCATGGTCGTGAAGGCGCCGAGCGACATGGCGATGATCGGCAGCGTCAGGTGCCAGAAGTAGTTGGCGACCTTTCCGAGCGGCGACATGTGCGCCCAGGTGTCGGAGGTGAGCCCGCGCGAGGGGAACCATTGGAAGAACGAGCCGCCGGCGAACATCACCAGCAGGAACACCGCCACCAGGAAGCCCGGGATGGCATAGCCGATCACCAGCACGCCCGAGGTCCAGGTGTCGAACTTCTCGCCGTCGTGCATGGCCTTGCGGATGCCCAGCGGGATCGAGATGAGGTAGGTGATGAGCGTCATCCAGATGCCGAGCGAGATGGAGACGGGAAGCTTCTCCTTGATGAGCTGCATGACGCTGACGTCGCGGAAGTAGCTCTTGCCGAAATCGAACAGGAGATAGTTCTTCATCATCAGGATGAAGCGCTCGTGCGCCGGCTTGTCGAAGCCGAACTGCTTCTCGAGGCTCTTAATGAATTCCTTGTCGAGCCCCTGGGCGCCCCGATACTTGGAGCCGGCATCGCCGCCGCCCTGGCTGCTGCCCTGGGTCTGACCGGAGGTGGAGAGCCCGTCGCCCTGGCCGCCGCCGATGCGGGCCGTGGCGGAAACGTCCGAGCCGGTGATCTGGGCAATCACGCGCTCGACCGGGCCGCCTGGAGCGAACTGCACGATCGCGAAGCTGATCAGCATGATCCCGAACAGCGTCGGGATGATCAGGAGCACGCGCTTGAGAAGATAGGTTGCCATCTACGAAACGCTTCACTCGCCTCAGTTGGACTTGAGCCTTGCAGCCCTTTCGGCGTCGAACCACCAGGTGTGCGTAATGCCGCGCTCGAAGCGTGGCTTCACGGCAGGCCGCCCGAACAGGTCCCAGTGGACGACGTGGTGGGCCGCCTTGAACCAGTGCGGCACCCAGTAGTGACCTGCACGCAGGACCCTGTCGAGAGCCCTCGTCGCCGTATTCAGCTCGTCCCGGCTCTTAGCCTCCAGGACTTTGTTGAGCAAAGCGTCAACGACTGGATCATTGATGCCGGCCAGATTGTAGCTGCCGTCGGTCTTGGCCGCCTCGCTGCCCCAGAAGCCCCTCACCTCCAGGCCCGGGGTCAGGCGCAGGGTGTAGCGGGTGGTGACGATGTCGAAGTCGAACGACTTGACGCGGCGCTCGAACTGCGCCGGGTCGATGCGGCGGATGCTGGCGGCGATACCGAGCGCCTGCAGGTTCTTGACGTAGGGCGTGATGATGCGCTCGGAGACGGGATCGACGATCAGGAACTCGAGCTCGAGCGTCTCGCCCTTGGCGTCGACACGCTTGCCGTCCTTGACCTTCCAGCCGGCCTCGTCGAGGAGCCGGGCGGCCTCGCGCAGTAGCCTGCGGTCTTGCCCCGTGCCGTCCGACACCGGCGGCTTGTAGGGCTCCTCGAACACCTCCGGGGGCAGCTTGGCGCGGAACGGCTCGAGCAGCGCCAGCTCGGCCGGGCTCGGCTTGCCGCGCGCCTTCATGTCGGAGTTCTCGAAGAAGCTCTCGGTGCGCTGATAGAGACCGTAGAAGATGTTCTTGTTGGTCCACTCGAAGTCGAACGCATAGTCGAGCGCCTTGCGCACGCGCAGGTCGGCGAGCTTGGGCCGGCGCGTGTTGAGGAAGAAGCCCTGCGCGCCGGAGGGGTTCTCGTCGGGCAGCGTGAGCTTGACCAGCCTGCCTTCCCTGACGGCGGCGATGTCATAGCCCGTGACCCAATCGCGCGAGGTGAACTCCTCGCGCAGATCGAAGGCCCCGGCCTTGAGGCTCTCGAGCTCGGCCGTGCGATCGCGATAGTACTCGAAGCGCAACTCGTCGAAATTGAAGCGGCCGCGGTTGACGGGGAGGTCCTTGGCCCAATAGTCGTCGCGGCGCTTGTAGCTGACGTAGGCGCCGGGCCTGAAGCTGTCGATCTTGTACGGGCCGGAGCCCAGCGGCGGCTCGAGCGAGGTCTGATCGAACTCGTGCGTGGTGTAATAGGCCTTGGAGAACACCGGCAGGCCGGCAACGACCAGCGGCAGGTCGCGGGTCTGGGTGCCGGTGAAGCTATAGCGCACGGTGTGGGGGTCGAGCGCCTCGACCTTGCCCACGTCCTTGAGCTGCACGCGATAGATCGGGTGCCCCTTCTCCTTGAGGACGTTGAGCGTGAAGACGACATCCTCGGCCGTCAGCGCCGACCCGTCGGCGAACTTGGCCTCTGGCCGCAACCGGAAGATCACCCAGCTGCGGTCGCTCGCCACCTGCGCGGAACGGGCTACCAGCCCGTAGACGGCGTCCGGCTCGTCGTGCGCCCGGACCATCAGCGAGTCGAAGAGATAGGGCAGCCCCTGGGCCGCATCGCCCTTGAGAATGTAGTTGTTGAAGCTGTCGAAGCTGGTGCGGGCGACGGTGCCGATGGTGGAGAGGCGGCCGCCTTTCGGCGCGTCCGGATTCACCCACTCGAAGTGCTTGAAGTCGGGCGGATACTTGAGCTCGCCGAAGGCGGAGAGGCCGTGCGTCTCCTTCTCTGCCGCCGCAGCCCCCATGGTCAGGAGGATGCCGGCAACCAGCAGCGCCGGTTTTGCCATGCGCATCAGCGTTGCAGTCCAGTCTTCCCGCATCATTGGGCCTCGCGGCGCAGCGTTCACCCCCGCCCGTTGGCGAGGCGCTTGGCCGCCGCATCATCATACCACCACACGCGCAGGAACGAGGTCGAGCGCGACGGCAGCTTGGCCGGACGCCCGAACATGTCCCACCGCGCCAGGCGGTCGAACGGCATGTGCCACTGCGGAACGAGGTAGTGGTTCCACAGCAGCACGCGATCGAGAGCTTGCGTCGCGGCCACCAGCTCCTCGCGATCCTTGGCCAGGATGATCCTGTCGACGAGCTTGTCGATCGCCGGATTCTTGATGCCGATTACGTTGCGGCTGCCTTCCTTGTCGGCGGCTTCCGAGCCCCAGAAATCGCGCTGCTCGTTGCCGGGCGAAAGCGACTGGGGGAAGCTTGCGACGATGATGTCGAAGTCGAAGGTGTCGTGGCGGCGCTGATACTGAGAGGTATCGACAATGCGCACCGAAGACTTGACGCCCAGCCGCTCCAGCGCCGTCTTGAAGGGCAGCACGATGCGCTCGAAGTCGGGCTGCACCAGCAGGAACTCGGCGGTGAGCTCGACGCCCTTGGCGTTGGTGAGCACGCCGCTCTTGGGGTGCCAGCCGGCCTCGGCCAGCAGTTTCGCGGCCTGGCTCAGATGCTTGCGCGCGTCCTCGGGCGTGTGATTGACCGGGTTCTTCCATTCATCGGTGAAGACCTGCGGGGGCACCAGGGACTTGACCTCGGTGAGGATCTCGAGCTCCCGCCCCTTGGGCAGGCCTTGCGCCTTCAGCTCGGAGTTCTCGAAGTAGCTGCCGACCCGGCTGTACTGGTCGTAGAACAGGTTCTTGTTTGCCCACTCGAAATCGAAGGCCAGGTTGAAGGCCTGCCGCACGCGCGGGTCCTGGAACTGGGGACGGCGGGTGTTGAAGGCGAACGACTGCATCGTCGCGACGCTGGCGATCGGGTAGCGGTCCATCTTGACCTGCCCCCGCTTGACGGCGTCGAAATCGAACTGCGTGGCCCAGGACTTGGCGCTCGACTCGCGCCAGTAGTCGAGCTGGCCGGACTTGAAGGCCTCGAAGGCCGGGACGCGGTCGCGGAAGTAGACGAAGCGGATCTCGTCGAAGTTCCATTGGCCCTTGGTGACGGGCAGGTCCTTGGCCCACCAGTCCTTGATGCGCTCGTAGAGGATGGTGCGGCCGGCATCCACCTCCTTGATACGGTAGGGGCCGGAGCCCAGCGGAATCTCGAGCGTCGACTTGCCGAGATCGCGCGGCTCGCCGTTCGCCCCAGTGCCCTCCCAGTAATGCTTGGGCACGATCGGCAGCTCGCCGACGATCACCGGCAGCTCGCGGTTGCCCGTGACGTTGAAAAGGAACGTGACCTGGCGGTCGCCGGTCTTCTCAGCCTTCGTCACGTTCTTGTAGTAGAAGGCGAAGTTGGGGGAGGCCTTCTTGATGGCCTCGAGCGAGAAGATGACGTCCTCCGGCGTGACCGGCTTGCCGTCATGGAAGCGGGCTTGCGGGCGCAGCTGAAAGGTGGCCGAGGAGAAGTCGGGCGGATACGACACCCATTCGGCGAGCAGGCCGTACTCGGTCAAGTCCTCGTCGGGGCTGATGGTCATCAGCGTGTCGTAGATCATGGTGAGCCCGGCGGCCGCGCTGCCCTTGACCGGGAATTGATTGAGGGAGTCGAAGGACCCCATCGTCCATTGCCTGACGCGGCCACCCTTGGGCGCGTTGGGGTTCACCCAGTCGAAGTGCGTGAAGTCGGGGCCGTACTTGGGAGTTCCGACCAGGGACAGCGCGTGGTGCTTCGCGAGGTTGTCGGAGGCTGAGGCGACCGGGGCGCCGAGGACGAGCAGATAGACGAAGGCTGCGGCGCCGAAGCTGCGATGGTGGCCCATACGGCCAACTCCTCCCTGAAAAACTGCGAGACACGGCAAGTCTAGGCCCGCGCCTTGATCCGACTATGACGGGGAGCTTTGAGACCGCCAAGTTAATCCTTGTTCATTCCCTTGTCGCAGGCCCACGCGGAGCCGCCCGCCGTCATCTCCAGCGGAAGTTAATGAACAACGTAAAATATGCCTCGTGAAGGGCCGCCGAGACTATTGCGGCAGGGGCGCCGGGTTATCCGAGAGTTTGCGCAGATAGACGATCACGTCGGCAAGCTCGGCATTATCCTTGATGCCGGGGAAGGCCATCTTGTTGCCGGGGATCGCGCCCTTAGGGTCGTGCAGATAGGCCGCCAAGTGCTCATAGTTCCAGGTGCCGCCCTTGTTTTTCATGGCCTCCGAGTAAGGGAACCCGACGTGAGCACCCGGAGCGCGCCCGACGATGCCCCACAGATTGGGGCCCGTGCCGTTCTTCCCGTCCTTCTGCGGCGTGTGGCAGGAGAGGCATTTCTTGAAGCCGTCCTGGCCGTTCTCGGCGCTGGCTTTGGGCAGCAGGGCAACGACCAGCTTGGCGTCGAATGGGGCCGCCGGCTCCTTGGAGGCCACCGGAGCCGCCTCGGTGATCGGCAGCGCCCAGCCGGGCTTCTCGGGCTTGTGCTCGCGATACTTGATGTCGAGCAAGGTCTTGCTTGCGAAAATGACCAGCAGCGCCGACAGCACGGCACCCGCCCACTTGTTGAGCTCGAAGGCGTCCATCGGTGGCTGTTCCCCAGTTGCGCGCGGCGGCAGCCTGCGTCGAGCCGCCCCGCCGTCGCCGACCGGCCGCAACTATAGGATTTCGCTTCTGCCTTGCAACCGTGCCGGGGTCCGTTCTAGGAGCTAGGCCCCGAGACGAATTGTCACCGGCCCCTACAAAGAGCCCAATGCAGCGCACGCTCATCGTCATTCCCGCCCGCATGCACGCCACGCGGCTGCCCGGCAAGCCGCTGATCCATATCGCCGGCGAGCCGCTGATCGTGCACGTGTGGCGGCGCGCCATGGCGGCCGAGACCGGCCGGGTGGTGGTCGCAACCGACACGGAGGAGATCGTGGCGGCCGTGCGCAAGGCGGGCGGCGAGGCGGTCATGACGCGTCCCGACCACGTGTCGGGCTCCGACCGCGTGTACGAGGCCGCCAATCGCATCGATCCCGAGGGCGACTTCGAGATCATCCTCAACGTGCAGGGTGACCTGCCGGCCATGGACCCCGGCATCATCCATGCCTGCCTGCGTCCCCTGGAGGACAAGGCGGTGCACATCGCCACCATCGCCGCCGTGATCACGTCCGGGGAGAGCCGGACCGATCCCAACTCGGTGAAGGTCGTCGGTACGCCGACCGCAGTGCCCGGCCGGCTGCGGGCGCTCTACTTCACGCGGGCGACCGCGCCCTACGGCGAGGGTCCGCTCCATCATCACTTCGGGATGTACGCCTACCGACGCTCCGCCCTCGAAAGGTTCGTTTCCCTGCGGCCGTCCGCGCTCGAGAAGCGCGAGCAGCTCGAGCAGCTGCGCGCGCTGGAGGACGGCATGCGCATCGACGTGACGATCGTTGACACGGTGCCGGTCGAGGTCAATACTCCCGACGATCTTGAGCGCGCCCGCCGTATCATCCCCGGCTGAGGGCGCCCTTGATTTTCAGCGACACCCCCGAGCCTCTCCGACGGCAGTCCCCATGGCCGACCGAAAACTGAAATCGCCCGCGGCTGCGCCGAAGGCAGCTGCCAGGATCAAGCGCCCGGCGGTGCTGGACAGGAAGACGCTGGTGCGCGTCTCCTACCAGGGCGAGCCCGGCGCCAACTCGCATCTTGCCTGCCGCGACGTTTATCCCGACCTCGAGCCGGTGGCCTGCCCCACGTTCGAGGATGCGCTGGCGGCCGTGAAGAGCGGGGATGCGCGCTACGCCATGATTCCCATCGAGAACTCGGTGGCGGGGCGCGTCGCCGACATCCACCACCTGCTGCCGAATGCCGGCCTGTCGATCGTGGGCGAGCACTTCCTGCGCGTGCGCCACCAGCTGATGGCGCTGCCGGGCGCGTCGCTGCTGACCGTCAAGCGCGCGCTTTCCCATACGCAGGCCCTCGGCCAGTGCCGCAACACGCTGCGCAAGCTCGGGCTCGCAGCCATCCCCGAAGCCGACACGGCCGGCTCCGCCCGCATCGTCGCCGAGGCCAACAACAACGAGCTTGCGGCGATTGCCACCACGCTCGCAGCCGAGATCTACGGGCTGAAAATCCTCATGCACGACATCGAGGACGAGAAGCACAACACCACGCGCTTCGTCATCCTCGCCGGCGAGCCGGAGGACGCGAAAGCGGGCGACGGCCCGATCGTTACCACCTTCCTCTTTCGCGTGCGCAACGTGCCGGCGGCCCTCTACAAGGCAATGGGCGGCTTTGCCACCAACGGCGTCAACATGACGAAGCTCGAGAGCTATCAGCTCGACGGCCGCTTCGTCGCCACCATGTTCTTCTCCGACATCGAAGGCCATCCCGACGATCCGCCGGTGAGGCGGGCGCTGGAGGAGCTCGAGTTCTTCTGCACCGAGCTCAAGATTCTCGGCGCCTATCGCGCCAGCCCCTATCGCGCGGAGGCCAACAAGGCCGGCGACAGCGCCTGAGCGGGCTGCTCGGCGCGACCCCGCAATCTGCCGTTTGTGCCCAATTGTGGGCCGCTCGCGTCTCTCCTGTGGATACTGCGCGGGATCGGTTGAGGCGGCCCGCGGTTTGTATAGCCTCCCATTTCCGAGTCTGCACGGCGGAGCAGCGGGGAGGCCCATCGCCATGAAACGACTAGCTTTGCTTTTTGTCGCCGCAGCGATGCTCCTGCCTTTCGAGGCCGAAGCCCAAAACAGCGACGGCGGCTACTGGTCGCGCCGTCTCGTGGGATACAGCAACGACGGCATGCCGCGCTATGTGCGGGTCTATTGCCGCAGTGACGGCTATTGCTATCGGCCGCGCCGCTACGCGACCACGACGACGACCCACACGCGACGCGACCCGACGCGCGTCTACAGCTACGTTCGGCGCGACACGGACGATGACGATCGCGGCGGCCACTGTCGTGAGGTGCGGCGCGCCGTGGGCGATCAGCATCTCACCGTGGACGGTGCCAAGAAAGCCGCCAACGATGCGTGGGCCGGCACCGTGCGCTTCCATCTCGGCGAGAAGTACATGGACCTCTCCAATGCCCGGCGCGTCGTCTACACGTGCTCGCGCTCGTCCATCAAGGAGGGCGGCGTCACCACGCTCGGGCAGACCTTTACGCGCTGCGAGATCGAGGCATTGCCCTGCCATCCCCAGCGGCAGATGGAAGCCAACGAGAAGTAGCGGGTTGGATTGCGGAATTGGTCGGGCCGGGACACCGATCCCGGCCCGTTCCTTTTCAGCGCAGCATCTGCCCGCCGTCGACCGTCAGCGTTTGCCCCGTCACCCACGAGGCTGCATCGCTGCACAGGAACAGCGCGGCATTGGCGACCTCCTCCGGGCGGCCGAGCCGGCCCCAGGGAATCGCGCGCAGGATTGAATTGTAGAGCTGCGGGTCCGACGTCTTGCGCTTGTCCCACATGCCGCCCGGAAACTCGATGGAGCCCGGCGCAATGGCGTTGACGCGGATCTTCTTGGGCGCGAGCACCAGCCCTTGCGACATGGTGTAGTTGATAACCGCCGCTTTCACGGCAGCGTACGGGATGGTGCGCGCGCTCGCCCGATAGCCCGAGATCGACGTTATGTTGAGGATGGCGCCGCCGCCGGCCTTCTCGATGAACGGGGTCGCGGCGTGCGAGGCGCGCACGGTCGCCATCACGTCGATGTCGAGGCCCTTGGCCCAACCCTCCTCGTCGTCGCCGGCGCCGAAGCCGGAGGCATTGTTGACGAGGATGTCGATGCCGCCGAGCGAATCCGCGGCCGCCGCGATGTAGGTTGCTATCGCGGCCTTGTCGGCAAGGTCGCATTCGCCGGCATGCGCCTTGACCCCAAGCGCCTTGATCTCCGCCGCGGTCGTGTCGAGTGCCGGGCGGCCGCGTGCGCAGATCGAGACGGCGGCACCGGCCTGCGCGAATGCGAGCGCGATCGAGCGCCCGATGCCCCTGCTGCCGCCGGCGACGACGGCCCGTTTGCCCTTGAGACTGAGTTGCATTGAGTTTCTCCCCCTGGAATTCGCAACGACGACGCGCAGTCGCATTGGCGAGCGTGGCTTGCGCACCCGGCATGGTAGCCGCAGCGCGCGGGGCTTGTCAGCGCACCATCCCACGCACCATGACGGAGCGGCCGGTCGTGCCGGCGGCCAGCAGCGCGTCGATCAGGCGGTGCACCGCGAGCGCCTCGGCGCCGGATATGCGCGGGGGCCGGCCGCTGTCGATGGCATCCAGGAAGTCGCGCCAGACGGCGAGGTGGTAGTCGTGCGGGAACGCCATGGGGTCGGCGCCGGTGCCGCCGGGGGAAGCGTCCGCCGCGACCTCCTCGTGGCGGCCGTCGTGGAAGCGCACGATGAGCTCGGTGCCGGCGAGCGCGGCGGTACCCTTCGTGCCGATCAGCTCGATCCGCTCGGGGCTGCCGGGATAGGCGGCTGTCGTCGCGTCGATGACGCCGACGGCGCCGCTGGCGAATCGCACGGCCGCGCACACGAGGTCCTCCGTCTCCATGCGGTGCACCGGCGTGGTGCGCGCGAAGCCAGCGACCTCGACGACGGGGCCGGCGAGGCTCAGCATCAGGTCGAGGGTATGGATGCCCTGCGTCATGAGCACGCCGCCGCCGTCGCGCGCCCTGGTGCCCCGGCCGGGCTCGTCGTAGTAGCTTTGCGGCCGCCACAGCCGGATCGAGGTCGAGCAGTTGACGACCTCGCCCAGCTCGCCGTCCCTCAGGATTGCGGCGAGCCGCTCGGCCGCCGGCTTGAAGCGGTGCTGCAGAACGACGCCGAGCGTCACGCCCGCGTCGCCGCAGGCGGCGACCAGCGCCTCGGCACGCTCGGTCGCAACCTCGAGCGGCTTCTCGAGCAGGATGTGCTTGCCGGCCTTGGCCAGCTCGGTCGCGATCTCGAGGTGCGTGTTCGGCGGCGTGAGGATCGCGACGGCATCGATGCTCGCATCGGCGGCTACGGCGGCGACGCTGTCCGAGATCGGGAACGGGAAGCGTGCGGCGAAAGCCTCCCGGCGCCCCGCGCTCGGGCTCACGGCGAAGGCCACCTCGGCTCGGTCGCCGAGATCGAGCAGGCTCTTGGCATGCGGCGTCACGGCCATGCCGAGACCGATCAACGCGATGCGGCGGCGTTTCATCTTGCGGCCTCCCCCTCGCTGCGGAAGCGCCAACACCAGTGTCACCAGAACGTCGAGACGCCAAGGGCGTTGAACGCGGGATCGGCACTGACCAGGACGAGGTCTTCGGCAAGGGCCTGGGCCGCCAGCATGCGATCGAAGGGATCTCTGTGGGGCCCGGGCAGCCGGCCCGCCTCGTAGCCGTGGCGGAGCGAGATGGGCAAGGGTCGGAAGCCCAGAGCCTCGACGGCATCGAGAAAGTTCTGCAGGAACTCCTCGGCGAGCTGCAACTTGCCGATCCGCACCTTCGTGGCGATCTCCCACGCGGTCGCCGCACTCACGAAGACGTCCTCTTGCGGACTGCCGAGCAGCTGCCGCAGCCGCGCGGTGATGCGGTCGTCGCCCTCGACCCACCAGATCAAGGCGTGCGTGTCGAGCAGCGCGCCCATCAGCGCTCTTTGCCTTCCCACTCCTGGAGCTCCTCCTCGGGGAGCGGGTCGAAGAAGAAGGAATCGGGCAGTCCGAGCTTGCCCTTGAGGGCCCCGAAGGAGCGCTGGCGCATGAGGTGGTCCGGCGCGCCTATCGGCACCAGACGCGCCACGGGCTTGCGACCCCGCGCAATTACGATCTCCTCGCCCGCCTCCACGCGCTCCAAGAGCTTCGAGAGGTTTGTTTTTGCCGCATGAATGGTAACGATGGCCATTGCAACCTAGTTTAGCTAAGTCTAGTTTAGCCAAACCAATACGGGAGCAGGGCGCAGGGCGCAAGAGCGAAGCGCTTGCGCCGTCAGCGGGGCAGCGGCGCAATAGCGCCCTACGCCCTACTCTCCGGCGCTCAGTACATCAGGTTCTCGCCCACCACCTTCCAGCGACCGCCTTCCACCTTGGCGAGGAAGCTCGCCGTCGTGCCCTGGCGCTTGTCGGCGGCATAGCTGACAGCCGGCCCCGGGAACATCGGCTTGTAGTTCTTGAGGCCTTCCATCGCGGCGATGAACTTGGCCCGCGTCAGGTCCTTGCCGGACGCCTCCAGCGCCTTCACGACGATGTCGCCGATGACATAGCCGTACTGTGCGGCGGTGTTGGGATCCTGGTTGGTCCTCGACTTGTACTTCGCAGCCCACGCCTTGATCGGCTCCGGCGAGCTGTCCGCATAGGCGTAGGGCAGGCCAGTGGCGGAATAGAAGCCTTCCATGATGCCGCCGGGAGCCGCCGCCACGATCGGGTCGTAGGAGGCGGCCTGGCCGACGAACGTCACGTCACCCCAACCGAGCTTCTTGGCCGTGCCGACGGACTGGATGCTGTCGCGGATGATCGAGCCCATGACGACGAGGTCGCAGCCCGCCGACTTGAGCTTGGTGATGGGTGCAACGAACTCGGTATCCGCCGGGCCGTAGGACGCCTCGGCAGCCACCTCGAGCTTCATGGCCTTGGCCTGATCGCGCACGCCGTCCCGGATCTCGTGACCGAAGTCGGTGTCCTGGTACATGACGCACACCTTCTTCTTGCCCTCCTTCTCGACGAAGTGCTTCGTCACGGCGCGCACCTGGTCGTAGTAGGTGGAGAAGGCCGCGAACTTGAGCTTGTGGAACGGCTCGGCCATGGACCGTGCCGCCGTGAACGGCATCAGATTGGGCACCCCTTTCTGCAGCTGCTCGCCGAGCACCGCGTTGTTCATCGGCGTGCCCAGCGCGCCCACCATGGCGAACACTTTGTCGTTGTTGATGAGCTTGTTGGCGGCCTGCACGGCGCGCGGCACCTGGTACTGGTGGTCCTCGACGATGAACTTGATCTTGCGCCCGTTGATGCCCTTCTCGCTGGCTTCCTCGAAGCGCATGCGCATGCCCTCGGTGGAGCCGATGCCCCAGGCGCTCACCGGACCGCTCAATGCCGTGTGGCTGCCGAGAGCGATCTCGGTGTCGGTGACGCCGTCCTCGGCGAGCGCCGGCGCGGCGAGCGCACCGGCAAACAGGGTGGCGAGCGCCAGCCTGGACAGTTTCCTCATTGCAAACCTCCGTTTCGTTTCCTTTGTAAGCCTGCGAAATCTCTATCCCGCGCCGTCATTCCCGCCAAGCCGATGTCATTCCCGAAAGCGCGAAGCGCGTCATTCCCGCCAAGCGCAGCGCAGAGCGGGAATCCAGCCGCAGAGACCCAACGTTGAGTTTGGCGCTGGATTCCCGCTGGCGCGCTTCGCGCTTGCGGGAATGACTGCCGTCTCATGCCCCACTGGCGTACATGTCCTTGATCAGATCGCCGTACTTCTTCTCGACCAGGCTGCGCTTGAGCTTCATGGTCGGGGTCAGCTCCTCGTCCTCCGCCGTGAGCAGCGCGTCGATCAGGCGGAACTTCTTGATGGTCTCGACGCGGGCGAACTTCTTGTTGGCCGCCTCTACCTCCCTGCCGATCAGCTCCTGCACCTCGGTCGCCCGGCACAGGCTCGCGTAGTTGGTGAACGGCACGTTGTGGTCCTGCGCGAATTTCACGACGTTGTCATGGTCGATCATGATGAGGCAGGTGAGATAGCTGCGCTTGTCGCCGATTACGACCGCATCCGAGATGTAGGGCGAGAATTTGAGCTGGTTCTCGATCTCGGACGGCGTGATGTTCTTGCCGCCGGCGGTGATGATGATGTCCTTCATGCGGTCGGTGATGCGCACGAAGCCCTGGTTGTCGATGACGCCGACGTCGCCGGTGTGGAGCCAGCCGTCTTTCAGGGCCTCGGCCGACTTCTCCGGCTTGTTGAGATAGCCCGTGAAGATGTGTGGACCTCTCAGCAGAATCTCGCCCTGGGTCGAGAGCTTGAGCTCGGTGCCGGGCGTCGTGGGGCCGATGGTGCCGACCTTGAGGTGGCCCGGATAGTTGGCGGTGGCGAGCCCCGCGTTCTCGGTCTGGCCGTAGACCTCGTACATCCTCACCCCCATCGCCCAGTACCAGGCGATGAGATCGGGCGAGATCGGCGCCGCGCCGGTGATGGCCCAGCGGATGCGGTTGAGCCCCAGGAGCACACGGATGTTCTTGAGCACCAGCCAGTCGCCAATCGCGCGCGCCGCGCGCAGGTGCGCCGGCACGGGCTTGCCTTCGATCTCGTAGGCGCTCGCCTTGTAGCCGATGGCGATTGCGGCCCTATAGGCCGCGCGGCCGAGCGCGGTGCCTTCCTTGATCTGGATGGTGACCGCCGAATAGAGCTTCTCCCATACGCGCGGCACGGCGAGGAAGATGTGCGGGGCCACCTCGCGCAGGTTCTGCGGCACCGTGTCGGGCGCCTCGGCGAAGTTGACCACGTGCATCGCGGCGATGTGGTTGTAGCAACCGCCAAAGCGCTCCGCGACGTGGCACAGCGGCAGGAAGTTCAGCGCCTCGTCGGTCTCCTCGAGCGGCAGGCCGATGCGCTTGAAGGCCCCTATCTGGAAGATGATGTTGCGGTGGCTCAGCATCGCCCCCTTGGCGGGACCTGTCGTGCCCGAGGTGTAGACGATGATCGCCACGTCGCCGGCCTTCGGGACCGCGATGCGGCTCTCCCATTCCGTCGGATGCTCCGCCGCCCACTTGCGGCCGAGCTCGACGAGGTCATCGAGCGACATCACCATCGGGTCGGAGAACCCGCGCAGGCCCTCCATGTCGAACACGATGATCTTGCGCAGGCCCGGCGTGCGCTCGCGCACGGCCAGGATCTTGTCGAGCTGCTCCTCGTCCTCCACGAACAGGTACTTGGCATCGCAGTCGTTGACGAGATACTCGACCTGGGCCGGCGAGTCGGTCGGGTAGATGCCGGTCGACACGCCCGCGGCGCACAAGGTGCCAAGGTCGCAGAACAGCCACTCCTTGTTGTTGTCGGAGAGGATGGCGGCGCGTTCTCCGGGCGCCAGCCCCAGCGCGATCAGCCCTGAGCCGACGGCCTTGGCCGCCTCGCCGTAGTCCTTCCAGGTGTAGGCCTTCCAGATGCCGCGGTCCTTCTCGCGCATGGCGACCTTGTCGCCGCGCGTCGTGACGCGGCGCCAGAACAGGGCGGGCACCGTCTCGTATCCGTCGAGCTCGACCTTCTGCACGATCTGGACGTTCATGTTGGAGCCCTTCGTCCTCGCGTCCTCACCGCCAACGCTTGGTGCGCTTCCAGCGCTTCTTGCCGCGCACGGTCGTCTCCTTCTGGCCCAGGTAGAACTCGCGCACGTCCTCGTTCTCCACGAGCTTGGTACATTCGCCTTCGAGCACGATGCGGCCGACCTCGAGCACATAGCCGTAGTGCGCCGTTTTCAGGGCCATGTTGGCGTTCTGCTCGACCAGAAGCATGGTTACGTTCTGCTCCTCGTTGAGGCGGCGGATGATGCCGAAGATCTCCTTGACCAGGATCGGCGACAGGCCGAGCGAGGGCTCGTCGAGCAGCATCAGCTTTGGCCGCGCCATCAGCGCCCGCCCGATCGCCAGCATTTGCTGCTGGCCGCCCGAGAGATACCCCGCCTGCGAGCCCTGGCGCTCGCGCAGGATCGGGAAGTAGCCGTAGACGATGTCGAGGTCGCGCTCGATGCCGGCGCGGTCGTGGCGGGAATAGGCGCCCATCATCAGGTTGCCCTTGACCGTCATGAACGGGAACACCTCGCGGCCCTCGGGCACGTGCGCGATGCCCTGCCGCGCCACCCAGTCGGGCTCGCGGCCGATCATGCTGCGGCCGCCGAAGGCGATGGTGCCCTTCTGCGGCTCCATGGCCCCGCACACCGATTTCAGCACCGTGGTCTTGCCCGCGCCGTTGGCGCCAAGAATGGTGACGATCTGCCCCTCGGTGACGTCGAAGCTCACCCCCCGTATCGCCGTGATCGGCCCGTAGTAGGTCTCGAGGTTGCGCACGCTGAGGAGGGGTGCGGTCATTTGCGGCCCCCGCGTGCGTAAGGCGCAATAGGCGTTAGCCGTATTGCGCCGATCGCCGGCGCAGCGGCGCAATACGCTTCGCTATTGCGCCCTACAATCATTCCGCGTCGCCTCCGAGATAGGCCTCGATGACGGCGGGATCGGACTGGACCTCGCTCGGGCTGCCGAGCGCCAGCGTACGGCCGTTGTTGAGGGCCAGCACGCGGTTCGACACCGCCGACACCAGACTCATATCGTGCTCGATCATGATGACGGTGATGCCGAGGTCCTTGTTGATGTCCTCGATCCAGAACGCCACCTCCTCGGTCTCCTCGGTGTTGAGGCCGGAGGCGGGCTCGTCGAGCAGCAGCAGCTTGGGCTCCGCGCACAGCGCCCGCGCCAGCTCCACCACCTTGCGCACGCCGTAGGGAAGCCCCGAGATGCGCTGCTCGCGATAGTTGGCGAGGGCGAGGAAGTCGATCACCTCCTCGACCGCGGCGCGATTGCGCAGCTCCTCCTCGACGACGCCGCGCGTGAACAGCAGTTCCTTGAGGATGTTGGGGTGCGAGCGGCAGTGGCGGCCGATGAGCAGGTTGTCGAGCACGGTCGCATGCTCGAACAGCTCGATGTTCTGGAACGTGCGGGCGATGCCGCGGCCCGCGATCATGTGGGGCGGGACATTGGTGATGTCGGTCCCCTGGAAGATGAGGCGCCCGCCGGTCGGCTCGTAGATGCGGCTGATGAGATTGAAGATCGTGCTCTTGCCGGCGCCGTTGGGGCCGACGATGGCGAAGATCTCGCCTTCCCTCACGTCGAAGGTGACGCCGTCCACGGCGCGGATGCCGCCGAACGAGATCGAGATGTCCCGCGCCTCGAACAGCGGCCTCCCCGCCCCCTCGCGCGCGCCGGCGACGACCGCGCCCCGATTGGCTTCGATCACGCTCACCGCACCCGCTCCGTCTTGAGGTAGGACCGCTGGCGTTTGAACGTCGCGCGCCGATACAGCGGGAAATAGTCGAAGTAGGCCTTGATCTTGAGCCAGCGCCCGTAAATGCCGAGCGGCTCGAACAGCACGATCAGGATCATGACGAGTCCGAACAGACCGGGCTCCAGGCCGGGCGTCTTGGCGATCGCTCCCGGCAGGTAGTCGCGCATCAGCGCGATTGCCTGCGGCAGGCCGCCGACGAAGATCGCCCCGAAGATGGCGCCGTGGATCGAGCCCAGCCCCCCCACCACCACCATCAGCAGCAGTTGGATCGACAGGATGATGTTGAAGGCGTCTGGCGAGATGAACTTCAGCTTGTGGGCGAACAGGGCGCCGGCAAGTCCGGTGATGAAGGCGCTGATGGCGAAGGCGATAGTCTTGTAGCGCACCAGGTTGACGCCGAGGCTCTGCGCGGAGATCTCAGAATCGCGGATCGCCACCATGGCCCGGCCCGTCGGCGAGCGCGTCAGGTTGATGGCGCCAAGCACCACCACCACGAGCACCACCAGGCACAGGTAGTAGAACTCCCACGCAGTGGCCAACCGATGGCCGAAGAGGTCGGGCGGCGGCACGGGCATGCCCTGGAAGCCGCGCGTCACCGACTCCCAGCGCACCACCACCTGCTCGACGATCTGCGAAAACGCGAGGGTGGCGATGGCGAGATAGATGCCGGTCATGCGGTTGGCGGGCAGCGCCACGGCGACGCCGGCCGCCAGCGCCGCGAGCCCAGCCACCGGGAAGCTCACGACGAACGGCACGCCCTTGGTGATGAGGTAGGTGTTGACGTAGGCGCCAATCCCCATGAAGGCGCCGTGGCCGAGGCTCGCGAGCCCCGTGTAGCCGATGAGCAGCATCAGGCCGACGCCGGCGATCGCCAGGATGAACACCTGCGAGAGCTCGCCCACGTAGAACTCGCGCAACACGGCCGGCGCGAGGAGCAGGCACACGGCAAGAAGGCCGTACCAGAAGATATTGCCGCCGTGCCGGAAGAGGCGGATGTCGTCGAGGTAGGAGGTCTTGAAGAGGATGCGCACGCTAGTGTCCTGATCGCGAAATTCGTCCCAGTTTGCGGCGACCTCCGAACGAATTTCGTGATCTGAAGGACATTAGAAGATTCATGGTGCTAGTGTGATTCAGATCGAGAAGTCCGCTTCCCGACCTAGCCCAAAGCGATGTGGCGGACTTCTCGATCATCACACTAGTCCCCTCCTAAACCTTCTTGCGCTGCATGGTCGAGAACAGGCCCTGCGGCCGCACCAGCAGCACGGCCAGCATGATCAGGTAGGCGACGATCTCCTTGAAGCCCGGCGGCAGGTAGCGCCCGGCCAGCGTCTCGGAGATCCCCACGATGAGGCCGCCGAGCACGGTGCCGAGCAGGCTGCCAAAGCCGCCGACCACAGCCGCCGCGAACGCCTTGATGCCGAGGAAGCCGATCGACGGATCGACCAGCGACACCGGCGAGAGCAGCACGCCGGCAATGGTCGCCACGATCGCCGACAGCGCCCAGATCAGCGAGTTGATGCGCTTCACGGGGATGCCCATGTAGTAGGCCGCCAGCTGGTTCTGGGACGAAGCCTGCATGGCATTGCCGATCTTGGTGAAGTTGAAGAAGAGATAGAGCGCGCCCGCGAGCAGCACGGTGCCCGCGATCATCGATATGCTCTCGAGCGGCAGGATGACGCCGCCTGCGTTGATGATGCGGTTGGTGAAGGGCGTCTCGAAGCTCTGGGTCTCGTGGCCCCAGATGAAGCCGGCGCCGGCGCGGAACAGGAAGCCCAGGCTGATCGTGAGGATGACGATGGCGAACTGCGGCTGGCCGATGATGCGCCGCAGCACCAGGGCATCCAGCAGATAGCCGAACGCCGCCATGCACAGGGCCGCCAGCAGGAAGCCCAGCCAGTAGTTCATGCCCATGGTGCCGACGAAGGTGAGCGCCAGGAAGGCGCCCAGCATCATCAGGTCGCCCTGGGCGAAATTCACCATCTCGGTGGCTTTGTAGATGAGCACGAAGCCGAGCGCGATCAGGCCGTAAACGCAGCCTTGCGCAGTGCCGCCGACGATGAGCTGAAGAAGCTCCACCTTGCGTTTCCCAACCCGGGCGCCTTTTGGCGCTTTTGACAGTCTTGGCCGCTCGCTTCTTGACGTCGGCGGCGTCGGCAACGCTTTAGACTGACCCACGGGAAAACGCTAGTGTGTCGAGAATGGGGTTAGACCCCTGTCTGACCGGTGGCATACGAGACTGGACGTAGTGGCAAGGGGTCTGACCCCGTTGCGAGGCAAGCGCCGCGTGGCATACCAGAGCATTTTTCGCGATGACCTGTTTGCCGGCGAGGCGATGATCGTCACCGGGGGCGGCAGCGGTATCGGCCGCTGCACCGCCCACGAGCTGAGCCGCCTCGGTGCCACCGTGGCGTTGGTCGGTCGCAAGGCGCAGAAGCTCGAGGCTGTTGCAGCCGAGATCGCCGAGGACGGCGGCCGGGCCACGGCGCACGCTTGCGACATCCGCGAGGAGGAGGCCGTCAAGGCGACCGTCGCCGCGATCCTGAAGGCGCACGGCCGCATCGACGGTCTCGTCAACAATGCCGGCGGCCAGTTCCAGGCCCCGCTCGAGGCCATCTCGCAGAAGGGCTGGGAGACTGTCGTGCGCACCAACCTCACAGGCGGCTTCCTGATGGCGCGCGAGAGCTACACGCAATGGATGCGCGAGCACGGCGGCGCAATCGTCAACATCGTCGCCGACATGTGGAACGGCATGCCGGGGATGGGCCATTCGGGTGCAGCACGTGCGGGCATGGTCAACTTCACCGAGACGGCGGCCATGGAGTGGGGACACTCCGGCGTGCGAGTCAATGCGGTGGCGCCGGGTTGGATCGCCTCGTCGGGCTTCGACGCCTATCCCGACGACGTGAAGCCCATGCTGCGCTCGCTCCGCAAGCACACGCCGCTGCAACGCTATGGCACCGAGGCCGAGGTATCGGCGGCGATCGTGTTCCTCTTGTCGCCCGCGGCAGGCTTCATCTCGGGCGACACGCTGCGCGTCGATGGCGCCGCGCCCAACGCCAAGCGCCACGTCGCGCTCCAGCCGCACAGCCGCTCCGAGCCCTGGAACGGCTTCCACCGCGCCGTCACCCCCAAGCTGCTGCAGGAGGAGTGATGGCGTTCCATGTCATCCCGGGCTTTATGCCCGGGATCCATCTTGCCGCTTGCGCCGGCGCTTCGGGATGGGTGGATCCCGGGGACAAGCCCCGGGATGACTTCTGATGACCGTCATCCAATCCCGGATCGACACGAAATCCGAGGCGTTTCGCGCCAACCGGCGCGACATGCTGGCGCTCGTGGAGGGCTTCCGGGCGCTCGAGGCGCGCGTGCGGGATACCTCCAACCAAAAACTCCCGATGTTCCAGAAGCGCGGCCAGCTCACCCCGCGCCAGCGGCTCGCGCACCTGGTCGACCGCGGCTCGCCGTTCCTGGAGATCTCCACCCTCGCCGGCCTCGAGATGCACGACGACGACGGCGCCGAGAACATCCAGGGCGGCGGCGTCATCGCCGGCATCGGCTATGTCTGCGGCGTGCGCTGCATGATCAGCGCCAGCGATTCCGGCATCAAGGGCGGGACCACCGCGCCCATGGGCCTGCGCAAGAGCCTGCGCGTGCAGGAGATCGTGCTGCGCAACAAGCTGCCCTACATCTCACTGGTGGAGTCGGGCGGCGCCAACCTCAACTATCAGGCCGAGATCTTCGTCGACGGCGGCCGCACCTTCGCCAACATGGCGCGCATGTCGGCGATGGGCATCCCCCATATCGCCGTCGTGCACGGCTCCTCGACGGCGGGCGGCGCATATCATCCGGGCCTCTCCGACTATGTCGTCGTGGTCAAGAAGCGCTCCAAGATCTTCCTCGCCGGCCCGCCGCTCCTGAAGGCCGCCACCGGCGAGATCGCCACCGACGAGGAGCTGGGCGGCGCCGAGATGCACACGATGGTGTCGGGCGTCGCCGAGTACCTGGCTGAGGACGATGCCGATGCGCTGCGCATCGCGCGCGAGATCATGGCCGCCATGCCCTGGAACGAGCGCCTGCCGCCGGTGCGGGAGAGGCCGGCCAAGGAGCCGTGCTACGGCCCCGACGAGCTCTGCGGCGTGGTGCCGGTCGACTATCGCAAGCCCTACGACGTGCGCGAGGTGATCGCCCGCCTCGTCGACGACAGCGACTTCCTCGACTTCAAGCCCCTCTACGGGGCGCAGACCGTGTGCGGCCAGGCCGTCATCGAGGGCGAGGCGGTCGGCATCATCGCCAACAACGGCCCCATCGACGCCGAAGGCTCGGTGAAGGCCGCGCAGTTCATCCAGCTGTGCGACCAGGCCGACACGCCGCTCGTGTTCCTGCAGAACACCACGGGCTACATGGTGGGCCGAGACGCCGAGCGTGCCGGCATCGTCAAGCACGGCTCCAAGATGATCCAGGCCGTCGCCAACGCACGCGTGCCGAAGCTGACCCTGCACATCGGCGCCAGCTTCGGCGCCGGCAACTATGGCATGTGCGGGCGCTCGTATGATCCAGCCTTCATCTTCGCCTGGCCGAACAACCGCATCGCCGTGATGGGACCGGAGCAGGCCGCCGGCGTGCTCGCCATCGTCACCGAGGAGAAGCTCAAGCGCGACGGCAAGCCCGTCGATGCCAGGAAGCTCGACGCCATGAAGGCTGCCGTCACCGGCCGCATGGAGAAGGAATCGACCGCGCTGTTCGCCACCGCGCGCCTGTGGGACGACGGCCTCATCGACCCGCGCGACAGCCGCCGCGTGCTCGCGCTGTGCCTCTCCATCTGCCGCGAGGCCGAGCTGCGCCAATTGAAACCCAACACGTTTGGTGTAGCCAGGATGTAAAACGTCATGCCGGCGCAGGCCGGCACCCAGGCCACGCGGGAGCCGGGGAAATGTCGGTAGAGAGGTGCATGGGTCCCGGCCTTCGCCGGGATGACGCCAAGGAGGACTACATGGAATTCACCCAGGAGCACGAAGGCATCCGCCGCGGCGTCAAGAAGTTCATCGACACTGAGATCAATCCCCATATCGACGAATGGGAGGAGGCCGGCATCTTCCCCGCCCACGATCTCTTCAAGAAGATGGGCGACCGGGGCTATCTCGGCATCAACAAGCCCGCCAAGTACGGCGGCATGGGCCTCGACTACTCCTACCAGCTCGTGTTCCTCGAGACGCTCGGCCACGTCAAAGCCGGCGGCGTGCCGATGGCGATCGGCGTGCAGACCGACATGGCGACGCCCGCCCTCTCCCGCTTCGGCTCCGAGGAGCTGTGCAAGGAGTTCCTTGTTCCTTCGATCAAGGGCGAGTACGTGGCATGCCTCGGCGTGTCGGAGGTCGGCGCCGGCTCCGACGTCGCCTCCATCAAGACGACGGCTAAGAAGGATGGCGACGACTACGTCATCAACGGCGGCAAGATGTGGACGACCAGCGGCACCCAGGCCGACTGGATGTGCCTGCTCGCAAACACGTCGGATGGGCCGGCGCACAAGAACAAGTCGCTCATCTGCCTCCCCATGAAGACCAAAGGCGTGCAGATCGCCCGCAAGCTCGACAAGCTGGGCATGCGCTCCTCCGACACCGCGCAGATCTTCTTGGAGGACGTGCGCGTGCCGCAGCGCTACCGCGTCGGCAAGGAAGGCGAGGGTTTCACCTACCAGATGCTGCAGTTCCAGGAGGAGCGGCTGTACGCGGCCGCGGCCGGCCTGATCGCCAAGGAGCGCATGATCGAGGACACAATCGCCTACACCGGCCAGCGCAAGGCCTTCGGCCAGTCGATCCTCGACAATCAGGTGGTGCACTTCCGGCTTGCCGAGCTGAAGACCGAGGTGGAGATGCTGCGCGCCATCACCTATCGCGCGGCGGAATTGATGCTCAGGGGCGAGGACGTGACCATGCTCGCCTCCATGGCCAAGCTGAAATCCGGCCGGCTGTCGCGCGAGATCTCGGACGCCTGCCTGCAGTACTGGGGCGGCATGGGCTTCATGAACGAGTCGCCGATCTCGCGTGCCTACCGCGACACCCGGCTCGGCTCCATCGGCGGCGGCGCCGACGAAATCATGCTCTCCATCATCTGCAAGCACATGGGCATCCTGCCCGGCAAGCGGAACAAGTAGCTGTCATCCCGGAGGCCGCGCAGCGGCCATCCGGGACCCAGGGCCGCGCGCCCGGCGCTGGAGTTTGTGGCTGGGTCCCGGCTCTCCGCGCTAGCGCGCTGCGGCCGGGATGACAAAAGGAGCTGGCGGAAGATGACGCATGAAACGCTGATCGTTGCCCGCGACGGGCCGTTACTCAAAATCGAATTGAATCGGCCGGAGGCGCGCAATGCGCTCTCGCCCGTCATGGTGCGCGAGCTGACGCAGGCCTTCGAGGAGGCGCGTGACGATGCCGCTATCCGCGTCGTCGTGCTGTCGGGCGCCAACGGCACCTTCTGCGCCGGGGGAGACCTCAAGGGCATGGGAGGCTCGGAGGCCGCACGCGGCGGAGCGAAAGAGGAGGCCGCCGCCTCCAACCGCCGGTTCGGCTCGTTGCTGGAGATGATCGACGCGCTGCCGAAGGCGGTGATCGTGCTGATCGAGGGCGCAGCTATGGGAGGTGCAGTCGGCCTCGTCGCCGTCTCGGACTGGGCAATCATGGAGAAGAGTGCGCAGATCGGCACGCCGGAGGTGACGGTCGGCGTCATCCCGGCGCAGATCGCGCCGTTCGTGGTGGCGCGCATCGGCTACGCGCAGGCGCGCCGCATGGCCACCTACGGCCTGCGCCTCGATGCGGTGGCCGCCCTGCGCATCGGCCTCGTGCATGAGGTCGCCGACAACCACGGCGACCTCCTGACCATGGGCACGGTGGCCGTCAACCAAGTGCTGCGCTGCTCGCCGCAGGCGGTCGTCGAGACCAAGCGCCTGGTGCGCATCTCGGTGCGCGAGCCGCTCGGGCCCACGCTCGATGCGGCGTCCCACACGTTCGCCGCTGCGCTGACGGGAGATGCGCGCGAGGGCATCCGCGCCTTCGTCGAGAAGCGCAAGCCGGCGTGGGTCGTGAAGGTCGAGGGGCTGTGATGGAGGGAGCCGTATTGGTCCCCTCCCCCCTCGTGGGGGAGGGACAGGGTGGGGGGGAATCACGCCGCGCCGGGAGTCCCCCCACCCCTAGCCCCTCCCCACAAGGGGGAGGGGAACAGGGCGGGCGCGCATGACCCCATTCCGCACCATCCTGGTGGCCAATCGCGGCGAGATCGCGTGCCGGATCATGCGCACGGCCAAGGCGATGGGCTACCGCACGGTGGCCGTCTACTCGGAAGCCGACAGCGACGCGCTGCACGTACGCCAGGCTGACCTCGCAACGCGCATCGGCCCTGCGGAGGCGCGCCAGAGCTATCTCAACATCGATGCCATCATCGCCGCCGCCAAGAAGCTCGGCGCCGACGCGGTGCATCCGGGCTACGGCTTCCTGTCGGAGAACGACGCCTTCGCGCGCGCCTGCGCTGAGGCCGGCCTCGTCTTCATCGGTCCCTCGCCCGAGGCCATCGCCGCCATGGGCAACAAGGCCGAAGCCAAGCGGCGCATGCTCGCGGCGGGTGTGCCTTTCGTCCCTGGCTACCAGGGCGCCGACCAGTCCGACGCCGTGCTGGCGCGCGAGGCCGACCGCATCGGCTTTCCCGTCATGGTCAAGGCCGCGGCCGGCGGCGGCGGACGCGGCATGCGCCTGGTTGCCGCAAAGAAGGACCTGGCGGCGGCGCTGGCCACCGCACGACGCGAGGCGGAGAACGCATTCGGCTCGGGCGAGCTTATTCTGGAGAAGGCGGTGAATGATGCCCGCCACATCGAGATCCAGGTGCTCGCCGATGCGCACGGCCATGCCATACATCTCGGCGAGCGCGACTGCTCGGTGCAACGCCGCCACCAGAAAGTGCTGGAGGAGGCGCCCTCGCCCGCCGTCGATGCCGAGCTGCGGCGGCGCATGGGGGCAGCCGCCGTCGCCGCCGCCGAGGCTATCGGCTACAGCAACGCTGGCACGGTGGAGTTCCTGCTCGGTCCCGACGGCGCGTTCTACTTCCTGGAGATGAACACGCGCCTGCAGGTCGAGCATCCCGTGACCGAGCTCGTCATCGGCCTCGACCTCGTGGAGCTGCAGATCCGCGTCGCCGCTGGTGAGAGGCTGCCGCTCGCCCAGGAGGACGTGCACATCACGGGCCATGCCATCGAGGCGCGGCTTTACGCCGAGGCCCCGCACCGGAGCTTCCTGCCGCAGTCGGGCCGGCTCGTCGATTGGCGCCCGCCATCGGGGACCGGAGTCCGTGTCGATCATGGCCTCAATGCCAGCCAGACCGTCAGTCCCCATTACGATCCGCTGCTGGCAAAGATCATCGCCCACGGGGCCACGCGCGCGGAGGCGCGGGCGCGGCTCGAGTGCGCGCTGGAGGAGACGACGGCGCTCGGCATCGCCACCAACCGCGGCTTCCTCATCGATTGCCTGCGTCACGAGGAGTTCGCGGCGGGGCGTGCCACGACCCAGTTCCTGCCCCGCCACTTCGTCAAGCCGGCCGCGCCCGCCGCCGACGAGGCCGCGCTCGCGATTGCCGCGGCGCTGTGGTTCGAGGCCAGCGCACGCCGGCACGGGCATGATCCAGTCCGCGCCTGGTCGTCGAGCGGGCCGCTGTCCTGGCCGCTGCGGCTCGAGGTGGGCGGCAGGCCGGCGGCCCGCACCGTCACCGTGGCGGGCGGCAACCGCTACCGGATCGACGGAGGCGAGAGCTCGTGCGATGTGGAGCTCGTCGCTTGCGATGCAGTCGGGACGGCGCGGCTTCGCCTGGACGGTGAGGAGCGGAGCGTGCGCTACTGCTTCGCCGGCGACACACTCTATCTCGCACTCGATGCGCGCGACCTCGCAGTGCGCGAGACGCTCTACGCCCCGCCGGCCGCGTCCGAAGCGGCACGCGGCTCGGACACGGAGCTGCGCGCGCCCATGAACGGCAAGGTGGTGGCGGTTCTGGTGGCCGTAGGCGACAAGGTCGCCAGGGGTCAGCGCCTCGTCGTCGTCGAGGCCATGAAGATGCAGCACGAGATGTCGGCGCAGGCCGCAGGCCATGTGGTGCGGCTCGCCGTCAAGCCCGGCGACCAGGTGGCGACGCGCCAGCTCCTCGTCGAGCTGAAGCCCGCGGAGTCCGATGCCTGACCCCAGCATTGCTGGCAACACATTGTTTCCAAAGACATCGTAAGGTCGGGCCCCAACAAGGGGACGAGCATGAGCTTTCTGGCCGAGCTGTGGCGTTTCATCCGCGTGCGCAAGAAGTTCTGGCTGCTGCCGATCCTTGCGATGGCGGTAGTGTTTGGCGGCCTGATCGTGCTGACCCAAGGATCGGCCGTCGCGCCCTTCATCTACACGCTCTTCTGAGCCATGCCGGCGGCTGCCGCCGAGCCCGGGCGCCGCGCGCTGGCGCCTCAGCCTGCCGTCATGAATAGGTAGAGCACCACGCCGAACGCCCACGACAGGGCGAAGCCGGCAAGGAAGCCGCGCAAGTCGAACCGGACGCGCTCGGGAGCACGCTTGCGAGGCACCGGCACGGGCATCTGCGGCTCGTCGTCCGGCTCGCCATCTTCGCCGGGATCGCTGGTCGCGGGAAGCATCAGCGAGGGTAGGGGCGGCGGCTTCGGATTGGCCCGTTCGGGTGGAGCGGCAGCCCACGCGGGACCATCTGCGGGCGGCGCCGGCGTCGCCAGGCCCTGCTGTTGACGCTGCAGCAGACGCTTCAGGCTCTCGAGTGCTTCGGCCGCGGCAGTGGCGTCGGCGGCAAGCTTGGCTGCCGCATCGAGCGCGCTGGTCAGCGGCTGAGCCGTTGCTGCCGCCCCCGCCGCAGGCGCGGACGCCAAATCCGCGGCCGGCGAAGCTCCGTCGGGGTCTGCCGGGGCCCCGTCGTGCACAGGCTCGGGGCGCACGGACGCAGCGGCAGCTACTGCATCGAGTGCGCTCGTCGGGGAGGGAACGCCGGCTGCGGCGACCGGCGCGGGCATGGCAGGCGGCGCGTCGGGCGCAGCGTCGATATCGGCCGGCAACGGGTCGGTGATGGCCTCGGCGCTGGCAGGCGCTGGTGCGGCGACCTCGATGGCAGCCTCTTCAACGGCTGCAAGCCTTGCGGCCGCGTCGATAGCTTCCGTCAGCGACCGAGGCGCATCTCCCTCGGCAAGGGAGGGCGTCACCGCTTCGGTGGGATTGTGAGACGGCTTGCTGTCGGACGCGGCCGGAGTGTCCTCGGCCGCGCCAGCCGCGGTCGCCTCTGCTGCTTCCGCAGCGAGGCTCGGGCTTGGCGCGTCGAGGCTCGGCGCGTCGAGACTGGGCGCGGCAATGCTCTCGTCTGCTTCGGACGGCGGCGTTGCCACCTCCCGCGTGGTGCTCAGCTCTCCTACGGCGAGCAGCTCGGCAACGGTGACCGTATCCAATGCCGGCGGCATGGCACTCGCCGCCGGCGCCGCGGGAGCAGCCTCCGCGTGCTCCGGATGCCCGGCGGCGGTTTCCTGCGCATCGTCAAGCCGCAGCGAAGCTTTGTCGTCCTCGCCGGCGACCGGCGAAGGAAACGTCGACCCCGTCATCTGGCCCCCTACACGCGTTGCGACTGCCGGCTCCCGCCTACCGGCGCAATCCCGCAGTGAAGTTCGGCTGGTGTCCGGCTCTTGTCCCGCCGCCGGTACGATCCCGCCTTGCGCTCGCAAGCAAGTCCCGGCTTGGGCCCTGGGCCCTGTCAGCCCTTGCTCTGGCCGGTGATCCGGTTGATCAGGCTCGGCCGGCGACGCCGCTCAGGTATCTCGGGTGCTTTGGGCATTTCTGCGGCAGCCATGTCGCCCTTGGGCTGCTCGACGCCGGACTCGACCTCACTCGGCGTGCGCCCGTTGCGACCGTTGGCGATCACCGGCTCCGTCCGCTTGGGCTCCGCGGCGCGGGCGGGCGTCGGGGCGGCGCTCTCAGTCCGGCCTGTCGTTGTGACACCGGTGCCACGAACCTGGGCGACGCGCTCGGCCAGTGTGCGCGCCGGGCCGCGCGCCGCCTGGCGCGCCTGGCCCGCGGTCGGCGGGGCCGTACCGCCGGTGCCGATGCGCCGCATCTCGCCCATGAAATGCGCCGCCTGCCGTGCCAACCGTTCGTGCGCGGCGGCAAGCTCGGCCCTGAGCTTGCCGATGGTGGCGGTCTGCTGCGTAGCCTGCGCCTGTGCCGAGTTGAGCCGCGCCTTGAGGGCGATCTTGCTGTCCTTCAGGCCGCCGCCGTCGTCCTGCGTCTCGAAAGCAGTGAGCGCTGCCTTGAGCCGCGCAATCTCGCCTGACTGATCCTGCGCGTTGGCTCTGAGCGCGCGAATCTCGCGCTCGTAGACAGCGCTCGGCAAATCTCCGTCGGCAGCCGCGGCACGCACCGACTGGAGGGCGGACTCGGCCTCGGAGATGCCGCGCTGAGCACGCGTGATCTCGCCCTCGGGCGCACCCGTGGCGGTAGTGCCGGCAGGGGCTGGAAGGGCAAAGCCGTGCCCGTGCTGGCGCTGGAGCCTGTCGATCAGCAAGGCCTGCTCGCGCGCCTTGCCTCTGAGCGACTCGATCTCTGCCCGCAGCGCCACCTCGCCCTCGGGGCCGCCGTCGACGGCCGCGCCGCGGCGACCGCCGCGGGTGGTGAGCGCACGCGACAGCTGGTCGATCTGGGCGTTCTGCTGGGAGTTGATCGAGCTTGCCTCCTCCAGCGCCGTCCTCTGGCGCCGTGCGCCGGCCGTCAGCTCGGCAATCTCGCGGTCCCGGTTGAACAGCAGGCGCTTGGCCTCGTTGAGCCGTGCCTCCACGCGCGGCAGACGGTCGGCGACCGTCTGCTCGAGCACTCGTCGGGCATTCTGGTTCTCTTCCAGGTCGGCCTTCAGCTGTACAACGTCGGTCTCCAGCGTCGAGATGCTGGCGTCACGACGGTTGATCTCGATCATCTGGCGGGCGCGGGAGAGCTTGGCCTGGTCGAGCTGTGTCTCGAGCTTGTGCACCTTGATGGCGTACTCGGCCCGCAGGCGGTCGCGGTCAGCCTTGATCTCGGGCTCGCTCACGGGCATCGACTGCTTGATGCGCGCAGTCGTCAGCCGCACGGCGCGCGACCAGAAGGCGGATGCAACCAGCAGCCCGAGCAGGCTCGCGGCCAGAAAGCCGAGAGCCACCAGCATGGCTGACTGAATGGTGATCAACGTTGCATCCTCGGCGGCAGACTTGCCGGATTTTCAAAGCCTTCGCTCAAACGCCGATACCCCGCAAGCCGCTTCGTCCGGGCGCGCCCTGCTTGTGGCAAGATTCGCACAGGATCGAAACTGGAAGCAGGCCAAGAGTTCGTCACACGGTGCCGTGGCTATTGCAAGGGGACAACAGAAAGGCCGGGATGAAGGGGTGCGCCATGCGGTCAGGCCCTCCACACGCGGCCTCTGTCCTACATGGGCTGAGCCATAGGGTCCGGCCCCATGACTCCCCTATGGCCCTGCCGCTCAGAACGGGTTCCAGGTCGGCCTGCGTGTGTACTTGAGATAGCCGATGTTGGCGCCGAGCCTGAGGCCGACGCCGGACCGGATCGGCGCCACAACGACGTTGCCGCTCTTCTGAAAGGTCACGCCGACGCCGCCGATGAAGTAGGCGGAGCCGTCCACGCCACCGAACCGCTGGTAGATCTCCTCCGGGTCGGAGAGGTCGTAGACCAGCATCATGACCTTGGAGCCCTCGGCACCGGCGTCGTAGCCGATCGAGGGGCCCTGCCAGTAAACGCGGCGGCTGCCGGCGTCCTTGGTGTAGAGGATGCCCTCGCCGTAGCGCAGCCCGGCGACGAAGGCGCCGCCGGCGTCCTGGCCGAGGATATAGCCGTTCGGCCGGCCCTGCTTCTGGAATGCGTACTCGATGACGCTGGCCAGCCCCTTGCTGACCGAGCCGAAGAAGCCGTGCCCCGTCTCCAGGATCTCGCGCGTGGAGTAGCTGCCGTCGGTGGTCTCCTCGTAGGGGCGGGGACCCGGCTCGTAGCGCTCGTCGCGGCGGCCATGGTCGTTGGCGCCGTAGCGGCGACCGCGATTGTTCTCGGCATCATCGGGCGGTGGCGCGTAGGGCCGGCCGTAGGGCTGGCCCGGCGCGGCGGAAGGCTGGCCGGGAGCGGCCGAAGGCTCGCCGTAGCGCTCACTCGAATAGGTGCGGCCCGGCACGGCATAGGGCCGCTCGACATAGCTGGGCCGCGGCGGGGAGTAGGCGTCGTTGCCGCGCTGGCCGTCATAGCCCCGGTCGTTCTGGGGCGGACGATAGGCGTCATCGGCTGGCGGTCGCGGGCTCGCGTAGCGCGGCGAGTAGGCGTCGTCCGGCCTGCTGGGGCTCGGGCGCGCATCGCGGCGACGCGGCGGCTCCCTGCTGGTGTCGGGATCGTCCAGGTCCTCGGCCCGAGTTGCCGGCTCATTGCGCCGATAGGCATCGTCGCTCTGGTAGCGCGGCTCACTGCGCTGCCACGGCAACGGCTCTTGAGCGGACGATGTGGAGAATACCAACGGAAGGCTCACGAGCAGCCCACCGGCAAGCGCCGAGAGACGGAACGGCATGAAACGCTAAACCTCAGTTGCCCGCCGGCATGACCTCGAGCCCAGCCCGAGCCGGCGAGAGCGCGCCCCTTAACCACAATTGCCGCAAATCATTACCAAAGTGTGGCCAAGGGCGGCCCGGATGGACCGCCCCTGCACTCTGGGACGCGCAATGCCGGACGTCGGCCGAGGCTAGTACAACGCCACCGGGTTGCCCGGAGAGCCGGTCGCGCCCTTCATCTTCAGCGGCGACCACACGAACAGGAACTCGTAGGCCCGGTCCGCCACCAGCTGCGACAAGTCGAGGTTCTCGAAGTTCCAGATGCCGCGCTTGGTCTGCAGCTTGATGTGGCACTCGAAGGGCTGCGGGTTCTCGCCGCCGGCGCCCTTGCCTACCGCTTCCACCGCCCAGGTGTCGGCACCAGTGAGGATGATCTTGCGCTCGGCCAGGTACTCGCAGGCCGAGATGCCGAAGCCCGGCTCGCCGGCGTTGAAGGCCGCCACGCGCTTCTTCTTCTCGTCCGCGTCATAGGTGTCCCAGTTCCTGGGATGCCAGATGTCGCCGTGGCCGGTGTGGAGGAACACGCAGTCGCCGGTGCCGATGGGGGCGATGCCCTGGCGCTTGACCATCTCCTCCACGTCCTTGGCGGTGACGATGCCGGGGTCGCTTGCACTGTTCTCCTTCGGGACTGGCAGCTGGCCGCCGCGCAGGGCCACCGCATCGAGCAGCACGCCGCGGCACACGAAGCCCTTCGCGGCTACGTGCTCGACGCCCAGGGCCCCCATGCCCTCCGAGCCCACGCCTTTGTCGGTCAGGAATCGGCCATTGTAGAAGAACATGCCCTTGGAGGTCGTGACGCCGATATGGCCGGGGCCGTCGAACTGGGTTCCGATCTGGCCGATCTCGGTCGACACGTACTCGTCGTTGTAGACGAGCTGCTGGGGTCCGAACGGGCCGCCGGTCGGCCGGCCGGGGATGACGAGCTTCCAGCTGCGCGAGCCGAATGCCGGCGCATCGGAGGCGTAGACCTTGCCCAGGGTGGCCACTTTGCCGCGTTTGACGAGACCCACGGCCTTCAAGACGATCTCCGGCGTCGTGCGGTTGACGGCGCCCGCCTTGTCGTCGGCGCCCCACTCGGACGGCGCCCACTTCTGATTGAGGGGCTCGTCGTTGATGCTCTGCGCGCCTGCCGTGGTGCCCAGACCTGCCGTCGCTGCAGCGATCGCTGCTGCCTGCAAGAGACGTCGCATGGTTTCCTCCAATCGGTTGTTCTCGAAAATTCTGGCGAGGACGGAAGTCTAGCGCCGGACGGCGGCCGAGAACACTGGCCGAATGCCGGTCGCTCCGCTCTCGTCACAACGGTCGGTGGCAGGCTCTATTCCGGCCGCTACCGGACCCGCGCCAGCGGCGCGCGCCCCCAGGCGACGAAGTCGGGGTTGACGAATCCGCGCTCGGCGTTGCCGTAGAGGAGGGGGGAGCCGTCGAGCTTGGTGACGGTGCCGCCGGCAGCCGCCAGCACGGCGTGCCCGGCTGCCGTGTCCCACTCGCTGGTCGGACCGACGCGCGGGTAGAGGTCGGCCTCGCCGCGTGCGATCAGGCCGAACTTCAGCGACGAGGAGACGGCCTTGCGCTCGATCACGTTGTAGCCCTCGAGGAAGCGTTCGGTCGCCCGCGTCAGGTGCGACTGGCTCACGAGCGCGCAGAGCGCGTTGGGATCGGGCACGCGGGAGCGGATCGGCTTGAAGCCGGCCTCGGCCAGGCTGCCGGCCGGTGTCCCCGGCTCGAGGCGCGCGTTGACGGCCTCCTCGGGCGACGGCGTCACGTAGAAGTCGGCCAGCGCCGGGGCGTAGACGAGGCCGAAGGTCGGCCGCCGGTCCTCGATGAGGGCGATGTTGATGGTGAAGGCGGTGCGGCCCTTGACGAAGCCGTTGGTGCCGTCGAGCGGGTCGACCAGGAAGAAGGGGCCCGTGAGCTCGGGGATGTGGCCGGCGGTCACGGCCTCCTCGGCGATGACGGCGACCCCCGGGGCGACCCGCGCCAGCGCTTCGAGGATGATCTCCTCCGACTGCCGGTCGGCCGCAGTGACGGGGCTGTGGTCGGCCTTCCTCTCAACGGCAACGCCCGAGTTGAAGTAGGACATCTGCACGCGGGCGGCGGCGAGCGCCACGCTCAGGAGGTCCTCGGCGAGGCGTCTCATGTCGCTGGCGTGCATGCCGGTCTCGCTCTCCTTTGCCGATTCGTGCGGGTGGCCCGCCTCCCTGAGCCCATGCTACGCGAGATGGGACCAAGTAGTGACGAAAAAACAATACTTTCGTGTGCTGGTGGGCTGTGTGGGAGCCCGGCCTTGGCAGCGGCGGCGCGAAGCGTGTATCAAGGCTCCATCGATGCGCAAGCGTTTGTGTCGGCCAGCGTCGCGTGAGCTGCAATTTGTGAGCGGCCGGGCGCCCCCCAAAAAGCCAATAAGACCAGAGGCCACCAGATGACCGAGCGCGCCCAGCCGACCGATCTCGAGCTTGCCGCCCTGATTTCCAGCAAGATCTGCCATGACGTCATCGGTCCCGTCGGCGCCATCTACAACGGTCTCGAGATCCTCGACGAGGACGACGATGCCGAGGCCAAGAACTACGCCCTCGACGTCATCCGCAATGTCACCGAGCAGGCCTCCGCCCGCCTGCAGTTCGCCCGCTTCGCCTTCGGCGCGGCCGGCTCCGCTGGCGCCCAGATCGAGCTCGCCACCGCCGAGCAGATCAGCCGCGGCCTGATGGAGCAGGGCAAGCACAGCAAGCACCGGCTCGTGTGGCGCGGAATGGCCGGCCAGATGGGCAAAGACAAGGTCAAGCTCCTGCTCAACCTGGTGGCTGCCGCTATCACTGCCCTGCCGCGCGGCGGCGAGATCGAGGTGACCGTCGGCGGCAACCTCGAGAGGCCGAGCTTCGCGCTGCGCTGCCGAGGCACTGCGGCGCGTCCGCCGCAATACCTCGCCGACTACGTCGCCGGCGGCCAGGCTCCCCAACTCGATGCCATGTCGATCCAGGCCTACTACACCTGGCGCCTGGCGGTGGCCTCCAAGATGCGGCTCGACATCGCCAAGGAAGGCGCCGACGTGATCATCAGCGCTAGGCCGACCGGCTGAAGCAGCAGCAGCTGGGGCGCCGCGCAAGGCAACTTTAACGCTTTGCGTCCAGGCTCGCCGTCCTTCGGCGGATGGTTGCCAGCCGACCCGGCAATGGGCATTCGGCCCGTGCACCCGACGGCGCCAATCTCGAGGCCAGCATGAAGACCTGCCTTGTGGTCGACGATTCCGAGGTCGTGCGGAAGGTGGCGCGTCGCATTTTCGAGAACCTGTCGCTGGAAGCGATGGAAGCCGGCAGCGGGCAGGAAGGCCTCGAGCTGTGCGCCAAGCTCATGCCCGACGCCATCCTGCTCGATTGCCATATTCCGCCCATGGCCACCGTCGAGTTCGTCGCCACGCTCAGAAGCTTGCCCGGCGGCGACAAGACCGTGGTCATCTACTGCGCCACCGAGAACAACTCGAGCGAGATCGCCAGGGCGCTGTCGGCCGGTGCCGACGACTACGTGATGAAGCCCTTCGACCGCGAGTCGCTGCGCGCCAAGCTTGCCGCCGGCGGCGTGCTCTGAGCCCGGCCGCCACTCGCGCCCTTCACGAAATCCGCTTGGAATCCATGGGCTTTCCCGGCCTCGCCTAGCCGTGCGTTGGCATCGCAGGGCCGGCCCGCTAAGAATGTCCCCGGCGTCGCAGCGATGCCGAGAGGCCCCGGCGGCCGAACGACCGGCGCCCGCACGCTCGCGGCCCATGGAGCACGATGGACAAGAGCATCGCCAGCACCGCACCCTATTTCGACGCCGGCGAGGTCGGACGCGAGCTGGTGCAGTATCTCGACGCCAAGAGCGGGGCGCCGCAGGACGCCCGCCCGGCGGTGCTGGAGCGCCTCAAGGAGTTGCTGCGCACGGCCCGAACCGAGGCCGAGCGCCAGCTCATGGCCGACGGCAAGGGGCGCAGGTGCGCGCATGGTCTTGCGACCTTCCAGGACGAACTCATCCGACTCGTCTTCGACTACACCGTCACCTACGTCTACCGCGCCACCAACCCCTCCGATGCCGAGCGCATGGCCATCGTTGCGACGGGCGGCTACGGCCGCGGCCTGCTGGCGCCATATTCCGACATCGATCTCCTGTTCCTGCTGCCCTACAAGCAGACGCCCTGGGGCGAGAGCGTCGTGGAGTACATGCTCTACCTGCTGTGGGACCTGGGGCTGAAGGTTGGACATGCCACCCGCACCGTCGATCAGTCGCTGAAGCTCGCCCGGGCCGACGTGACGATCCGCACCTCGCTGCTCGACTCGCGGCTCGTGCACGGCGACGCGCAGCTCTTCAAGCAGCTGATGCACCAGTTCCAGCGCGAGGTCGTCAACGGCACGGCGCGCCAGTTCGTCGAGGCCAAGCTCGCCGAGCGCGACGAGCGCCATCGGCGCTCCGGCGAGTCGCGCTACCGGGTCGAGCCCAACATCAAGGACGGCAAGGGCGGCCTGCGCGACCTGCACACCCTGCACTGGCTCGCCAAGTATCTCTACGGCAACGGGCTCAGCGTCGGCGCGGTGGAGGCTGCGATCTTCACCGCCAACGAGTACGCCACATTCCGCCGCTGCGAGGACTTCCTGTGGATGGTGAGGTGCCACCTGCACTTCATGGCGGGGAGAGCCGAGGAGCGTCTCTCCTTCGACGTGCAGCCCGCCATGGCGGAGCGTCTCGGCTACTCCCAGCGCCGGGGCTTGCGCGCGGTCGAGCGCTTCATGAAGCACTACTTCCTGGTGGCCAAGGAGGTCGGCGACCTCACTACCATCCTGTGCTCGGCGCTGGAGATCGAGCAGGTCAAGCCCTCGCCGGGCCTCTCCAGCCTGCTCAACCCGCTCAGCTGGCGCGCCCGCCGGCGCATCCGCGTCTCCGGCGACTTCCGCATCGACAACGGCCGCCTCAACGTCGCCGATCCCGAGGTCTTCAAGCGCGACCCTGTCAACCTCATCCGCTTCTTCGCCCGGGCCGAGGAGACGGGGGCGTTCTTCCATCCCAACGCCGTGCGCCTGCTGCGCCGGTCGCTGCGGATGATCGACGACAAGCTTTGCCACGACCCCGAGGCCAACCGCATCTTCCTCGACCTCCTGTGCTCGCAGAAGAACCCCGAGGCCACCCTGCGGCGCATGAACGAGACCGGCGTGCTCGGCCGCTTCGTGCCCGAGTTCGGCAAGGTCGTCTCGATGATGCAGTTCAACATGTATCATCACTACACGGTCGACGAGCATCTGATCCGCACCGTCGGCATGCTCTCCGATATCGAGCAAGGCATCGCCGCCGAATCGCACCCGCTGTCGACCACCATCTTCAAGACCATCCAGAGCCGGCGCGCGCTCTACGTGGCCGCGTTCCTGCACGACATCGCCAAGGGGCGCATAGAAGATCACTCGCTGGCGGGCACCCGCATCGCCCGCGAGCTCTGCCCGCGCTTCGGCATGACCGCCGCCGAGACCGATACCGTCGCCTGGCTCATCCAGCATCACCTTTTGATGAGCACGATCGCCTTCAGCCGCGACATCGGCGACCCCAAGACCATCCGCGACTTCGCCAACGTCGTGCAGAGCCCGGAGCGGCTCAAGCTGCTGCTGGTGCTCACGGTCGCCGACATACGCGCGGTCGGCCCGAGCGCCTGGAACGGCTGGAAGGGCCAGCTGCTGCGCGGCCTCTACTACGAGACCGAGCCGGTGGTGGCGGGCGGCCATACCCAGCTCGGGTCGCGCGAGCGTGTTGCGCGTGCCCAGGCCGCCTTCCGTGCCGCCGTCGCGGATTGGCCCGCCGCCGATGTCGAGCGCTTCATCGAGCGCCACTATCCCGACTATTGGCTGAAGACCGAGACCCGCAAGGTCGTCGAGCACGCCAACCTCAGCCGCGACGCCGAGCAGGCGGGCGAGAACCTGGCCAGCGCCTTCACCACCAACGCCTTCACGGCCATAACTGAGCTGTCGCTGTTCGCGCCCAATCACCCCCGCCTGCTGGCGCTGTTCGCCGGCGCCTGCGCCGCCTCCGGCGCCAACATCTCCGGCGCCCACATCTCCACGACGCGCGACGGCTTCGCGCTCGACACTTTCCTGCTGGCGCGCGAGTTCGAGCAGGACGAGGACGAGCTGCGGCGGGCGCAGCGCATCTCCGACACGATCGGCAGGGTGCTCAAGGGCGAGGCCAGACTCAGCGCCCTGATGGCCAAGCGGCGCGATCGGCGCGGCCGGGTCGATGCCTTCACGGTGGCGCCGGAGGTTCTGGTCGACAACGCCGTGTCCAACCAGTTCACCGTGATCGAGGTATCGGGGCTCGACCGCCCGGGGCTGCTCTACGAGCTCACGAGCGCAATCTCGGACCTCAACCTCGACATCACCTCAGCGCACATCACCACCTTCGGCGAGAAGGCGGTCGACGTGTTCTACGTCACGGACCTGACCGACAAGAAGATCACGAGCCCGCAGCGCCAGAAGGCGATCCGCGACCGGCTGCTCGCGGTGCTGGCCGAGGACGGCGAGGCATCGGCCGGGGCGCCGGCCACCAAGCCCGACACCGCCGCGCCAGCGTAGGCCTCCCCGTCATCCCCCGCCAAGCGAAGCGCAGAGCGGGGACCCAGCCGAAATCTCCGCCGTCCCGGTCAGCTGCTGGACTCCCGCTGGCGCGCTCCGCGCTTACGGGAATGACAGCGTCCGTGCCTCAGGCGAGCTTGCACAAGGTGGCGGCGCTCGACTTGTCGTGGTTGGGCGGCGCATCCTCGAGATTGAGGGACTTCACCACGCCGTCCTCGATGATCATCGAGTAGCGCCTGGATCGCGTTCCCAGGCCGCGGGCGTTGAGATCGATGTCGAGCCCGATCTTCTTGGCGAACTCGGCGCTGCCGTCCGCCAGCATCTCGATCTTGCCGTCGGCCTTGGAGTCCCGGGCCCAGGCGGTGAGCACGAAGACGTCGTTGACCGCCGTGCAGGCAACGACGTCGAACTTCTTGCTCTTGAGCTCGTCGTAGTTCTGCACGAAGCCCGCCATGTGCTGCTTGTGGCAGGTCGGCGTGTAGGCGCCGGGCACGGCGAACAGGGCAACCCGCTTGCCGCCGAAAACCTCGGCCGTCTTCGTGGGCTTGGGCGCGCCGTCGGGCCCCATGGTCATGAATGTCGAATCGGGCAGGCGGTCGCCGACCTTGATCGTCATAACGCGTTTCCTTTCACACTGGGCTTTGCGGATTGGCAGTCGAACAATCGTTGGCGTGCGCATCGCCGCCGCACGGGGCCACAACTTATGCTGCCGCCGCCCCGAAGCCAAGCCGTAGCCTCGAGTGGACGCGTTCACGACCGCGGGTCGGCAGGTCCGTGCTACATGAGCGGGCGCGAGACCGAGGACCCCGTACGTGTCCGACAGCGAGACCGACATTCGCCTGCGACCGGCCGTGCCGGAGGATCGCTTCCGCATTCGCCGCTGGCTGGCCGAGCCCGAGATTGCGGCATGGTGGGGCAATGCAGCGAGCGCCGAGGCCGAGATCGCCCTGGCGATGGCGAGCGACACGGCCGTCTGCCGCATCGTCCTCTTCGGCGAGGAGCCGATCGGCTACGCGCATGCCGTCGACGTCGGGCTGTGGGGCGGGGAGCGGCCGCAGGCGATCGAGCCGGGGACGTGGGATGTCGACCTCTTCATCGGCTCCGAGCAGCATCGCAGCCGCGGCCTCGGCGGCGTCGCGCTGGGCCGGCTCGTGGAGGAGGTGTTTGCCACGACGCTGGCGATCGCCTGCTGCGGGCTCGTGTCGATCAGGAACGAGGCCGCGGTGCGGGCTTACGAGCGGGCGGGCTTCGCTTGGCGGCGGATCTGGAACGACCCGCTGCTTGGCCCATGCTGGCTGATGGCGAGGGATCGGTCGAGCCGGCTGCCAGATCGCTGAGCTGGCCGGCGGCGACCAGAAGCCGCGAGACCGTCAGCACCGCATCGCCGGCGACCTCATCGAGCGTGGCCTTGACCCGCTGCAGCCGACCGCCCAGCTCCGCGAGCCAGGCCTCCACGCCTCCCTTGCGCAGCAGCGCTGCGCGCGTGAAGGCCGCCTGCGCGGCCTCGAGCTGGCTCAGCGCCTGAGCGACGGCCAGCCGATCATAGGTGTCGGGCGTGGGGATAGCGCCTGCATTGGCGGCGAGGTCCGACAGGCGCAGGTGCTCGCCGATGGCGAGGAAGATGTGCGCTGCCTCCGCCACCGATGCGCCCGACTCCTCGGCGATCTCGGTGATGGGAGGCGCGAGGCCCAGCACATCGAGGGCGGCGATATCGCTGCTGACGTCGACGGGTATGCCGGCGGCGGCAAGCGCGCCGGCCTTGCGCTCGATCTGGGCCTTGCGCCGGTCGGGCAAGACCTGCGCTAGTCCGGCCCGGAGCGTGGCGAGACCCTCCCGGTGCCGCGAGATGGCGCCAGAGAGATCGGCGGCGGCAGCGCCGTTGCGCAGGAACCAGAGCGTCTGCGCGTTCACGAGGTCGCGCGTCGCCTGGTAGAGCTCGATCTGCGCGTCGCCCTTGACCTTGCCGTCGAGCGCATCGATGCGCAGCCACAGCGCGGGCAGATCGAAGACCTCGCGGGTGGCCAGGAACGCGTAGGCGACCTCGGCGGGCGTGCGTTGCGTCTCGCTGACGAGGCGCGCGGGCATGGCCGGGCCGCCGCGGTTGATGATGGCGTTGGTGAGGCCGAGCGCGACGATCTCGCGCCGCAGGCTGTGCTTCTGGATGTCGCCGGCGAAGCGCTGGCGCAGCAGCGGCGGGAAGTAGCCGCTGAGCCAGGGCTCCAACTGCGGCTCCTCGGGAACGGCACTCTCGAGCAGATCGTGCTGGAGCGCGATCTTGGCATAGCTGAGCAGCACCGCCAGCTCCGGCCTGGTCAGTCCGCGCCCGCTGCGCGCCCGCTCCTGCAGTTCCATGTCGCTCGGCAGCGCCTCCAGCGCACGGTCGAGCAGGCGGCGGGCCTCGAGCGCACGCATCAGCAGCGCGTAATCGGCGAGCTCGGCAGTGCTGCGCCGCTCGGTGAGGCTCAGCGCCAGCGACTGCTGGTAGTTGTTGCGCAGCGAGGCGGCGCCGACGTCCTTGGTCATCTCGACCAGCAGCTTGTTGCGGGCCTCCATGCCGAGCTTGCCGGATCTGATTGCGGGCGCGACGGCGATCTTGATGTTGACCTCCTGGTCGGAGGTGTTGACGCCGGCCGAGTTGTCGATGAAGTCGGTGTTGATGCGCCCGCCGCGCCCTGCAAACTCGATGCGGGCGCGCTGCGTGACGCCGAGGTTGGCGCCTTCGCCGATCACTTTCGCGCGCACCTGCGCCGCCGTGATGCGCAGGGGATCGTTGCCGCGGTCGCCGACCTCGGCATCCGTCTCGGAGGAGGCGCGCAGGTAGGTGCCGATGCCACCGAACCACAACAGGTCGCTCTCGCATTTGAGGATCGCGCGGATCAGCTCGTTGGGCATGAGGCTGTCGGCGTCGAGTCCGAGCAGCGCCCTGACCTCGGCGCTCAGCGGGATCGACTTGGCGCCGCGCGAGAATACCCCGCCGCCCGTGGAGATCTTGGCCTTGTCGTAGTCCTGCCAGCTCGAGCGCGGCAGTCCGAACAGGCGCTTGCGCTCGGCGAAGCTCGCGGGTCCCGGATGCGGATCGAGGAAGATGTCGCGGTGGTCGAAGGCCGCCACCAGGCAGATGTGCTCGGAGAGCAGCATGCCGTTGCCGAACACGTCGCCCGACATGTCGCCCACGCCCACGACGCGGAACGGCTGCTGCTGGATGTCGATGTCCATCTCGCGGAAGTGGCGTTTGACGCACTCCCAGGCACCGCGCGCCGTGATCGCCATGCCCTTGTGGTCGTAGCCGGCCGAGCCGCCCGAGGCGAAGGCATCGCCCAGCCAGAAGTTGTGCTGGGCCGAGATCTCGTTGGCGATGTCGGAGAAGGTGGCGGTGCCCTTGTCGGCCGCGACGACCAGGTAGGGATCGTCGCTGTCGTAGCGCACGACCTGCCGCGGCGGCACCACCTTGCCGTCCTTGATGTTGTCGGTGATGTCGAGGAGGGCCGAGATGAAGATGCGATAGGCGGCGATGCCTTCCTTCTGGATCTCCTCGCGCCCGCCCCCGCGCGGCAGCTGCTTGGGCAGGAATCCGCCCTTGGCGCCCGACGGCACGATGACGGCGTTCTTGACGAGCTGGGCGCGCACCAGGCCCAGCACCTCGGTGCGGAAGTCCTGCGCCCGGTCCGACCAGCGGATGCCGCCGCGGGCGATTGGCGCAAAGCGCAGGTGAATGCCCTCCACGCGCGGCGAGTAGACCCAGACCTCGCGGAAAGGCTTGGGCTGCGGCGCGGCCTCGACCGCCTTGCTGTCGAGCTTGAAGGCAAGCGTGGCGGGGAGCCGGCCGGACGCGTCGCGTTGGTAGAAGTTGGTGCGCACGGTGGCTTCGATGAGATTGAGGACCTGGCGCAGGATGCGATCCTCATCCAGGCTCGACACGCCGGCGAGCGCGCCTTCGATCCGCTTGCGCACGGGGGCTGCAGCCGCCTCCCGGTGCTCGGCGCCGAGCCTGCGGTCGGGATCGAAACGCAGGTGGAAAAGCTCGAGCAGATCGCGCACGAGGCCGCCATGGCTCGCGAGCGTATCGGCGAGGTAGCGCAGGCCGAACGGGGAGCCGAGCTGCCGCAGATAGGCACAATAGGCACGCATGCCGGCCGCCTCGCGCCAGTCGGCGCCGGCACCGATCACCAGCCGGTTGAAGCCGTCGTTGTCGGCCTCGTTGCGAACCACGGCGATGAACGCAGCCTCGAGGCGCTTGTCCAGCCGCTGGAGCTCGATCGCGGCACCGCCGTCGGTCTCGAGCATCATGTCGTGCAACGCCACCTCGCGCTCCCCGTCGGCAAAGCGCGGGCGGATCTGGTAGGAGCGCTCGTCGATGGCCGAGAACCCGAGGTTCTCCAGCACCGGCACGCGCTCGGAGAGGCGGATGGAAGCGCCCAGCGAATAGACGGCGGCATGGATGCGGCCAGCTGGTGCCCCGGGGTCGCGATGGAAGTCGATCACGAGCGGCTGGTCTGGCCCCAAGCGCTCGATGCGCTCGATGTCCTCGAGCGCACGCTCCGGCGGAAAGATTTCCGCGTATCCAGCCGAGAAGGCGCTGCCGTACTTGGCGAGCAACGCCTCGGACCGGTCGCCGGTGCCGGCGATGACAACGGCCAGCCGATCCTCCCAGGTGAGAAGGATCGCCTCGATCCGGCGCTCCAGCTCGCCGATCTCCACGTGCGGCGTCTCGCCCTCGTAGCGACCGACGATGAACTGCACCCGCACCAGCGGGCCTTCAGGGAAGTAGGGATAGAACGCGGCGATGCGGCCGTTGTAGGTCTGCGCAAGCAGGTCGCCGATACGCACGCGCACCTTGGTGTTGTAGCGGTCGCGCGGCGCATAGAGCAGCACCGACACGAATCGGTCGTAGCTGTCGACGCGCGCAAACACGCGCACGCGCGGGCGGAACTCGAGGTCGAGGAGGCCCTCGCACCATTCCTGCAGCTGCTCGACGCCGATCTGGAACAGCTCGTCGCGGGGGAAGGTGTTGAGGATGTTGAGCAGCGCCTTGCCGTCGTGGCTGGCGGGCGGATAGCCCGATGCCGCGATCACGCCGTCGACCTTGTGGCGCAGCAGCGGAATCTCCGCCGGCGGGCGCACGTAGGCCTGGGATGTGAAGAGGCCCACGAAGCGAACCTCGCCTTTGACGCTGCCGTCGGGGCGATAGGTCTTGACGCCGACGTAGTCCATGTGACCGCGCCGGTGCACGCGGGCCATCACGTTGGCCTTGGTGATGATGAGCGGCGCCGGCTCGAAGAAGAAGCGCCGCACCTCCGGCGTCATGGCAACCAGCTCGGTGCCGCGGCGGAGCACCTCGATATGCGGGTCGCGCAGCACGCCGAGCCCGCTGCCCTCGACGGGGGCGAGGTTGCCCAGGCTGGCATCGCCGACGAGCTCGAACTCGCGCGATCCGAGCAGCGTGAAATTGTCCTGCGCCAGCCACCGCACGAACGCCGTCGACTCCGAGAGCAGGTCGCGGGGCACGCTGCCGGGTGCCATCTCCAGCTGGCGCCCAGCCCCCGTCAGGCGCTCCAGCATGGCCCGCCAGTCCGCCACGACGATGCGCACCTCTGCCAGGATCGCCGACAGCGCGTCGGCGAGTTCGCGCGCCTCGCGGTCCTGCATCGCCTTGGTAAGGATGGCGATGTAGCTCTCCTGGTGCCCGTCGTTCCAGCTCTGGTCACCGGGGCCGGTGATCTCCTGCAGCCGGCCGGACCTGTCGCGCCGGGTCTTGAAAATCGGGTGCAGCAGCAGGCGCACAGGGAGCCCCCGGTGCTGCAGCTCGCCCGCCACCGAGTCGACCAGGAACGGCATGTCGTCGTTGAGGATCTCGATCATCGCCCCGTCGGGCATGGCGCCGTTGCCGTCGACGGCCGCACTACGGACGCGCAGCTTGTGGCGGCCCTTCGGCTTGGTGGCGACGAACTCGAGCGCCTGGCGGGCGTTGGCGGCGAGCCAAGCGGGGGGGAGACCCTCGAGCTCGGCCAGTCCCTTGCGGCCATAGAGAAGCGGCACGAACGGCCCGGCCGGCGAGCCGTTGCCGAGCACTTTCTGCACCTGCCGGATCAGGCCGCTTGCGCCTATATCGGCCTCGAGCGCCATGCCGCCTTCCTCCCATGCCGATTGCGGGCCGAAGTGTGAACCCCGATGGCAACATTGACAATCGAGATGATCGCCCGTTGACAATCCGGGCGCCGCACTCGCCTTTGAGCCCAATGCCGCGAGCGGGAGGATGGACCATGCGAGGCAAGGACAAGGTGATGGCGCTCGATGCCGGTGCGCAGGCGACGCTCGAGCCCGACATGCAGGCCTACTTCGACAAGTGCAAGGAGAAGCTGGGCTTCATCCCCAACGTGCTGCGCGCCTACGCCTTCGACAACGCCAAGCTGCGCGCCTTCATCCTGATGGCCGATGACCTGATGCTGGGCGACAGCGGCCTCTCCAAGCTCGAGCGGGAGCTGATCGCGGTCGCCGTCAGCTCGGTCAACCACTGCCACTATTGCCTTACCGCCCACGGCGCGGCCGTTCGCCAGCGTGGGCGCGACCCCGAACTCGGCGAGCTGATCGCCCAGAACTATCGCGCCGGCGACCTGGACACCCGCCAGAAGGCGATGCTCGATTTCACGGTCAAGCTCACGGAAGCGCCCGACAAGATCGAGGAGCAGGACCGCGATGCGCTGCGCGGGGCCGGGTTCAGCGATCGCGACATCTGGGACATCGCCGCCGTCGCCGCCTTCTACAACATGTCGAACCGGCTCGCGGCGGCGGCGGACATGCGACCCAACCGGGAGTACCACTACCTGGTGCGGGAGCCGGTCGAAGCCGAGGCTGCCAAGCCTGCCCAAACGGGTGGCGCGCGACCTGCCGCTCCCGCCCCGCAACCAGCGGCGCAACGCCGCCGCCGGGGGACGCGGTAGGCCGATCCTTGCCCGATCACGCGGCTCGCCCTTGAAAGCGGCACCCGGAGTCTGCCACATTTGCCCGGCACATGAGGTGACAATCAACCGGATGCACCGGGTCGGCGGCGCACGGACGGACGTGTGGGGGCCATGCGCAACGCAATAGCCGTGATGAATACCAAGGGTGGAGTCGGCAAATCCACGCTTGTGCTCTCGCTCGCCGAAACGCTGTCGGCCCAGTTCCACAAGAACGTGCTCATCATCGACTCCGACGCGCAGGCGAGCGTCAGCGCCATGCTGCTGTCGTCCTCCAACCTGCATCGGCTGCAGTCGGACGGGCTCACCATCGTCGACCTGCTGGTCGCGAGCGTGCTCAACAACGTGGCGGTCGACTGGCCGCGGTTCGTGGTCGGCGGCGTCTCCGATGTCGACGAGGCGCGCACGGTCTACCTCGTCCCCAGCGACATGCAGCTCACCTTGTTCGAGCGCGAGGTGTCCAAGGAGAGCCTGCACGCGAGGCTGCGCACCAGCATCGGCGCGCTGCTCAACCACGTGCGCGGCGTGTTCGACATCGTGCTCGTCGATTGTCCACCGGGCCTCTCGGTGCTGACGGAGTCGTGGCTCAGGGAGGCGGACTTCCATCTCTCGCCGACCAAGCCCGACTACGTGTCGACCTGCGGGCTCGAGGTGTTTCGCCGCTTCAAGGGCCTCAACCCCGAGATGGGGTTTGCGGAGAACCTCGGCGTCGTCATCAACATGCGCGATGCACAGTCGTCGGTGGAGACCGAGTACCAGCGCTGGCTCGGCAACAATCCGGAGAACCGTCTGTTCGCCCAGACGGTGCCGCGCACAAGCGCGCTGCAGCATGCGGCCCAGCTCAGCCCCGTGGAGCGATCCTACGTCGCCAAGTATCCAGGAGAATCTGGAACGTCTATTCGTGCACTGTGCCAGGAGCTCGTGAACCGCCTCGCCGCCGCCAACGCGGCAGCGGCCGCGCCCGGCCCGCAGGCTGCTGTGGGTCAGATTCCGCCAATCGGATCGAGCGCCAACTAGCGTATTGCACCCATTTCCGCCCGGCTCGCCCAAACGTTGGTGCCGCTAATGCCTTCAACGATGTTCGACTCCGCCATCTTCCGCGACGCATTCGGCTCCGCGGGGATGCGCGAAATCTTCAGCGACGAGGGCCTGATCGGGCGCTACGTCGAGGTCGAGGTGGCGCTGGCGGCCGCGGAGGCGCGTGTCGGCGTCATTCCCAAGGACGCAGCCGCCGCGATCAAGAAGCTAGCGCGTGCGGACGCCATCGACGTCGCCAAGCTCAAGGCCGAGACCGATCTCGTCGGCTATCCAATCGTCGGCGTCGTGCACCAGCTCGCCAAGCAGTGTGGAGACGCGGGCCGCTACGTGCACTGGGGCGCCACCACCCAGGATATCATGGACACGGCCACGGTCTTGCAGATCAGGGCGGCGCTGGAGCTGGTCGAGGCCGATCTCGCGGCGATGGACGCGGCGCTGGCGGCGCTGGCCAAGAAGCACCGCGGCACCGTGATGGCGGGCCGCACGCATCTCCAGCACGCCCTGCCGGTGACGTTCGGCTACAAGGCCGCCGTGTGGCGCGGCATGATCGTGCGCCACCGCCAGCGGCTGGAGGAGATCAAGCCGCGCGTGCTCGTCGGCCAATTTGCAGGAGCAGCCGGCACGCTCGCCTCGCTCGGCGACAAGGGGCTGGCCGTGCACGACGCGCTGATGGAGGAGCTGGGCCTCGGCCGCCCGGCGACGCCCTGGCATGTTGCCCGCGACGGCGTGGTCGAGACCGTGTCGCTGCTGGCGCTGATCGCCGGCACGCTCGCCAAGATCGCAACCGATGTCATGCTGATGATGCAGACCGAGGTGGGCGAGGCGTTCGAGCCGTTCGTCAAGGGCCGCGGCTCCTCCTCCACCATGCCGCAGAAGCGCAACCCGATCGCCTGCGAGTTCATCGTCGCGCTCGGCAAGGTCGTGCGCCAGCAGGCGGGCCTGATGCTCGACGCCATGTCCGCCGACCACGAGCGCGCCACCGGCCCCTGGCAGCTCGAGTGGGTGGCGATCCCCGAGGCCTTCATCGCCACCGGCGGGGCGCTGCGCCAGGCGCGCTTCCTGGTGGAGGGCCTGATCGTCGACGCGGGCCGCATGCGCCGCAACCTCGACCTCACCGGCGGGCTGATCGTGGCGGAGGCCGTCATGATGGCGCTCGCCAGGCACACGGGGCGCGGGGAAGCGCACGACATCGTCTACGGCGCCTGCCGCGCTGCCCTCGACAAGGGCACCACCTTGCTCGAGGAGCTCGAGCGCAGCGCGGAGGTAACGCGCCACTTCGACAAGAAGCGCCTCGCCGAGCTGACCGACCCCGTCAACTATCTGGGCTCGGCCGAGGCGATGGTCGACCGCGCGCTCGGTAGCAAGCGCAAGGTAGGGCGCAATAGGCGTTAGCCGTATTGCGCCGATCAGACGGGCAAGATCGGCGCAATACGCTCCGCTATTGCGCCCTACGCCGCGGCTACGAGCCGCCGCGGGTCCGTACGGACAGGAGCGCAGCGACGCCGATGAGGGCCATCACTGAGAAGGCGCCGAAGGTGAGCGCGTAGCTACCGAGCACGCGGTAGAGCGTGGCGAAGGCGGCAGGCCCGAACACGATGCCGCCAAAGGTGAAGACCAGCACGCCGCCGGTGGCGAGCCCCACCTCCTGCGGGTGGCAGGCGCGGGCGATCTCGGCCATCCAGAGGCCGTTCCAGCCCACGAGGCAGAAGCCGAAGCCGAACAGAACGACGGCGAACAGCCATACGGGCCAGGCAGCGGTGGCTGTGGCGACGACCAGGGCAAAGGCCGCCGAGGCAATGCCGATCCCCACCAGCAGATCGAGCCCGTGACCGATGCGGTCGGCAAGGACGCTCCAAGCGATGCGGCCGACGACGCCGCCGATCTGCATGCCGGTCACCATTTGCCCGGCGGCGATGAGCGACCAGCCGAAATCCTGCGCCAGCATGGTGATGAGGAACGCGAAGAGGCAGAACTGGAACGAGGCGTACGTGAGTCCCATGATGGCCAACGCCCTGAGCCGGGGGTGGCGGGCTACGAGCAGGACGCCGGCCAGCATGCCGCCCTTGACGCGGAACGTGGGGTCGCGATCGTCGTCGAGGCGGGTGCGCATGAAGGCGAGGGGCACGATGACGACCGCCAGCAGGCCGGCGCCGATGGCCATGGCCGCCTGCCAGCCGAACCGCTCCGCCAGGGTCGGCAGCAGGAGCGCGGCGACCATGCCGCCCATCGGCACGCCGGTCTGCTTCAGGGCGAAGACGAGGTTCTGGCGATGGCGCGGCGCGAAGCGGAACAGGAGATGGGAGGCCGCGGGATTCGTCAGCGCGTAGCCGCACCCGAGCGCTGCCGAGGCGAGGATGGTCAGGGCCAGCTGGCCGCTCGCCATGGCGAGCACGCCGAGGCAGGTCAGGGCCAGTGCGACGATGCTGGTGAGCGCGGCGCCCCACCGCCGCACGAACAGGCCGGCGATGCTGGAGAGCGCGGCGCCGGCGAGGTAGACGATGCTGATCTGGTAGCCGACCGCCTCGGCGCCGACGCCGAAGGTGGCGGAGGCGCGTGTTGCGAGGGTGGGAAGCGCGAGGACGGCGAAGGTCGAAAGGCCCTGTACGGCCGTGACGGTGACGAGCAGCGCGGCCATGCGCTGCGGCGAAAGCCTGTTGCTTGGCGTTTCCCTGAGGGGCGGACGAAGACTGGCCGATGCTGCGGCGGCACCCGACGGCTTGCCGGATGCCTCATCCTGATTGGACAACTCTCGCGCCTCCGGCCAATCCGAGCGTGACGCCCGGCTCGCTCCGCACCCTATGTCAGGGGCATACTTCCCGGAAATTCGGTCACGTTGCATCCTCTATTTCGTGGAGAAGCTGGCGTGCCTCCGCCGCGAGACGGGGAGTTTCCCCGTCACAATCTGCCAAACAATATCGTCATCCAAGCCGTCGTAGCCATGCGCAATGATGTTGCGGAAGGCGATGACCCTGCGGTGCTCGCTGATCCGCCGCGCAAGTGACGGATCAAGCGCCTCCAACCGCCGCACGGCTTCGCCGAGAATCTCGAGCTGCCTCTCGACGGCCGAACGAAGCATGAGATCGTTGCCGTAGGTTTCCCGAGTATTTCCCTGCAGGAACTGGCGAATGGCTGCCGCCGCAGCAAGGACATCGGACAAGAGCTTCTCGGGCCTATGCGGCATAGACAAGCTGCCGCTGGTTCTCGATTTCGCGGACGAGATAGGGGTTTCTCACGGAGGCGGCGGTAACGAGGTCTACGGGTCTGCCGAAAATCTCTTCGAGGCTCTCGAGCAGGCCGAAGTAGTTGTCGAACGCCTTCTTCCTGCTTTCGGCGTTGAACGTGACGAGGAAATCGAGGTCGCTCGCGTTCTCGTCGAAAGACTTCGTGGTAGCGGAGCCAAATAGCTCGAGCCGCTCGACGCCGAAGCGGCGACAAGCGATGTCGATCCTGGCCTTATGGGCACGTAGTACGGGAGGCATGGCAATCACCTCGCCGAAGCATACACCAGATTGCATCCGGTGCCGAATTTCGCATGTCATCCGGCTCGCGCACTGTGTGTTAGGCCGCGATGATCATGCTTCAACTCTTGCGCTCCGGCACAGCCAGTCGAATATGCAGCTCGCGCAGCTGCTTCTGCGTCACCTCGCTCGGCGCGCCCATCAGCAGGTCCTGCGCCTGCTGGTTCATGGGGAACATGATGACGTCGCGCAGGTTGGTGGCGCCCGCCAGCAGCATCACGATGCGGTCGATGCCGGGCGCGATGCCGCCGTGCGGGGGAGCGCCGTACTGCAGCGCCTTCAGCATGCCGCCGAACTTGGCTTCCAGCACCGCTTTGTCGTAGCCGGCAATGGCGAACGCCTTCTCCATCACCTCGGGCAGATGGTTGCGGATGGCGCCGGAGGACAGCTCCACGCCGTTGCAGACGATGTCGTACTGGTAGGCCTTGATCTTGAGCAGGTCCTCGTTGCTCTTGGCAGCCTCAAGCGCGGCGAGCCCGCCCTGCGGCATCGAGAACGGGTTGTGGGAGAAGTCGATCTTCTTCTCCTCCTCGTTCCACTCGTACATCGGGAAGTCGACGATCCAGCAAAACTCGAAGCGGTTCTCGTCGATGAGCTTCAGCTCGCGCCCGACCATGCTGCGCGCCTCGCCCGCGAACTTGTAGAACTTGTCCGGGTTGCCGGCGGCAAAGAACACGGCGTCGCCGACCTTGAGGCCGAGCTGCTTCTGGATTGCGCCGGTGCGCTCCGGCCCGACGTTCTTGGCGACGGGTCCTGCGCCGCCTTCCTCGCCTTCTCTCCAGAAGATGTAGCCGAGGCCCGGCTGGCCTTCCTTCTGCGCCCAGCCGTTCATGCGGTCGCAGAAGGCGCGGCTGCCGCCACCCGGCGCAGGGATCGCCCACACCCGCGCCTTGGGGTCCTTCTCGATCATGCCTGCGAAAACCTTGAAGCCCGAGCCGCGGAAGTGCTCGGTCACATCGGCCATGACGATGGGGTTGCGCAGGTCCGGCTTGTCGGAGCCGTACTTCTGGATCGCCTCGTCGTAGGCGATGCGCGGGAACTTCGGCGTCACCGGCTTGCCGTTGGCAAACTCCTCGAACAGGCCGCGCATGACGGGCTCGACGGCGGCGAACACGTCCTCCTGCTCGACGAAGCTCATCTCGAGGTCGAGCTGGTAGAACTCGCCGGGCGAGCGATCGGCGCGCGCATCCTCGTCGCGGAAGCAGGGCGCGATCTGGAAGTAGCGATCGAAGCCCGCGATCATGATCAGCTGTTTGAACTGCTGCGGCGCCTGCGGCAGGGCGTAGAATTTGCCCGGATGCACGCGCGAGGGCACCAGGTAGTCCCGCGCGCCCTCCGGGCTGGAAGCGGTCAAGATCGGCGTCTGGAACTCGAAGAAGCCCGAGTCCCGCATGCGCCGCCGGATCGAGCCGATGATCTCGTTCCTCAGCATGATGTTGCGGTGCAGGGAATCCCGGCGCAGGTCGAGAAAGCGGTATTGCAGCCGCAAGTCTTCCGGATAGTCCGGCTCGCCGAAGACGGGTACAGGCAACTCCTTGGCCGCGCTCAAGACTTCGATCTCGGTGGCGAACACCTCGACCTCGCCGGTCGGCAACTCCGGGTTGAGGGTGCCCTCGGGACGCTCGCGCACCTTGCCGTCGACGCGAACCACCCACTCGGAGCGCACCTTCTCGGCCGCCTTGAAGGCCGGGCTGTCCGGGTCCGCCACCACCTGGGTCAGGCCGTAGTGGTCGCGCAGGTCGATGAACAACAGGCCGCCGTGGTCGCGCACGCGGTGCACCCAGCCGGACAGCCGCACGTCCTTGCCGATATCGCCAGCACGCAGCGCGCCGCAGGTATGCGAGCGGTAGCGGTGCAACGGTGCACCCGCTACCTTTCTCGACGACGTCTTTTCCTCAGCCATGGGCCTTGCCGTGAACCAAATCTTCAATGAGGGAGCAAGCGTGCTAATTCAATGGGTTAGCCGCACTTTGCACCGTGGTTGCACCCGATTTCGAGCGTTGGAGCCCACTTCAGCGGGCTTGAATGTTTTCGTTGTGTTCCCACCTTCAGAGCCATAGTGCATGAGTGGCAACTATGGATCGAAGATGCAATACGGCAACGAGACGTTCTTCAACGCCGACGATGGAGGTGAGTACGTAGCAGATTGGGTTCGCTCTGACGACAAGCTACCTGTCCGAGTGCAAGCGTACCGCAAGTTCGTGAGAGACAGGTGGCATCTGAAGTGGGCGGACCAGGCCCCAGTGAAAGCGCGCTTCGACGTGGAGAAGCTGAAGCATCTAGATCGGTTTAAGAAGGGAGCTGTGCTGGATTCGACTGTGAGAAGCTACGGGGTGTATGTGATTAAGGACTAGCAAAGCCCGCGGAAGCGGGGCTTTTTGCTTTTAGAGGTTTCGACTGATTGCGTAGACGCAGTTGGCTAGGAAGAGCGCGGCGAAGAGGAGTAGGACGGCAATCCAGAAGCTCTTAGCACCACCCTCGATGTTAGAGAGGCCTTGGGCACGGTTGCCGACCCACCAGTCGTAGCCGGTCTGCCATAGCCGCATGATTACGTAGAAGGCGAACAGGGAGGTGACGATGAAAAGGACTGACTTCACTTTAGAAGCTCGGGGTTTTCGTAGATGGTGCCGATGACTTCACCATCGAACCTCCTATCGGCCGGACTCCCACATGCAACATCACGGTCGCGCCACCAAACCGCTAAGCGCTAAGCAGTTGGGGCGCGAGCAGGCTGACGAGTGCGCGGTTGGCGACGTAAAGGTTCATACCAATCGTGCCGGCCAGTGTCTTCGATAGCAGCGATCCAGGCAGAGTCGAATGAGTTCTTCGAGATCTTGAGTTCTCGCATAGCAGCGTCGCGGAGCGTGGCTTTCGTAACGCGCTTAGGTTGGCAGGGACGCAGGTAGTCGAGCAGCCATCGATGGCCGGTCCCATGTCGCAAAGGTAATCTTGTGCGACACGTGTGGATTGGCTCTGTTGAGCCATTTAATCGCTATTCCCTATTGCAACACGTCGCCCAATTAGGTCAAGGGTCGGCCCCCTTTCTTATTTGAAAAATGCATTCTCAAGATGAATCTTTTTGTATTCTTAAATGCATATTCTTATAT